>JBKJRR010000408.1:0-22895 GCA_046594635.1 Burkholderiaceae bacterium
CGCTTCAGCGTGTCGCGTGCTGGCTGATCTTGTCGATCAGGCCGTTGAGTTCTTCGAGCGAGCCGAACTGGATCGCCACCTCACCGAGCTCGAGCATGCGACCGCCACGCTTGACGCGCTTTTTCACCCGCACTTCGACGTCGGCGGTGAGCAGATCGGACAACTCTTCCTCCAGTCGCTTGACGTCGCGCGACTTCTCCTTTTTGGGCTTGGGCGAGGTCAGCGCAAATTCTGCCGTCAGTTTCTTGACCAGCCCTTCGGCCTCGCGTACCGACATCTTGCGCGAGGCAATCTGGTTCGCAGCGGTGATCTGCGATGCTCGTTCGAGCGCCAGCAGAGCGCGTGCGTGGCCCATCTCCAGGTCGCCCGCCATCAGCATGGTCTGCACCGGTTCGGCCAGGTTGAGCAGGCGCATCAGATTGCTGGCAGCACTGCGTGAGCGCCCGACGGCCTGCGCCGCCTGCTCGTGGGTGAGTCCGAACTCCCGAATCAGGCGTTGCAGGCCTTGCGCCTCCTCCAGCGGATTGAGGTCTTCGCGCTGCATGTTCTCGATCAGCGCCATGGCCGCGGCGGCCTCGTCACCGACGTCCCGCACCAGCACCGGTACGCTATCGAGCCCGGCCAGACGCGCCGCACGGAAACGCCGCTCACCGGCAATGATCTCGTACACCGGCCGGTCGCCACGGGTCAGCGCATGGTCGCCTGCCGCACCCGGACCCTGCATGGCACGCAGCCGTTGCAACCCATCGACGGCCTCGAGCCGGCGCACCAGGATCGGTTGCATGATGCCTTGTGCCTTGATCGATTCGGCCAGTTCGTACAAGGCACCTTCATCCATGTGCGTGCGCGGCTGGTACTGGCCGGGCACCAAGTCGGTCAGGAACAAGGTCGCGGGTTGCCCCGGACTGGCATCGCCGCCGGCGTTGATGTCGTCGGCCTGTGCAACAGGCCCGAGCAAGGCCTCAAGTCCGCGCCCCAGGCCCTTGAATTTCTTGGTGGCCATGTTCAGCCCTCCTCTTGGTGTCGTTTGATGGGTGCGCGCAGCGTGTCACGGTCTCCGTCGGCCAGCTGCGCCAAAAGGGCATGTCCCTGCGGCCAGTCTCCCAGACCGCTGTCCGAATTGATATGACCGCTTTGGCCATAGTCGATGAACCGGGATCCCCAGGCGCTCGCAAATGCCTGCGCCCGTGTGAAGCTGCAATAGGGATCGTCCTGACTGCCCAGCAGCAGACTGGGGAACGGCAAGGTTTCCTGCGCAATCTGGGCCCAGCTACCCAAGGTCCCGACGACCTCCTCGCGTTGCGGGTCTCCCGGCGCAACCAGCAGCGCGCCACGGATGTGATGGGCCAGCTGAGTATGCGCGGCCCAGGCCGCCACCAGCAGGCAACCCAGGCTATGCCCGACCAATACGATGTCGGCCGGTGCGTCCGGTTCCCGGTACGCGGTATGGCGCAGCACCACATCCTGCAAACGGGCGATCCAGTCACCCCGCAGCGGACGCATCCAGTCGTGCTGCTGGACCCGTTCGTAGCCATACATACGCTCCCACCGGCTTTGCCAGTGCTCGGGTCCCGAGTTCTGCCAGCCGGGCAGCAACAAGACTCTGGCGGCCGTCATGCGCTACAAAACAAGGAGCGCCGTATCGTTGAAACGCAGGCGCTTCGGACTGATGACAAGACTTCAAAGCTTGGCAATGCGCGCCACCATTTCTTCGGCAAACGCCACATAGGACTGGGCACCTTTGGACGCCGGGTCGAAAACGACGCCCGGCACGCCGTAACTGGGCGCTTCGGCCAGTCGCACGTTGCGCGGAATCACGGTATTGAAGACCTTTTCGGCAAAATGCGCCTTGAGTTGGTCGCTGACCTGTTGCTGCAAGGTGATGCGAGGATCGAACATCACGCGCAACAGGCCGATTACCGCCAGGTCCTTGTTCATATTGGCGCGCACCTGGCGGATGGTGTTGACCAGATCGGTCAGGCCTTCGAGCGCGAAGTACTCGCACTGCATCGGCACGATCACACCATGCGCACAACTCAGGCCATTGAGCGTGAGCATCGACAGCGACGGTGGGCAGTCTATCAGCACGAAGTCGTAGTCGCCGTCGACCTCGGCCAGCGCCTCCTTGAGTCGACGTTCGCGGCGCAAGGCCCCCACGAGTTCGACTTCAGCGCCAGCCAGGTCGCGATTGGCGCCCAACACTACGTAACCGCAGCCAGCCGCCTCCAGTTTGTCGCTTCGTATCTGCGCCTGGGCCACGGTGGCCGATCCGAGCAACACGTCATAGACACTGGCGGCCAACTGCCGTTTATCGATGCCCGACCCCATGGTCGCATTGCCTTGCGGATCCAGGTCCACCATCAGCACCCGTTGCCCGACCTTGGCCAGACCAGCCGCCAGATTCACGGTCGTGGTGGTTTTGCCAACGCCGCCTTTCTGATTCGCAATGCAAAAAATTCTGGCCATGCCTTTGGTGTCTCGCGGTGCGTACGGTTGTGGTTCAGCGGCCAACGGCGAGCTTGATGCCGAAGCCGATCAGAAACAAGCCGGCCAATTGATGGAGTGCGCGGGAGATCCGCGGACTGGCGCGCATGCGCCCGGCAAGAAAATGCGTCAGCAGCACGACGGTCAACCCATAGGCAAATGTCAACACTGCGATCGTCATGGCCATCACACCAAAAGTCACCAGGCCCTGGTGACGCACGGGGTTCACGAACAATGGGAAGAAGGCCATATAGAAAATGATGGCTTTGGGGTTGAGCAAGGTGATCAACAGGGCTTGGCGCACATAGTGCCCTGCGCGAATCTGCAGCACCGGCTGATCGCCTGGCCGCGCAAAGAGCATGCGAAAACCCAACCAGGCCAGATAAGCGGCACCCAGCCACTGCACTGCGTGAAATGCGGCCGGATACGCCGCCAACAAGGCGGCAACACCGGCCACCGCCATCCACATCAGTACCTGGTCACCGCAGATGACACCCAGCGTTGCAGCCAGCCCACCGCTCAATCCGCCCTTGCCGGTGGACGTGATCAAAGCCAGGTTGCCAGGCCCGGGGACCAGTAGAAACACAATGATCGTGACGACAAACGCTCCGTAGTCAGCTATGCCAAACATGGGAAATCCTTGGGGGTGAACGAGGAGTTTAATGCCTTCCCCTGGCGGGAAGGCAACGCGGCGCAGTCCCGGACGCAGACTGTGCGAATAACCCACCCTCAGGTGGCGATCGGTTCCATCCAGACGATGCAACGCTTCGCATCGAGCTCCGGCACCTGCAATGGTTCCACGTGAAACACTTTCACCTCAGCCGGCAAGGCCGCTATCTCGTCGACGGGCTCCTGCCCTTTCATCGCCAGCCAGCATGCGGCAGGCGCCAACAAATTGCGCGTGCCCCGTACGAAGTCGGCCAGGCTGGCAAACGCCCGCGAGCAGACAAGGTCATAGACACAGTGCAGGGTTTCGACCCGGGCGTGCAACGCCTGCAGATTGGTCAAACCCAGCGCCACCTGAGCTTGCCGCACGAATGCCACTTTTTTGGCCACCGCGTCGACACAGCTCACCTGGATGTCCGGGCAACAGATCGCGACCACCACACCGGGCAGTCCGGCGCCAGCACCAACGTCGAGCAGACGTGGGCGTTCCACGCCGTGTCGCGCCTGCAACCGGCGCCGCAACGGATCGACGATCGCAAGACTGTCCAGCAGATGATGGGTCAGCATGTGCTCGGGATCACGCACCGCCGTCAGGTTGTAAACGCGATTCCACTTTTGCAGAAGCTCCTGGTAGTCCAGCAACTGCGTGACCTGTTTATCCGTCAGCGCCAGTCCCAGGCGTGCCAATCCGTGGCGCAAGGACTCCTCGAATAGGCGCGTACTCAAGCCAACACCTGATTCGTTGACACCGCCGGGCCAGTCGACCCTAGCAACCCGGGTAAATCGGAACGGTGTTTTTTCAGATGCACCAGCAGCAGCGAGATCGCGGCCGGCGTAATGCCTGAAATTCGCGACGCCAGCCCCAGGGTCTGGGGACGGTGTCGGGTCAGAATCTGGCGCGCCTCGAAACTGAGCGCGGCCACCTGCATGTAGTCCAGCGCGTCCGGCAGGACCAGGTTTTCGTAATACTCGGCGCGTTCGATCTCACCCTTCTGCCGACTGATGTAGCCGCTGTAACGAGCCGCGATTTCCACTTGGTCCACAACCGCACGGGCAAACGCGTGTCGCGAGGCTTGCAGGTCATCGGCCGCCAAAGGCGCCTCCTCCCAGGCCAGATCGGGCGGAGCATAACGCCCCCCGGCCAGGGTCATCAAGGTCCGGTACGAGACATCCGGCCGCCGCAACAACTCAGACAGGCTGTACTCGTGGTCGATCTGCTTGCCCAGCACGCGCTCGGATTCGGCCACCTCCAGATTTTTCGGGCTGACCCACAGTGATTGCAATCGCTCTGTTTCACGTGAAACAGCGTCCCGCTTGCGGCAAAACGCATCCCAACGCGCATCATCGATCAGACCCAGTCGCCGCCCCGTTTCGGTCAGCCGCAAGTCAGCGTTGTCTTCGCGCAGTTGCAACCGGTACTCCGCCCGGCTGGTGAACATGCGGTAGGGCTCGGTCACGCCCTTGGCGATCAGGTCGTCGACCAGCACCCCCAGGTACGCCTCGTCGCGTCGTGGCAACCAGGGCGCGTCACCCCGACAGGCCAGCGCCGCATTGACGCCGGCAAACAAGCCCTGCGCCGCGGCCTCTTCGTAGCCGGTCGTGCCATTGATCTGGCCGGCAAAGTACAGACCGCCGATTGCGCGCGTCTCAAAGCTGGTCTTGAGCGCGCGCGGGTCAAAGTAGTCGTATTCGATCGCATATCCCGGCCGCAGGATATGCGCGTTCTCCAGCCCGGCCATGGAACGCACCAGTTCGTACTGAACATCAAACGGCAGGCTGGTGGAAATGCCGTTGGGGTAGTACTCGTGGGTCGTCAAACCTTCGGGCTCCAGAAAGATCTGGTGGCTGGTCTTGTCGGCAAACCGGTGGATCTTGTCCTCGACGCTGGGGCAATAGCGCGGCCCCACCCCTTCGATCTTGCCGGTGAACATCGGACTGCGATCGAGCCCACCGCGGATGATGTCGTGCGTGCGTTCGTTGGTGTGGGTAATCCAGCACGACATCTGCGCGGGATGTTCCTGCGCAGAGCCCATGAAACCGAACACCGGGACCCGACCGGCAATGCCGCCGGGCATGCCGTCGCCAGGTTGTTCCAGGCATTTGCTGAAGTCGATGGAGCGCCCGTCGAGTCGGGGCGGAGTTCCCGTCTTGAGCCGCCCCTGGGGCAACTTCAACTCCTTGAGCCGCGCCGACAAGCTCATCGCCGGTGGATCACCGGCGCGCCCAGCCGAGTAGTTGTTCATGCCCACATGGATCTTGCCATCCAGAAAAGTGCCTGCCGTCAGCACCACCGTGCGGCTGCGAAACCGGATGCCGATCTGCGTCACCGCCCCGACGACCCGGTCGCCTTCGACCATCAGGTCATCGACTGCCTGCTGGAACAGCCACAGGTTGGGCTGATTCTCGATCCTGCGTCGAATCGCCGCCTTGTACAGAATGCGGTCGGCCTGGGCCCGGGTGGCACGCACGGCCGGGCCCTTGCTTGAATTGAGAATCCGGAACTGGATGCCACCCTCGTCCGTCGCAGCGGCCATGGCACCACCCAAGGCGTCGACCTCCTTGACCAGATGGCCCTTGCCAATGCCGCCGATGGACGGATTGCAACTCATCTGACCCAGGGTCTCGATGTTGTGCGTAAGCAGCAGCGTCTTGCTGCCCATGCGCGCCGCGGCCAGCGCTGCTTCGGTGCCGGCATGGCCACCACCAACCACGATCACATCAAATTCTTCGGGATACATCATGGCGCCACCATCACTTCCTCTGTCAAGGTATTGGCCTCATCCTCAAGGCACTCGGACGGCAGGCCCAACAATCGGGCCAACTGTGCGACACGCGGGTCGGCGGTCACGAACACGTCGACATGGGCCACCAACGCACTGCCCAGATGCAGCGCATCGGTCACCCGCAACGGTTCACGCTCCATGGCCGCAAAGGCAAAACGCTCGACATGGTCGTCCACCGGCACCCGCACCATGTCCGCCACGTCGCGTTGCACCGCAGCCCAGGCACGATCAAACTCCGCCGGCGCAAGGCAACCGTCGCGGCGCAGGCGCAACAATCCCGCCCCCACTTCGCTCAGGCAATGCATGGCCACAAGCACCTGGTCGGCCTGCTCCATCAGCGCCAGTACCCGCGCGTGCCCAGCCTCCGCGGCATAACGCTGTACCAGTGCCGAGGCGTCAAACATCACACGCAGGCCTTCGCCATATGCGGGCGCATCGACCGGCGCGTAGGCTCGCCCGCTGCGCAATTGCGGCTCTTTCATGGCGCACCCACAGCGTCCGCGTCATCGCGCACCGCGCGCGACAAGGAGGCGCCAGGCGGCAAGAACACCGGCGCAAATGGTCGCTTCCAGCTCGGGAGGTGGTTGTCATCGTGTTCGCGCACCGGCACCAGATCCGCCACCGGACGGCCATGGCGCATGATGCGCACCGACTGACCCTGCTCGACCAGATCGAGCATCGCGGACGCGTTGGCCCGGAACTCGCTCAAAGGCAAAATTTTCATTTTGTACAACTTGTGGATTTTTGTACATTTTAACGAGCTTCTCCATCCGTCTGCCGCCAAACTCCAACGGCCACGGCCACCACTGGGACAAATCGGTGCGCAGCAGCCCATACTGCCAGCCTAGAAAGGGTCCGTTCGAACTTCGCCAGGCGCCGATGGGCCATGTGCTCCAATCGGAGTCATGAAAACCCTGATCTTCGCCGGCAGCACCCGGCAAAACTCCTTCAATCGCCGTCTGGCCGCCGCCGCGGCGTCCATCGCCCGTGAGGCCGGCGCCGACGTCTGCCATATCGAACTGGGCGACTTCGACATACCGATGTACAACGCCGACCTGGAGGCCAAAGGCACACCGGCCGACGTCGTGCGCCTCAAAGAACTCTTTTACGCCCATCCGGCCTGGATCATCTGTTCGCCCGAATACAACGGCTCCTACACCGCCTTGCTCAAGAACACCATCGACTGGGTGTCGAGCCCGATCAAATCCGATCCGGCGTGGAGCAGTGGCACCAAACCTTTCGCGGGCAAAGTGGTCGGCATGCTCAGCGCGTCCAACGGCGCACTCGGTGGCCTGCGCTCGCAAAGCCACCTGGCACCTTTGCTGCTCAATCTGCAATGCTGGCTCGCGCCCCGGGCCTTTGCCTTGTCCCGCGCCGCCGACGCCTTCGACGACAGCGGCGAGCTGATCGACCCGGCAGCGCGGAAAAATGTCAGTGGCGTCATCGAGCAGGTTCTTTGGGCGGCCGGGCGGTTGCAAGCCCAATGAAGCCTGCACTCACTTGCCAAGCAAGCCTTTCAAACCCTCGCTGATCTTTTCACCCAGCGACGCGCCCGCCCCGGTTCCGACACCCGGCAAAATCAAGCTGCCGATCACCGCACCCGCCAGCGCAGCGCGGGTCAGGCGCAGTTCCGGTTTGTCCAGCGTGCCTTCGACCAGCAGCGGCACTCCGACGGCAGTGCCCACCATCTTGGCGCCAAGATTCACATCGACCCTCCCCTGAAGTTGTCGATCGGGTGTGATCGTCACATTTCCGCCGGCACTCAAGGCGCCCGAACTGGCCACCATGTTGCGCAATTCCACGGACCGCCCTCGCGTGCGGACTTGACCGGCCAGGGTATCGAGCCGGGTCACTCCACCACGGCTCAGGCCGACCGAGCGAACGGCACGGGCCAGGTCGACGCCGTGAACCACGGCGTGATCCACGACAAACCGGCTCTCCGACTGCAAATTCGCGAACAGCCCACCCCAGTCTGGCGACCTGGCCTCGAGCCGGGTCGAAGCCTCCAGCTTACCGCTCAGGGCCGCACGATTGCCGGCGATGTTCCCGCCCCGCTCGAGTTGCTGCGCACGCATCAAGACGCCCAATGCAACATTGCGGGTTTCGAGTTGCCCCGTCAGCTCCAGGGCCTGCTTCGCCCCGGGCCCGTGTGGCAACTGCAGCTTGCCCCGGACCGTTCCGCCGGCAATTTCCACATCCACGTCCCATTCGGCTTTCTCCTGCTTGCGCAGCAAGGAAAGCCGGGTGCCTTGCAAGGAACCGGCGAGCAGGGTCACCTTCAATGCGTCCGGCAGACCCTGCGGGTCCAGCCGTGCGTCGGCGTTGAACATCGTCGCCGCGCCACTGCCACTGCGCCAAGTGGCCGCGTCCAGCACGACACGCTGCGGCATCATCACCTGCACCACGTCCACATGCGGCACTTCCCCATTGCCGCCGGTTGCGCCCGGGCCCGTACGACGCTGCCGATCCTTCCCGGCCTGCCCGGTTTGACGTGCAGCCAGCAAGTCATCCACCGCGGCCTGGGACAAATCCGCCTGCCGCACCAGCAACGTGGACAATTCCAGCCGGCCGGACAACAGGGCGGCCAGCAACGGTCGCACCTCGATACGTTCAATGCGGATCACCGGCTGCGTGGCGACCTCCACCCGGTTCAGCGCCACCGCAGGCAAGGGCCAGACATCGACGGTCAAGACACCCAGCCGCACCTCGCGGCCGAGCACGCCAGTGGCCTGCGCCTGCACCCGATGACGGAAATCGTCGGTCGCAATCCAGCGGTGCAGGATGAACAACACCACACTGAACAACCCACAGGTAAGGACAAACGTCAGCAACAGCCATTGCGCGATCTTTCGCATGGGCGCATTGTGCACCCATGCGAAAGGTGCATCGACCGGCAGACGTGTTGCAATCAGGCCCTTCGGCACCAACTGATTTGCATGACCACACTTTTCGATCCCGTCCAGGCCGGCAGCCTGAAACTCGCCAATCGCATCGTGATGGCGCCGCTGACCCGCAACCGCGCACCTTGCGCCGTTCCCACGGCGCTGATGCAAACCTACTACCGCCAGCGCGCCAGCGCCGGCTTGATCATCACAGAGGCTACCGCCATCAGCCACCAGGGCCAGGGTTATGCCGACGTGCCCGGCATCTGGAGTCCCGAGCAGGTCACCGCGTGGAAAAGGATCACGGACGCCGTACACGCAGACGGCGGCAAGATCGTCGTACAACTCTGGCATGTGGGTCGGGTCTCGCATACCGACTTGCAACCTGGTAACCAGGCACCCGTTGCGCCGTCAGCGATCACGGCAAAGACCAAGACCGTATTGATCCATGATGGTATTGCGGCATTCGTCGAGACCTCGGCACCGCGTGCCTTGCGCCAGGACGAACTGCCCGGCATTGTCGACAACTACCGCCATGCCGCACGCTGCGCCATCGACGCGGGCTTTGACGGCGTCGAGGTTCATGGTGCCAACGGTTACCTGCTCGACCAGTTCCTGCGCAGTGGCTCGAACCAGCGCGATGACGCGTATGGCGGTTCGATCGAAAACCGTGCTCGGCTGCTGATCGAGGTCATGCAGGCCGTCGCACAGGAGATCGGAGGCGGCCGAACCGGGCTGCGACTGTCGCCGGTGACACCGGCCAACGACGCATCGGACCCGGATCCGCAACCGCTGTTCGACCACGTGGCACGCGCACTGGGTCCACTGCAACTGGCCTATCTGCATGTGATCGAAGGCGCCACCGGCGGCGCGCGTGATCATGTGCAGGGAAGCACACCTTTCGACTACCAAGCCATGCGCACGCAATACAAGGCTGCCGGCGGCACCGGAGCCTGGATGGTCAACAATGGTTATGACCGCGATCTGGCTCAAGCCTCGCTGACGCAGGACGCCGACCTGGTCGCGTTCGGCCGTCTGTTCATCGCCAATCCGGACCTGCCACGCCGACTGCGTGAAGGTGCGCCGCTGAATCACCCCGACCGGGCCACCTTCTATGGCGGCGCGGAAAAGGGATATACCGACTACCCCGCGCTCGCGGCCTGAGCTGGCGCTATGCGCTGACGCGCTGATAGCCCTGTCAGCGCGTCGACCCCAGGCCAATCGGCTCGGGCGCCATCATGACGATGCGGGTGAACAGGCGGTCGTACAAGGGGTCGCGCGGGTACTTCCCGGTCAGCGGATCCCGGTTGCGTGCAAAGGCGGCATCGAGATCTTCCCAGTCCTTTTCGCTCAAGAATTTCTCCGCCTGTGGCAGGATTTCCTTTTCCTCGACCTGCATGTGCTCAAGGTAGAACCGCACGTATTTGGCCGCCGCGGTGTCAAAGACTTGGCGTCGCGAATCGCCCAGCAGTTCCCAGGCCAGCAAGTGGTGCTGCAACTCACGCACGGCGGACTCGCCCTGCGTATGGTCTCTGTCCAAGCGCTCGATCGCCGGCACGACCTGCGGCGCGGCCTTGGCGACCTTGGGGAAAAGCAGTTCGGTTTCCTTGGGATGGTGCAGGCGTTCAGGAAACTCGTCGATATAGAACAACATGGCACGCAACACGTCGAAGAACTTGTCCGGCTCGTCGCCGGGTCCGCGTTTGACCATCATCGACAGCGAACGCAGCATCGCCGCAAGCGCGGCGTGCTCGTCGCGAATGATGCGCAGTGATTCGTGGGACATGAGAGCTTCCTTCCGGGTAATACCTGGATGCAAAGCTTCTCATCATTGCCAGCGACTGGAATTGATCCATGTCACTTCTTGCGCGATCAGGCAACACCCGGGAACGCGCTGGCAATATGCGTCAAAGCCCGAGCGCCAAAACGCGCGTCCAGCCTCACGTGGTAAAAACGGCGACCGCCCGGATCGGGTTTACAGGGAGCTTCGTACGTGAAACTGAAGATGGCCAAGAATTCGCTCTTCGCGATCCTGCTGCGCTCGCCTTGGTGGATCAGTTTCGCGGTGGTGATTGTGATCGCGATGGCGTCGGGCGCTCTGCTGCCGCGGCAATACGTGGTGTTTGGCCTGATGGGGGCATTGCCGTTCATGGTCATCGGCGTGATTGCCGCCTATCGCCAGTTCCGAGCTCCCAGCCAGCAACATGTGGATCAGACGCTGGAAAAGCTTGCCGCCATGCCCTGGCGCGATTTCAGCCTGGCACTGGAACAAGCCTTTGTCGCCAGCGGTTATCAGGTCAGCCGGCTGGACCAGGGTGTCGCCGATCTGGAACTGCGCAAAGGCGCGCAGACCACCTTGGTCAGCGCCAGACGCTGGAAAGCGGGCAGCCATGGCGTCGAGCCCTTGCGTACGCTGGACCAGGCGAGGCAGTCGAAAGACGCCAGCCACTGTGTCTACGTCACACTGGGCGGGTTGGGCGAGGCAACACGGCGGTTTGCCGAGAAACAGGCGATCGAACTGGTCAACGGCGGGGTGCTGGTGCAGTTGCTTGACAAACGCCCCAGGCCTTGAGCGCGGCGGCTTCTTTACACAAGCTTGTCATACCGCCATCGCGCCGTTACATGGCGCGCGCAGACTCATGGTCAACCTGCTGCGATATCCGCCTGCCAGGTCTCAACGAAAGGGAACACCATGAAATCGATCCTCAAACCTCTGCTGCTGTCCATGGCTCTGGCCAGTGCCGGCATGGTCGCCATCGCCCAGACGCCCGGCATGGGCATGATGGCCCATTCCGGCGCCAAGGACCATGGCCACATGGACCCGGCCCGGATGCAACAGAAAATGGCTGCGCATGCGGCGCAACTCAAGGCCAAACTCAACCTCAATGGTGCGCAGGAAGACGCCTGGGCGCAATATGTCGGCGCGATGCAACCGCCGGCCGACGCAGGCCAGCACATGGGCCGCGACAACCGCCAGAAGATGCGTGAAGAGTGGAAGACGTTGACCACGCCACAACGCATCGAACGGATGAACACGATGAAGGCGCAGCGTGACGCCCACATGGGCCAGCGCCAGCAAGCCACATTGGCGTTTTACCGCATTCTGTCTGCCGAGCAGCAACTGGTGTTCGACGCCAACGCCATGGGAGCCCACCGTGGTCGAGACGGCGAGCGCGGCGGCAAGCCGCACAAACACGGCTGATCACCACCGTCCGGATCGGGCCTTCGCGGGCCCGACACCGGTTCGTCGGCCAATGTCAGCTTGCGCCAGGCCGTGGCACACATTTTGACTGGTGTGCGACGGCCTTTCCATTTTTCAGGCCAACATCTTCTTCAGCTCACCGCTGGCCAGCAATTTGGCCACTTCGTCGGCCCCGCCCACCAACGTGCCTTTGACAAACACCATTGGCAAGGTCGGCCAGCCAGTCCACATCTTGAGGGCATTGCGATCGCGCCAGCGGCTCAGATAACTGCCATATTCCAGATAGTGATGGGCCACCCCTGCCACATCAAGCAAGCGACGCGCCTTGCGCGGAAACGGATTCATCGCCATGCCCACGACCACGACGGCATGCGCGGCGATGGCGGCCTGTACCTCATGGACCAGCGACTGGCGGCGCGACGCCACATGTTCCCGGATCGCCGGGTGGATCTGAGACTCGTCAAGAACCGGTCGTGCCATGAAAAACTCCTGCCTGAGACAAAGCGTCATTATCCGGCGCGCCGCAGCGCCCTCTCGCCGGCATCCGTAGATCGGGCTTAGACTGCAGCCTGCCACCCGCACCCACTGACTGCGCATGATCCAACTATCCACCCAAAAACACGCCAACACGGCCCTCGTGGCGGTACGCGGCGTGGCACTGACGGCTCCGTTGCGCTGGCTGACGCTCGGCTGGCACGACATGGTGCGGGCCCGCTGGCTGAGCCTGGGCCACGGTATTGCACTGGCGGGTTTTGGCCTGGCCCTGCTGACCGTGGCACACCGCCAATTCTGGTTGCTGGCCGGTGCGTTTTCCGGCTTCCTGGTCGTGGCACCGGTGCTGGCCACCAGCCTGTACGCGATCAGCCGCGCGCTGGCCCATCAGCGTCCGGTCCGTGCCGCACTGCTGCACGAGACCTGGCTCAGCTGGCAGCAGTCTCGCGTCTCCGAATCCGGGGGTTATTGGTGCCTGGTACGGTTTGGCATGATGCTGGCGCTGGCCGGAACCGGTTGGGTCATGACGTCGGCCGCATTGATCACCTTGATGGCGCCGGCACCCATCAATGCGCCGATCGACTTCCTGCGCCATGTGGTGCTGGCGCCGGACAATTTTCTGTTCGAGGCCTGGTTGCTGATGGGCGGCGTGCTGGCCGCGCCGATATTCGCCTCCAGCGTCGTGTCCATGCCGCTGATGCTTGATCGCCGCGTCTCGCTGCTGGCCGCAGTATTGACCAGCTGGCGCGTGGTGCTGGCCAATCCTGCTCCCATGGCCGTGTGGGCCGCGTTGATCATGCTGCTGGTGATGCTCGGGTTCGCCACCGCGCTGCTCGCACTCGTGGTCGTGGTGCCTGTGCTGGGCCATGCGAGCTGGCACGCCTATGACGAACTGGTCGACGCAAGTGCCTTGCCGCAGCGCCCGCTGGGCCCTTGACGCGACACCATGTTCGGCTTCACGGAAGAGCAGATTGCGTCGTTCGGCCTGACGTTCGGCGTCGGGGCATTCATGCTCTACATGGTGTTCATCGTTGCCCAGCTGGCATGGGAAGCCAAGGCTGGCAAGTTCGGTGCCTTCATCATCTTTCTTGGATTGGCATTTGGCATGGTCGGGTTCGTCGCCAAATACCTGATCCAGTGGATCCTGGATATTTGAGTGCGCGCCGGGGCATTAGCCCATCACGCGAATACCCATCCACCAGCCGTGCAACCACATGGCGAAGCCGGCCCAGGCCAGCGTTCCCAGCACCACGGTGATGCCCGTCGGCATCATGCGCCCCGGTGGATAGCTGATGGCGCCGGCGCGATCGCGGCGGCGCGCGGCGACAAAGTCAAACACAGCCCACACCAGGAACGAGCCGAACAGCACCACATGGGCCAAGTTGCCGTTGGCCAGCAAGTGGGCCAGGGCCCAGGTCTTGACCGCAAGCACCATGGGATGGTGCAGCCGGGCTTTGATGCCATTGCCCGGCACATAGGCAGCCGCCAGCAGCACAAACGCCACCCAGGTCAGCAGCCAGGCCAGGTGACGCATGCCCATCGGCGGACTCCACAGCTGCATCGGCATCAGGCGTGCCTGCGAGAAACCCCACAGGATCAGCAGGAAACCAAACAGCGACACAGCCGAGTAGGCCGCTTTCCAGCGATTGGCGCCGATCCGCGCCACGGTCTGGCTGCGCCAGTCGTCGGCCACGATACGCACCGAATGCACGCCCAGAAAGAGCACCAGACCCAGAACCAGATATGCCATGCCAATCTCCCTTTGTCGTCACATTTGCCAAAAGGTTTCGCGCTCAGGCGCCGAGCACCCGGTTCTTGCCGGCTCGTTTGGCCATGTACATGGCCTTGTCGGCCCGCTTGAGCGCCGAATCGCCGTCCTCATCGGGCGCCAGTTGCGCCACGCCTGCACTGAAGGTAATCATCAGCTTGTCGGCGCCGGCCATGAAGAACTGCTTGGTCAGTTCGCGCTGCAGGCGCACCATCGCCTCGATACCGCTGTCCAATGGCGTGTCGGGCAACAGGATCACAAACTCCTCGCCCCCATATCGGGCCAGCGTGTCTTGCGGTCGCATGCATTGACGTGCCACCATGGCCAGATGGGTGAGTGCTTCGTCGCCCGTGCCATGGCCGCGCTCATCGTTGATCTTCTTGAAGTTGTCGATGTCGAGCAGCGCGATGCACAGCGCCGACTCCTTGCGCCGAACGACCGACAACTCGCGGCTCAACGCTTCTTCAAGTCCTTTGCGGTTGAGTGCACCGGTCAACGTATCGTGGCGCGCCTGGGCACTGACACGATCGAGCTCCTGGTGCAGCTTGACGATCTCGGCCTCGGTGGTTTGGGCGCGTTCGCGCATATCGCGCAGTTCGTCGCGGGCACTGAGCGACTGCTGGGCGATACCACGTGTGGCAGAGACCACCTGCTTCAGCACCGGCGTGAGCTCGGCAAAGCTGCGCGCCTGTTCGATCAGGCCCGCGTTTTCTTCCATCTGTGCGCCGTACGCATCGGTCGAATCCGACATCGCCGACAAACGTTCGATGAATACGCGCAGCATCTGGCGCATCTCATCCTGTGCTTCCTGTGTACGGCTCTTGGCTTCGGCCTGCTTGAGGATCACGTCACGCAGCCGGCGCTCGACGTCGTCCAGGCGACGCAAGGTCAGCGGCGGTGCGGTCGCTGCCATCAGGACTTCGACCTGCCCCTGGAGCCAGCGATCGTCCACACTGAGCTCGCCGATGTTCTCCATGATCAGGCGCAGCAGATGCAGCAGCGTCGACCGGATCTCGACCTGATCCTCGGCAGCGAACGACACGCGGTGTCCGAAGGTGCTGAGCATCTGCTTGACCCGCACCACGTCGGCATCCGGTGCTCGCATGGCCTGCAGCATCTCGTTGGTCTGCTCGGTAAAGCGGGCGTCGTCGGTACCCAGGGCGGGCCGGACGTACTCGATGAGCCGTGCAATCTGTTCCATGAATTCGGCCGTCAACGCGGGCGCACCCGTACGCGTGGCCTGCGATTGCGCCGCCGGTGCCAAAGGGGCGGCTTCGGTGGCGGCGGCGCCAGCGTCCGGCATTGATGCCGATGTCTCTGACCCGTTGCGCGGGATGAAGCCGCCGTATGCCACCAGCGCATCGCGCACACCGGTCCAATTCAACTGGTTGATGGCGTATTCGAACCGGCTTTTTTGTTTGATCTGGCCCGGAGTCCGGGCCGGCAACAGCTGCGCAATCTTGCGCAACTCGTCCAGCGGAAACGGTGCATCGTTGGGCAGTCTGGCGATTTCGTTGAACACGTCCCGGTAGTTGCTGGGCGTGGGCGTCAGCTTGCGAAGAATCAGCTGCTTGAGCGTCTCGCGCGCCAGTTCCGGCACGTTTCTTTCAGCCATAAAACCCTACCTTCTATTTTTGAGGGACCAGGCCCAGAAAACGCCGTACCTCCGCCACTGTGCGCACCGGGTCTTCCTGCTGCGGCACGTGACCCAGCCCGTCGAACACCACCAGACGGGCGCCCGCAATATCCTGCGCAAAACGACGCCCGAGCTCGACGGGAATCAACCGATCCTGTGCCCCCCAGAGCACCAGCGTGGGCAGCGTCAGCGCCCGGATCCGGCCCGACACATCGTCGCCTTGCATCGCCTCGATGCGCTGAGCCAGCGCACGCCGATTCCCTGGGCGCAAGACCATATCGTAATACCGGTCTACCAGCTCCGGCGTCACCTTCGACGGGTCAGCGTAAACGCTGCGCACACGGGCCAGCACCAGACCGCGCGGAAGCAGGTATTCGAGTGCCACGCGCACGCCAGCGGTACGGGCCACAACAAAAACCAGAGGCAGTTCCTGGGCTTGCTGAGGATATCCTGCCGCGTCGACCAGGATCAGTTGCGCAACGCGTTGCGGCATCGCCCATGCGGCTCGCCAGGCGATCTCGCCACCCAACGAATTGCCACCCAGCACCACACGTGGTACCTGCAGGTTATCGAGCACCGCCGCGACAAAACGCACATAGGCATCAATGGAATAGTCGGCGATTGCACCAGGATCGGTGAGGCCGAATCCTGGCAGATCGAACCGGATCACGCGCCGTTGACCACGCAGCTGTGCAGCCCAGACTTCCCAGGTATGCAGGCTGTCAGACATACCATGCAACAGGACAATTGGCAGCGGGTCGTCGCGCGGGCCCTCGTCGCGCACATGCACCTGCAACCCCGCGACCGAGATGAACTGCGAGGGTGCCGCGGCCCAACGGGCCTGCAGCTCGGCCAATGGCTTGTCCGGCGCCCAAACGGCCACGATGCCCGCAATAAAGAAGAACACCAGCCCGGCCAGCAGCAGCAATAAGGCGCGGTATATCAAGGCCATCGCAGCACTGTACCCGTGTTGCGCGCCGGGGCGATGCAGGGCAATCCTGCCAGGTGTTGGCCTAATGCAGCTCCATGTCCGAGCCCGGCCAATGCGCCGAGGTCAGGAACCAGCCCAGGGTGCGACGCTCGACCGCGGTCAGCGGGCCCTGTCTGCGCGCCGCTGCCTGGCATTGCTCCAGGCGACTGGTGATCCGGTCCTGAACAACCTCTCGGCTGCAAACCTCGATCAGTCGACCACTTTCCGGCCAGCGGATCTCGCAGTCGTCCGAGACGACGACCAACACATCGAGTTCGAGATTGTCGAAAAATCCCTTTTGTCGCACACGCCGGTCCAGAAAAGCCTTCAGCAACAGGGCTTGAACATACGCCCGCGTGATCGGCGAACCCAAAGACGCGATTCGGCCGTTCTTCCACTCCGACCACTGGCCGTCTTCGTCGATCCGGACCTGCCCTTCGATATTTTCACGCTCGATCACCAGCATGCCATGGGCATGCAGCAACAGGTGGTCAATATGCGTTATCGACCCCGCCGATCGGATGCGCAGCCCGTTGATCACATCCACTTCCGTGCTGCGCCGGTAGTAGCGCCGTAAATAATAGGCCATGCGGTCCGCCGAGATGCGCGCCGCAAAAGCCCGTTCGTCACCGCCTCGGAACGGGTCAAGCTCCTTCAGAATCATGTCCGCAAAGCCCCCTTTTGGCGTGTTCCCGTCCAGCGCCCAACGGACTGCCGGCAGGAATCAACAATCTATCGCGGCGCCGTCCGAACCAAGGGTTGATGCAGGGAACACAGGAATTCACCCAATCGACGGCGCTCCGGCGCCGTCAACACACCCGCCGCGACGGCGGTACGCCGACATTGCAGGATACGCTGGTTCACGCGCTCATGAACCTGGTCGGTGTTACAGACCTCTGGCAACACCCCCATGGTCGGCCATCGGATCCGTTGGGTATCGGGCACGGATACGATGATGTCGAGCTCGATTGCGTCGAAAAAACCCTTTTGCCTGACCTTTTTGTCCAGGAAGGCCTTGAGCGATAAAGCCCGTAAATACGCCCGGGTAATCGGGGAACGCATCTCGATCGGCACATCCTGGCGCACGCGCAACCACTGTCCATCGTCCTTGATCTGGATCGGCTCACTCAGGCTCTCCCGCTCGATCACGATCAGGCCGAACGGGTGCAGCACCAGGTGGTCGATCATCGTGACCACCGTGCCCGAACTGACACGCAGGTAGTTGAGCACATCAACCTCTTCGCTTTTGCCGAAGTAACGACGCAGGTGATAGGCCATCCGGTCCTGCGCAATGCGATGGGCGATATCGTCCTGGCTGCCGCCCAGAAAAGGGTCCAACTCCTTCAGAATCATGCTACGCGCTATCCCTGTTGATCTCCGCGAATGTTAACTGGGCAGCTGCGGTGTCGCCATTGGCTTGCGCTAGCAGCTACTGGTTTCGGCGACCTGCAAGAGGTCTGTCCCCAAGCGCAGTGCAACCGGCATCTACGGCTGTGCCGCGCCACCCGCCCTGCGCGTGCGCACGGCCTGGGCCAGGCCCTGGAGCAACGGAATCGTCTGCTCCATGCTGATGCAGGCGTCGGTGACGGATACACCCGGTTCAAGCGCCTTGCCGGGCACGATGTCCTGGCGGCCTTCCTGCAGGTGGCTCTCGACCATCAGGCCGATGATGCGTGTATCACCAGCGGCCACCTGCTGGGCAACATCCTGCGCCACTACGATCTGGCGCTGGTGTTGCTTGCTGCTGTTGGCATGGGACACGTCGACCATGACCTGTTCGCGTAGTCCGGCCGCCTTGAGCAGTGAACAGGTCGCAGCGATATCCGCGGCGCTGTAATTGGGTTGTTTGCCACCTCGCAATATGACATGGCAGTCGGCGTTGCCCCGGGTTTCAAATACGGCCGCCTGGCCCATCTTGGTCATGCCCATGAAGGCATGCCGGGCCGAAGCCGCCTGGATCGCATCACTGGCAACCTTGACGCCGCCATCGGTTCCATTCTTGAACCCAACCGGACAACTCAGGCCCGAAGCAAGTTGCCGGTGGCTCTGGCTTTCGGTAGTGCGGGCCCCAATCGCGCCCCAGCTCACCAGATCTGAAATGAACTGCGGACTGAGCAGATCGAGAAACTCGGTGCCCAGCGGCAAACCCAGCGCCAGCAAGTCCAGCAGCAGGTGGCGCGCCATCTCCAGACCCTCGTTGATGGCGAAACTTCCGTCCAGATGGGGATCATTGATATAGCCCTTCCACCCCACCGTGGTACGCGGCTTCTCGAAATACACGCGCATGACAACCAGCAGGTCAGGCTCGAGCAGGTCCGCTTGTACCTTTAGCTCCCGGCCGTACTTCATCGCCTGCCCATGGTCATGGATGGAACACGGCCCGACGACGACAACAAGCCTGTCATCCCGCCCCTGCAACACCTGGGAGATATCGAGCCGGCTTCGCTCGACCAGTGCCAATGCCCCCTCCGGCACTGGCAACCACTCCTGCAGCAAGGCGGGCGTGATCAATGGCCTGACTGCACTGATACGTGTGTCGTCGATGCGGGTGGCATCCTGGGTGGACAATGGCGTCGGCGACACATGGGCATGGGGTTTCATGCGCAGATTGTGCCCCTTGCAGGCGTTGTCTCCAACAGGTCCGGCCCCCTGCGCATGCGATCTAATGGGGGCACCATGTCTCGCCCGTCACCATTCGATCCAGCTCCAGTACACGGAACTGCCGTGCCCGATCTGACCGGCCTGCTGCACGCCGCTCCTGCGCGCGCGCCGGTGACCATGACGCTGCTTGCCGCCAATATCCTGATATTTGCCGCCATGCTGATTCAGGGCGCCAGTTTGTGGCATACCTCCACGGCAATCCCCTTGGCCTGGGGAGCCAACTTCGGTCCCGCGACGCAGGATGGCCAGTGGTGGCGCCTGCTCAGCGCGATGTTTCTGCATTTCGGCCTGTTGCATCTGGCGCTGAACATGTGGGCCTTGTGGGATGTGGGTCGTTTGCTGGAACAGGTATTCGGGCGTTGGCGCTTCTTGCTGCTTTACCTCAGCTGCGGCGTGATCGGCAACCTGTTGTCGCTGGTGATCCAGGGAAACCAGGCCGTCTCCGGTGGGGCATCGGGTGCCATCTTCGGGTTGTATGGTGCACTGGTCCTGTTTCTCTGGCGCGAGCGTGCGCAAGTCGAGCGGGGTGAATTTCGCTGGATGTTTGGCGCGGCAACGGTCTTCATCGTGTTTGCACTGGTGATGGGCCAAGTCGTACCCGGCATCGACAACTCGGCCCATATCGGCGGGCTTCTTTGCGGTGCGTTGCTGGGGGTGGCCTTGTCCCGGCCCTGGACCTGGAACAGCCCACGCAACCGCAAGGTCCGCGTCGTATGCCTTGGACTCGTGGCGCTGGCCGTCGCCAGCATGCTGGCCCTGGTTCCCGCACCCAGCTACCGCCTGGGCGAGGAAATCCGGGCCCGCGAAGCCATCAACCACTTTCTGGCGCAAGACCAGCGCATCAGCCAGCAATGGGAATTCATCCTGGGCAAAGGCCAACGCGATCGTCTGAGTTTCGAGCAGTTGGCCGGTCAGATCGACAGCAGCGTCACGTCCGAGTACCAGGAGAGTTTCGAGAACCTCTCCAAACTGCGGCTGGACACTACTGCACCATCGGCGCGCACACTGGACATCATGCGCAAATACGCCGAACTGCGATCGAACGCGTCGCAAGCCTTGTCCGAGGGTTTGCGCAACCGGGATCCGGTGCAGATCCGCAAGGCGCTGGAGACGGCGCGCCAGGCACCTGCCTTGGCGCGTGGAGCCTCAGCACCGGTCGGCGCAGGCAATCAGGCACCTGGCGCGGCATCCAAGGCGCAAGTGCCTGCGTCGTCAACAGCTACCTCGAAGTAAGTCAGGGCCGAGGTCGCCGAAGCGCCGGTCAAGAATCCTAAATGTCGATATTTCCCGCCCGCAATGCGTTAGCCTCAATAAACTCTCGACGTGGCTCCACATCGTCGCCCATCAACATCGTGAATACCCGGTCGGCCTCGATCGCGTCGTCGATCTGCACACGCAGCAGGCGGCGCACGGTGGGGTCCATCGTGGTTTCCCACAGCTGCATCGGGTTCATCTCGCCCAGACCCTTGTAGCGTTGGCGCGCCGTGGCGCTTTCGGCTTGGGTGATCAGCCAGGCCATGGCTTCGCGGAAGTCGTTGACACGGGCTTCCTTCTGGCGTTCGCCTTCACCACGGGTGACCCTGGCGCCTTCGCCGAGCAGGCCGCGGAAGGTGTTGGCAGCTTCGGCCAGCGCGGCGTAATCAGCGCCATGAACAAAGTCCTGGGTCAGCACACTGCTCTTGACGTTGCCGTGGTGACGCCGGCTGATACGCAAGATGGGTTTGTCGGTTCGCAGATCGAACTCGCCCCTGACCTCGGCGTCGGGCAACCTGTCTTGCAGCGCGGTGGCTGATTTTTCGGCATCGTCCAGGGTATCAAGGTTCAGCGACACGCCATCGGCGACCGCACGCAAGGCTTCGGCATCCATGAAGTTCTGCAACCGGGCAATCACGGCCTGTGCCACCTGGTGCTTGCGCGCCAGACCTGCCAGGGTATCGCCAGTGAGTTCGGTGTTGGCCACACCACCGGTGTGTACCGAAGCATTGATCAATGCAATGCGCATGAGGAAGGTATCAAGTGCGCCGGCATCCTTGAGGTACAACTCCTCTTTGCCGGCCTTGACCTTGTACAAGGGCGGCTGGGCAATGTAGATATGACCCCGCTCGACCAGCTCTGGCATCTGGCGGTAGAAAAAGGTCAGCAACAGCGTGCGAATGTGCGCACCGTCAACGTCCGCGTCGGTCATGATGATGATGCGGTGGTAACGCAGCTTGGCCACGTTGAAATCGTCGTTGCCGGTACTGCCGCCCGCCTTGCCGATTCCAGTTCCCAGGGCCGTGATCAACGTCAGGATCTCGTTACTGGTCAACAGTTTTTCGTAGCGGGCTTTTTCGACGTTGAGAATCTTGCCACGCAACGGAAGGATGGCCTGGAATTTTCGATCGCGACCCTGCTTGGCTGAACCTCCGGCGGAGTCACCCTCGACAATGTAGATCTCGCAAAGGGCTGGGTCTTTTTCCTGGCAGTCGGCCAGCTTGCCGGGCAATCCCATGCCATCAAGCACACCTTTGCGCCGCGTCATGTCGCGTGCCTTGCGGGCAGCTTCACGCGCACGCGCCGCTTCGATGATCTTGCCAACGATGATCTTCGCATCGGTTGGTCGCTCCTGCAGGTAGTCGTGCAGCAGCTTGCTGACGATGTCTTCGACCGGACCACGCACCTCGCTGCTCACCAGCTTGTCCTTGGTCTGGCTGCTGAATTTAGGCTCGGGAACCTTGACGCTGAGCACGCAGCACAGGCCTTCGCGCATGTCGTCACCGGTGACCTCGACCTTGGCCTTCTTGGCTGTGTCGCTGTCGTCGATGTACTTGTTGATGACACGTGTCATCGCTGCACGCAGGCCGGTCAGGTGGGTACCGCCATCACGCTGCGGAATGTTGTTGGTGAAACACAGCACCTGTTCGTTGTAGCCGCTGTTCCACTGCATCGCCACCTCGACGCCGATATTGGTGTTCTGGTCGCTCTGCCGGTCACCGGTGGCGTGGAACACGTTCGGGTTGAGAATGGTTTTGCCCTTGTTGATGAAATCGACAAACCCGCGCACTCCACCGGCACCCGAGAAGTCGTCTTCCTTGCCGCTGCGTTCATCCTTCAGGCGGATCCTGACGCCGTTGTTCAGGAAGCTCAGTTCGCGCAGCCGCTTGCTCAGGATTTCGTAGTGAAAATCGTTGTTCGTCTGGAATATCTCCTGATCGGGCAGGAAATGCACCTCGGTTCCACGTTTCTCCGTGTCGCCGATGACCTTCATTGGCGATACCTCGACGCCGTTGACGGTCTCGACAATGCGGTTTTCCACGAAGCCCTTGGAAAATCCGAGCACATGCACCTTGCCGTCCCGGCGCCCCGTCAGGC
>JBKJRR010000298.1:0-9697 GCA_046594635.1 Burkholderiaceae bacterium
TCGACAACTGCACGCCCGCCGTGGGTGGATCGAGTGCTGCGAGTGCCATATGGCACTCGCAGCACTCGATCCACCCACGGCGGGCGTGCAGTTGTCGACCGTGGCTGAACCGACTACCCCGCTGCCGGTAACCACAGTCGGACAGGACGAAACCGTGCTGACAACGCCGGCGCAGCAGACGGCACCACAGACCAAGGCGGCACCGCCAGCGGCCGCGTACAAATCACCGCCCCAGCGCGTGTCACAACGACCTGTCAAAGCTGCCGCCACGCCCAGTTTCAGCGCGCCGCCTGTGACGCCCGTACCGGCGGCCGTGGTGATCGGTAACCAATCCAATGCACCCATGGTCAGGAGCGCGGCCGGGCTGTTGGAAAGTCGCCCGATCGCGACGCCGACCCGCGCCGTTTGCGCCGGTTGCGGACGCGTCGAATCGGTCAGGGCCGTCGAACGCAAGGGTCAGGCACAGGGAGTGGGCGCGGTCGCGGGCGGCGTGCTCGGAGCCGTGCTCGGCAACCAGGTCGGCAAGGGGAACGGCAAGGCGATTGCCACCGTGGTGGGCGCGGTTGGTGGTGGTGTGGCCGGCCATACGATTGAAAGAAACGTGTCAAAAACCACCGTCTACCAGGTGCAGGTGCGCATGGAAGACGGCAGTCTGCGTCAGGTGGAGCAATCGAGCGCGCCAGCCATCGGCAGCGCTGTTTTCGTCGAGGGGCAGCAGATGCGATCGGCCAACGGCTCGATGCCCGTTTCTGCGCCCGCGCGTCAGGCCCTTACACCAGCGCCTGCCTTCGTGCCACAGGCCAACAACCACAACAGCGAGCGATACTGATAACCCGGACTGCGCCACCCGACGCTCAGCGCTCAGCGCTCAGGCGCCAGCACCCGCCGCTGTGCCAGCCACAAGGCCGCAATCGCCACCGTGCACATGACCAGCAGCAGCAGCAGGCCGTAGCGGTAGCCCACCTGCGGCCGCCAGGTCAGCCCCAGCATCAGGGGCGCCGCCGCGCGCGCCAGGGCCAACGGAACACCCAGCGCACCGTTGAGGCTGGCTACATGGGTGCGGTTCACATATTGAGCAATCGCCGTGCCTTTGACGATAGTGATCATGCCGTTGCCGGCACCAAACAGCAGCACAAACAAGCAGACCATCGCCAACCCGGCGGAGCCGTCGCCCATCAGAGGTGCCAGCAGTAACGCCGCCAGTCCCAGCGGCAGCAAGCAAGGGATGACCCGGTTCGCCAGATGCACATCAAAACGTGATTCGAAGAAATACAGCAGCAGGCGACCCAGCACCTGAATCACACCGATCGTCGCCGGCACGGCAATTGCCCAGGTCTCGGTCATGCCACGTTCGCGCAGCAGGCTCACCAGATGGGCCGGCAAGGCCGCAGTGACGGCCATGAACAACACGATGAAGCTGCCCACCAGCAGAAATGGCGCACTCACCAGCAACCGGTCCAGCGCCACCGGCGCCACGGCATCCATGGTCGGCGGCAGCCGGCGCGGTGCGTCGCGCAGCAGCCGCGCATGGATCGGCAAACACACGCAAAACTGCAACGCGGCCAGCACCCACAACGCGCCACGCCAACCCCAGCCGGCGATCATCCACGCGCTGAGCGGAATGAACACGGTGCTGGCCAGGCCGCCCAGAAAGGTCATGGTGATGATGGCGCGTCGGAAATCGTCCGGGTAGCGCCGGGTCACGACGGCAAACACCGGTGTGTACAAGGTTGCGGACATCGCTACACCCAGACCGATCCAGACCAGATAAAAGGCCGCCAGACTGTCGACAAAGCCATGCAACAGCAGGCATAACCCAGCCAACATCGAGCCGGCGGTCATGACA
This sequence comes from Burkholderiaceae bacterium, assembly GCA_046594635.1. GTDB lineage: Bacteria > Pseudomonadota > Gammaproteobacteria > Burkholderiales > Burkholderiaceae_C > CAISIP01. Next base: position 1,847 of record JBKJRR010000298.1, read on the forward strand.
AGCCGTTCATGGCCCCGGTCGATCCAGCGGCCGACCGCATAGGCACAAAGGCCTTCGGCCAGCAAGGCGAGGCTGAACGCGAGCGAACTCTGTGCCCGCGTCACGCCCAGCGCCTGTTCGATCGGGCCAATCAGCAGCGCGAAGGTATAGAACACACTGCCCCAGGAGATCAACTGGGCCATGGACAGGCCCAGGATCAGATGGCCTTGCGAACCGGCCCGCACCTCAGCGCTTGTCAAGTCGTTGCAACATGCAGCGAGTATGCCGCTGGCGTCATCCGATGATGCCGGCTCCTCTCAAGGCGGCGATCTGATGGGTATCGAGCCCCATCTCTGCCAGTACTTCGTCCGTATGCTGGCCCAGTGCCGGCGGCGGCCGGCGCAATACCGGCGGGTTGTCTTGCAGCCGCAAAGGGCTGGCCACCGTATGGATCGCGGCGATACCGTCGCGTGCCACCCACTCCGGCGCGCGTTCCTGACGCACAATCAGTCCGCGCGCCACCACCTGCGGGTCGGCAAATGCATGTGCCAGATCATTGATCGGCCCGCAAGGCACCGCCTTGTCCTCGAACAATGCGATCCAGTCCGCGGTGTCACGCGTGCGGGTGACGGTTTCCATCAGCGGAATCAACTGCTCGCGATTCTTGACCCGGGCACCCATGCCGGAGAACCGCGGGTCGGCGCTCCACTCGGGTTTGCCCGCCGCCTTGCAGAAGCGGCTGAACTGGCCGTCGTTGCCGATCGCCAGCAACATCGATCCGTCGCGGGTCGGAAAATCCTGGTATGGCGCCAGGCTGGGATGGCTATTGCCCTGGCGCTGTGGCACCTTGCCGGTGTTGAGGTACCCACTGGCCTGGTTTGCCAGCGTGGACATGCCCACGTCGAGCAGCGCCATGTCGATATGCTGGCCAGCGCCGGTGCGATGGCGCACCTCGAGTGCCGCCAGGATCGCGCTGGTGGCGTAGACCCCGGTAAAAAGATCGGTCAGCGCCACCCCCACACGCAGCGGGCCACCGCCAGGCTGGTCATCGGCGCGACCGGTGATGCTCATCATGCCGCTCATGGCCTGGATCATCAGGTCGTAGCCAGCGCGTTCAGCGTACGGGCCAGTCTGGCCAAAGCCGGTGATCGAGCAGTAGATCAGGCGTGGATTAAGCGCCTTCAGGCTGGCGTAGTCCAAGCCATAGGCCTTCAGGCCGCCGACCTTGAAGTTCTCCACCAGGATGTCGCTTTGCTGCGCCAGCTGACGCACCAGCGCCTGGCCGGCGTGCTGGGACAGATCGAGAGTGATCGAGCGCTTGTTGCGGTTGGTGCTGTTGAAATAGGTCGCCTGCGGGGTGTCGTTGCCGTCGGCGTCCGGCATGAAAGGCGGGCCCCAATGCCGCGTGTCGTCGCCCTCGCCCGGTCGCTCGACCTTGATGACGTCGGCGCCCAGGTCAGCCAGCATCTGTGCGCACCACGGGCCAGCCAACACACGAGAAAGGTCCAGCACCTTCAGATGGGCCAGCGCTCCCTGGCCGCCCGGAACAACACCGGCCTCAGACGTTGGTTGCGCCATATCAGTTCGCGAACGCGGCAATGCCGGTCTGGGCCCGACCCAGGATCAGCGCATGGATGTCGTGCGTGCCTTCGTAGGTGTTGACCACTTCCAGATTGACCAGATGACGCGCCACGCCAAACTCATCGGAGATGCCATTGCCGCCCATCATGTCGCGCGCCAGACGGGCGATGTCGAGTGACTTGCCGCAGGAGTTGCGCTTGAGCAGGGAGGTGACCTCCACCGATGCCGTGCCTTCGTCCTTCATGCGGCCCAGACGCAGGCAGCCTTGCAGGCCGAGTGCGATCTCGGTCTGCATGTCGGCGAGTTTTTTCTGGATCAGCTGGTTGGCCGCGAGTGGACGGCCGAACTGCTTGCGGTCCATCGTGTACTGGCGCGCACGGAACCAGCAGTCTTCGGCCGCACCCAGCGCGCCCCAGGCAATGCCGTAACGGGCCGAATTCAAGCAGGTGAACGGGCCCTTGAGGCCCTGGACCTCGGGGAAGGCGTTTTCCTCCGGACAAAATACCCCGTCCATGACGATTTCGCCGGTAACCGACGCGCGCAGGCCGACTTTGCCGTGGATCTCCGGCGCCGACAGGCCCTTCATGGCTTTCTCGAGCACGAAGCCGCGAATCGGGCCGACCTGACCGGACTCGGATACTTCCTTGGCCCAGACCACGAACACGTCGGCCATCGGGCTGTTGGAAATCCACATCTTGGAGCCGGTCAATTTGTAACCACCGGCGACTTTGTGTGCACGTGTGGCCATCGAGCCGGGGTCGGAACCGTGGTCGGGCTCGGTCAGGCCGAAACAGCCGATCCACTCGCCGGTGGCCAGTTTGGGCAGGTATTTCTGCTTCTGCGCGTCAGTGCCGAATTCGAAGATCGGCACCATCACCAGCGAGGACTGCACACTCATCATCGAGCGATAACCCGAGTCGACGCGCTCGACCTCGCGAGCGATCAGTCCGTAGGCCACATAGTTCAGGCCCGGGCCGCCGTACTGTTCCGGGATGGTCGGGCCGAGCAGGCCCAGTTCGCCCATTTCGCGAAAGATCTTGACGTCGGTCGTGCCGCAGCGAAAGGCTTCGACAACCCGCGGCAACAACTTGTCCTGGCAGTACGCCTGCGCCGCATCACGCACCATGCGCTCGTCGTCACTGAGTTGAGAGTCCAGCAGGAACGGGTCCTGCCAATTGAATGCCGCGTGTGCCATGTCGTTACTCCTCATGATTGAATGCCTGATCGTAGTGGCTGGCGGCACATCGGACAACCGCAAATTCAGCATCCAGATATGCGCTTTGCTTCTATTTGAATCCGACACGCCTGTGTTGCCTCCATTCGTACCATGCCGGCTACATTCCTTGCAGTCATCGTAATCATGCCGGCAAGTGCCATCGGATGCGGTGCGAATCAACCACCCGGCCATCGGTCTTGTTGTGTATATTCATCACACCATGCGGCGCAAGATCCCCTCTCTGCAGGCCCTGGCCTGTTTCGATGCCGCGGCACGGCACGAGAGCTACACCCGCGCGGCGCAGGAACTGGCTCTTACCCAGAGCGCAGTCTCGCGCCAGATCACCGGGCTGGAGAACTACCTGGGCCAGGCCCTGTTTCGCCGCACACGCCACGGCGTGGCATTGACCGAACGGGGCTCGGCCTACGCGCGCCAGATTGCGCCGCGATTGCAGGCGCTGGAACGCGACACGCTGGAGGTCATGTCCGGTCAAGGCGCCAGCCAGACCCTGATGCTGGCCGCCGTGCCGACCTTCGCCAGCCGCTGGTTGATTCCACGTCTGCCGCAGCTGGCGCTTGTCCATCCGCAACTGGTCGTGAATATTGAAGTCCGGACCCGACCGTTCCTGTTTGCCGATAGCGACTTCGATGCCGCCCTGTACGCCGGTACGGCCCAGCAAATGCACAACTGGGCCGGTACACGGGCGCACCTGTTGCTGTACGAACAGCTGATGGCGGTTTGCGCCCCCGCACTGCGACCCGGCCTTCGGATGTGCACACCGGTCGAACTGGCGGACCTGCCACTGCTGCAGCAAAGCACACGACCCCACGCCTGGCGCCAGTGGTTTCAAAGCGCAGCGATCACTGCGCCCCAGGCGCTGGCCGGACCCCGTTATGAGTTGTTCTCCATGACAGTTGCCGCAGCCGTAAATGGCATGGGGGTGGCCCTGGTACCGCGCTTGCTGATCGAGCAGGAACTGGCCGCCGGCCAACTGGTCCAGGCCTGCGACCACGTACTGGCGCCCGAACGCGCCTACTACCTCGTCACGCCGGAGCACGGCGATGGCAAGCCGGCACTGGCCGACTTTCTGGCCTGGCTGCCGCGGCAGAGCCTGGCGCACGCAATACCGGCATGACATCACAAAATGCTTTTAACAATGTCCCTGCTCTTGCCATTGGACGATAATCCTCGGTCAGAATGTCATCTGCGGCATTCGCAGTCAGTTTTCCGCGTTGATTGACAGGAGCACGCAATGGCCACTTCGGGAAAAAACGAGACGCTCGGTTTTCCGACCCTGAAATGGGAGGAAGAGGAGCTGGACACCCGTCCCATGCCCCTCCATGAGTTGCCACGCCAGGTCGGTATCGACAACGCGATGGCCATCATCGCCAAACGCCACGAACGCATCGCCAAGGCCATCACCGTGTTCTGGGGCACGCGCGATTGTGTCGAATACATCGAAAAGCTGGTGCTCAGCGGTGGTGACGGTCTGGGCCACACCCGAATAGGCTTCAAACCCGAGGTCGTATCGGCCCTGATGAGCCTGATCAGCCTGCATCAGGTGGATCATCGGTAAGCCGCCGGTCTGCTTCCACGACTCACAGCAGCGCCACGACTTTCGCGGAGATTTCCTGACAGGCTGCTGTGCAATGGCCGGCATACGACGGCTACTGCGCAGCAGCAGCAAGATGCTGGCGCGCAAACGCCACATACCAGGCCAGGCATTGAGGATTCGCCATCGCCTCGGCATTGACCACCTTGTCCAAAGGCTGGCCCAGCATCAGTTTCTTGATCGGCAACTCCTGCTTCTTGCCTGAGAGGGTGCGCGGAATCTCCTGCACCTGCAAGATGTCATTGGGCACGAAGCGCGGCGACAAGGCGGTCCGGATCGCCTGACGAATCCGTCCACGCAGGGCGTCGTCCAAAACAGCGCCCTCGCGCAGCACAACGAACAGTGGCATGTAACTCTCGCGGCCCAGATATTCCAGGTCGACCACCATCGAGTCGAGCACATCCGGCAAGGCTTCCACCGCGCTGTACAACTCGCTGGTGCCCATACGCAGCCCATGGCGGTTGATGGTCGCATCGGAGCGCCCGTAAATTACGCAGCCCCCGTTGGCCCCCACCTTGAGCCAATCGCCATGGCGCCAGACACCCGGGTACATGTCGAAGTAACTCGACAGGTAACGTTCATTGTCCCTGTCGCCCCAGAAATATAGCGGCATGGACGGGATCGGCTCGGTACAAACCAGTTCGCCGACAGCGTCCTGCACCGGTTGGCCGTTTTCGTCCCAGGCCTGCACTGCGCAACCCAGCAGCCGGCACTGCATCTCGCCCGGAACCTGCGGCAGCTCCCGGTTGCCGCCAATAAATGCGCCCGCAAAGTCGGTGCCGCCTGAGATGTTGCACCACCAGATATCCGCAGCCACGACTGTCGCCATCGCCATATGGGAAGCATCGGTGACCCGCACTGACGCACGGGCGTCATTCCTGCGCGCATGGATCCTGCGGAACTGTTGCGTGCCCCAGTTCTGCACATCCTCACTCAGCGGAGAGCCGGTCGTTCCAAGCGCACGCACGCCCGACAAGTCGCCGATCGCTGCCAGGTCGACGCCGGACTTCATGCAATTGGCGTAAAACGCCGCACCGGCGCCAAAGAATGTGACACCCAGCTCCGCGGCAAAGCGCCACAAGGTCGTCCAGTCCGGCGCCTGGCGGTTGCCGTCGGCATCATGGCTGCGTCCGGCCGGACTGCCGTCGAAGATGCAGCAGGTCGCACCCAGCAGCAGACCGGACACCTGGGCATTCCACATCACCCAGCCCGTCGAGCTGTACCAGTGATACCGTTCGCCCAGGCTGTTGGGAAGGTAGCTGGCGCCAACATCGTTGTGCAGGCCCACCAGCTCCATCGTCACCAGTGTGGAGCCCCCATGGCCGTGCACGATCGGTTTGGGCAATCCGGTGGTGCCGCTGGAGTAGACGATCCAAAGCGGATGGTCGAAGGGCAGCCACACCGGTTCGAATGCGCGCGTCTGCGTATCGTCACGCGTAACGACCTGCGCGAAATCGGCATGCACCAGAGCCGCCTCCGCGACGGACAGCGTCCCGAGCTGGTCCAGCATCAGCAGATGGCGCACCGTCGGCAGCCCGGCCATGAGCCGGGCCACCACCGCCAGCCGATCCTGGTCCTGCCCGCCGTGCGTCACGCCGTCACACGCGATCAGCACCACGGGTTCGATCTGCCGGAACCGGTCCAGCACCGCATTCACGCCCATGTCGGGTGCGCAGATGCTCCAGACCGCACCGATGCTGGCGCTGGCCAGGAAAGCGACGATGGCCTCGGGCACGTTCGGCAAATAGGCGGCAACCCGGTCGCCTGGCTGCACGCCCTGCGCCTGCAGATGCAAAGCCAGTGCGGCGACCTGCTGACGCAACTGCGCCCAGCTCAGCTGCCGCGGCGGCGTAAGGCCCAGGCTCTTCTCGCCATGGCTGATGATGGCCGGCATGCCCGCGGCGTCGGCCGAGTCCACATGGCGCAGTGCCTGTCGCGCATAGTTGACCTGCGCGCCTGGAAACCAGCGCGCGAGTGGCATGCGCCGCTGCGCCAGTACCGCGCTGTGCGGCGTCGGCGACTGCAGGTCGTAGTAGTCCCAAAGGCTTTGCCAGAAAGCGTCCAGATCGGTGATTGACCAGCGCCACAAGGCATCGTAATCGTCGAATTTCCGGCCCCGCTGCTCACGCAGCCAATCCTGATAGAGCCGGATCTGGGGGATGAACGGGGGGCGCGACGCTGGATCTTGCATCGGCGCAGGTTACCGCAATTGCGCCGGCATCCCAGCCGCTTGTTTGCCGCTCCTTGCATGCGCATGATTTTGCCGCGCCGGCACTGATCAAGTCCGTTCAAGAACGGTAAACCAAGAGGCGGGAAAACAAGCGATGGACGAAGTCCGTGCGTACATGGCTGGGTAGACTTCTGGGTCGTCAACACCTAGGGTTTGCACGGGTGTACAAGAACTTTGTACGCTTGTTCAATACCGGCAATGGACACCCAAACCCGGCCCGCCAGATCGGCCCGCACAGCCAGTGCGCGTGATGCCGAGCCACGGCCTGACCGCAAGCTGGCCATTTTGCTGGCGGCGGAAAAGTTGTTCGCCCAGAGTGGCTACCACGCAGTGACGATTCGCCAGATCGCCGACGAGGCAGCGGTACCGCTGGCGCTGGTCGGTTACTACCACGGCCAGAAACACGAACTCTTCGAAGCCATCTTCGACCACTGGAGCCCGACCATCGAAGAGCGTCTGAGCGGCCTACAGACGGCGGTCGACATCGGCGGCCCCGACCTGCTGCGCCATATCGTCGAGGCTTTCGTGCAGCCGGTGCTGCGCATGCGTGCCAGTTCCGAGGGTGAGTTCTATGCGCTGCTGGTGGCGCGTGAGCTCAGTTATGCCTCGCCCGAGGCCGACCGCGTGCTGCGCCGGCATTTCGATCCGATGGCGCATGCCTACATTGCGGCGCTGCAGGCGGCGCTGCCACATGCCAACGTAGGCGACGCGGCATGGGCATACCAGTTCGCCTTGGGCGCACTGCTGCACCACATGAGCGACCAGCGTGTGGCGCGCCTGTCAAACGGCGTCAATACACCCAACGATGTGGCCTCGCATCCGATGCTGGTGCGTTTCATCGAAGGCGGCATCCGCGCCGCGTTGCCAGCGCCGCAAAAGAAACCGCTCACCGTTTCTTCCAACCGACATTCAACCCAACGGAGACAACCATGACAATTCGCCGCACCCTCCTGTCCGCCGCCGCCGCTGCCGCGCTGGCCGGCATGGTCCACCTGCCTGCCGGCGCGCAGCAGGTCATCAAGCTCACTGCCACCGCCGGTCATCCGCCGGTCTTCCTGTGGGTCAAGACCATGGACGAGGTGTTCATTCCCGAGGTCGACAAGCGGCTGGCGGCCAGCGGCAACAAATACAAGATCGAGTGGACCAAGGCCTGGGGCGGCACGCTGATCAAGCTGGGCAGCGAGTCCAAGGGCGTGGCCGATGGCATTGCCGACATCGGTCTGGTCAGCACCA
>JBKJRR010000365.1:0-10882 GCA_046594635.1 Burkholderiaceae bacterium
CCCGACGCCACCACCGTGTGGCCCGGCCATGACTACCAGGGTCGCACCCATTCGAGCATCGGCGGCGAAAAGGCCGGCAATGCCCGTGTCGCCGGCAAAACGCGCGAAGAATTCGTCACCATCATGCACGCCCTGAACCTGCCGCCGCCCAAGCGCATCGATGAAGCAGTCCCCGCCAACCTGCATTCGGGCATCCGCCACGACGCGCATGGCGAGTCGCAGTCCGGCGTGGGCGGCGCGCAGGCCCCGCAGGTGCAGCCAGCCCAGGGATATGCCGGCGACGTCGCGCCGCAGCTGGCTTGTGCGTGGTGGCAGTCCGGCGACGCGGTGCTGGTCGACGTGCGCACTGACGCCGAACGCGAATGGGTCGGCTTCATTCCAGATGCGTCGCCCATCGCCTGGAAACAGTGGCCGGGCATGGCAATGAACCCCGACTTCGACCAGGCGCTCAAGGCGGCGGTGCCGGCCGGCAAGAAGGTGGTGATGTTGTGCCGCAGTGGCGTACGCTCGATCGCTGCCGCCCGGCGCGCCACCGAACTGGGCCTGGAGGCCTACAACATCCTTGAAGGATTCGAAGGCAACCCCGACGGATCGGCCCACCGCAACCAGCTGGGTGGCTGGCGCAAACACGGCCTGCCGTGGCGCCAGAACTGAGCCAACGCAACGACTGAAATGGCAACATGACTTTTCTCGCCATCGATATCGGCAATACCCGTCTCAAATGGGCGCAGTACGAATCCGCACGCCCCGGCGCACGGTTGCTGGCACATGGCGCCGAATTTCTGGACCACATCGACAAACTGGCAGAAGGGGTCTGGTCGACCCTGGACGCGCCCAGCTACATGCTGGGCTGCGTCGTGGCCGGCGAAGCGGTGAAGCGCCAGGTCGAGGAACAACTCGAACTTTGGGACGTTGATCCCCAATGGGTCGTGGCCAGTGCGCAGGAGGCCGGTCTGACCAACCACTACGACCATCCAACCCGCCTGGGTGCCGATCGCTGGGTCGCCATGATCGGCGCCTGGCACCGGATGCTGGCGCAGGGCGGCGCCCGTCCCATCGTCGTGGCCATGGTCGGCACCGCGGTGACGATCGAGGCCATCGACGCAAGCGGGCATTTTCTGGGCGGGCTCATCCTGCCCGGTCACGGCATCATGCTGCGAGCGCTGGAGTCGGGCACGGCCGGGCTGCATGTGCCCACGGGTGAGGTGCGCAACTTCCCCACCAATACCAGCGATGCGTTGACCAGTGGCGGCACCTATGCCATCGCCGGCGCCATGGATCACATGGTGCGCAAACTGCGGTCCCATTGTGGCGAGGAGCCATGCTGCTTCATGACCGGCGGCGCCGGCTGGAAAATGGCTCCCAGCCTGAGCACGCCGTTCGAGCTGGTCGACAACCTGATTTTCGACGGCCTGCTGCAGATGGCGCAGGCGCGCGAGAAGGCGCGCCTGTACTGACCGTCGGCGGCAGGTCGGCGCCAGTTCGCTAGCGGCCCGCCAGTCCCGCAACACCCTGGAACATGGCCTGGCGCGCCTGGGCGTAAATCTGACCCCGCCAGACATCGGTGTCGACATAAAAGGCGTCCAGCATCTGCTGGTGGATATGTCCGGCCAGCGCAGCATCGGCCTGCGGATGCAGGTGCAACCAATGGTCGGCGCGCAGCGCGTCGATCATCTGCAGGATGGGCAAGGTCCCGTATTCCATGGCGATGGCGGTGTATTCGGCCTGCGGGCATTCCTGATACACCGAGTTCCACATCAGACCGGTCAACTTTGCGGAACTCGACGAACCGTCGTAGGTCGACGTGATCGGCGTCGCGCCGTCGCCACCCCACCACTGGCGCGCGCGCTGCAACGCCACCGGATCGTCCTTGCAGGCAAAGATGCGCTCGCCCAGCCCGCTCGGACCCAGTCCGGTATGCAGGTCGATCCAGGCCATGCGTTTCGCGTTACCGGCATGGCGACGCAACACATGGCGCAAGGTGCGGTTGCTCCAGGTCGGCTCGCTGCCGCCAAAAAACAGCCCGTCGGGAAAGCCGTATTGCCCCTGCGTCACCGCCGCCTGAAAGCGCACCTGGCCATGCTGCTGCAGATAGTCGGCGATCGCCTGCACGTTGGCCCCATCGGGCGGCCAGGTTTCAGGTAACAACAAGTCGTGCAATTGCGCATACGCAGGATTCGCCGGCATCGGTTGGTCGAAGTCGGCGAAATTGCGGTTCAGATCCACATTTTCCTGGGTCACTCGGCGTTTATGCGAGAAACCATGGGGATTGAGTGCATGGATATACAACACTGCGACGCCAGCGGAACGCAGCTGCTCCAGCCACCCGGCGTCATGCAACGAGGCCACCTGCACACCGCTGCCGCAATATCCCTCGACCCCATGGCAGGCACTGGAGATGATCAGCATGGCCTCGGCTTGCGGATCGCCGGCAATGGCCACGTCCATCGCCAGCGCTTCGCCGTCACGTCCCGTCAAAGGATGGTCGTAGGAGGTGACGGGCACGCCGGCTGTCGCCGCAGCCTCGAGAAACCGGCGGCGCGCCTGGGCGTAACTCGTGGAAAAAGCCTGATCGAGGTCCATCATGCGCGCTCCTTTGGGGCATCCTTTGCCAACCAGGCCTCGGCCAGCCGCACCCAGTAGGTGGCGCCCAGCGGGATCAGGTCGTCATTGAAATCGTAGCTCGGGTTGTGCAACATGCACGGGCCGGCACCATGACCGGCCTCCCGGTGACCACCCTCGCCATTGGCAATAAAGCAATAGGCACCGGGCTTGGCCTGCAGCATGTAGGCAAAGTCTTCCGCACCCATGGTCGGCTCCTGCACCACGACGTTGTCGGCGCCGACGATGTCCTGCATCACCTGGCGCACAAACTCGGCTTCCGGCGCCGAATTGATCGTCGGCGGGTAGTTGCGGGTAAAGGAGAAGTCACATCGCGCGCCGAACGCGGCGCAGGTGTGTTCGGCAATCTCCTGCATGCGCTTTTCGATCAGGTCCAGCACTTCGATCGTGAAGGTGCGCACCGTCCCCTGGATCTCGCAATAGTCGGGGATGACATTGGTCGCCTCGCCGGCATGGACCATCGTGACCGACACCACGCCTGCGTCGATCGGTTTCTTGTTGCGGCTGATGATGGTCTGAAAAGCCTGCACCATCTGGCAGGCTACCGGCACCGGGTCGATGCCGTTGTGCGGCAATGCCGCATGCCCGCCCTTGCCGGTGATACGGATCTTGAACTCGTTGCTCGACGCCATCACCGGCCCGGCGCTTACGGCAAACTGCCCGACCTGGTAGCCTGGCCAGTTGTGCATGCCGAACACTGCATCCATAGGGTACTTGTCGAACAGACCATCCTTGATCATCTCGCGCGCACCACCACCCCCTTCTTCAGCCGGCTGAAAGATCAGATACACCGTGCCATCGAAGTTGCGGTTAGTCGCCAGATGTTGTGCGGCCGCCAGCAGCATCGCGGTATGACCGTCGTGGCCGCAGGCGTGCATCTTTCCTGCATTCTTGCTGGCATGGGCAAATGTGTTGAACTCCTGCATTGGCAGAGCGTCCATGTCGGCACGCAGGCCCACGGCCCGCGTGGATGTACCATTTTTCACAATGCCGACAACGCCGGTCGTGCCCATACCCCGGTCGATCGCAATGCCCCACTCGGTCAGCTTGGCCGCCACCACATCCGCGGTGCGCACCTCCTGAAAACACAGCTCGGGGTGGGCATGGATGTCGCGGCGGACCGAGGCAATCGCGGCCGACTGGGTGAGGATCGAATCGATGACTTTCATGGTGTCTCCTGATGGCGGTTTCGGGATCGGTGATGCAACACGCAACATTGCCCGGCGTGGCAGGCCGGCTTGATCTAAGATCGACACCATGCCCGGCAGGGCTTGAGTCTACCGCCGTGATGCGTTCGGTGCTTTGCCCTGTAAACGCCGGGCCTACATTACCGCCGACACCAGCCCCGTACCCACCATGAATGCCGTCTCCGCCACCACCGTACTGGGCGCCTGTCCGCACGACTGCCCCGACACCTGCTCTTTCGTCACCACCGTGTTGGACGGCGTGGCACGCAAGGTGCAAGGCAATGCGGACCACCGCCATACCGACGGCGCCTTGTGTACCAAGGTCTCGCGTTATGCCGAACGCAGCTACCACCCCGATCGCGTGTTGCAGCCGCTCAGGCGCACTGGAGCCAAGGGCCAAGGCCGTTTCGAGGCCGTGAGCTGGGATGTCGCGCTGAGCGACATTGCCGCGCGGCTGCGCGCAATTGCCGACAAGGGAGCGGACGCTGCCCAGGCGATCCTGCCCTATAGCTACGCCGGCACCATGGGACTGGTGCAAGGCGAGAGCATCGCGGCGCGCTTTTTCAACCGGCTCGGCGCCTCGTTGCTCGATCGCACCATCTGCTCGAACGCTGGCGGCGAGGCGCTGGTGCAAACACTGGGTGGCAAGGTCGGCATGCGGGTCGAGCAATTCGCCAACGCCCGGCTGATTCTGATCTGGGGCAGCAACTCGATCGCCAGCAACTTGCATTTCTGGCGCCATGCCCAGGATGCCAAGCGCCAGGGCGCCCGGCTGGTGTGCATCGATCCGCGGCGCAGCGAGACTGCGGACAAATGCCATGAACATATCGCGCTGCTGCCGGGCACCGACGCAGCGCTGGCGCTGGCATTGATGCACGAACTGATCGTGCACGACTGGCTCGACCACGACTACATCACGCGCCATACGCTGGGCTGGGACGCCTTGCGCGAACGCGCTCTGACCTGGCCGCCCGAACGCGCGGCCGCGGTCTGCGGCATCGACGCGCAGCAGATTCGCGATCTGGCGCGCGACTATGGTGCCTGCCGTGCAGACGGTGGCCCGGCGGCGATCCGGCTCAACTACGGCATGCAGCGTGTACGCGGCGGCGGCAATGCCGTGCGGGCCATTGCCTGCCTGCCGGCGCTGATCGGCGCCTGGCGCAAACCGGCCGGTGGCCTGCTGCTGTCGAGTTCAGGCCAGTTCCCGGTGCAACGTGCGGCGCTTGAGTGCCCCGAGTTGCGCCAGCGAACGGCCCGCACGATCAACATGAACACCATCGGCGACGACCTGCTGCGGCCGGGCTCGCCGGACTTCGGCCCGGCCATCGCAGCCCTGATTGTCTACAACAGCAATCCGGTGGCCGTGGCGCCCGACTCAGGAAAGGTGGTGCAGGGTTTCGCCCGCGAAGATCTTTTCACCGTGGTGCTGGAGCATTTCAAGACCGACACCGCCGACTACGCCGACTACGTCCTTCCAGCCACGACACAACTCGAACACTGGGACATCCACCTGAGCTACGGTCATACCGACGTGCTGCTCAACCGCCCCGCGATCGCGCCAGTTGGCGAAGCCCGCTCCAATACCCAGATATTTCGCGATCTGTCACGGCACATGGGCTTCGACGACGCCTGTTTCCAGCAAGACGACGAGACGCTGTGCCGGCTCGCCTATGGCGACAAAGTCGATTTCGACGCGCTGTTGACCCGGGGCTTCGCCTCGTTGACGCTGAGCGACGCACCCTTTGCCGACGGTGGTTTCCCGACGCCGTCCGGGCGCTGCGAATTTTTCAGCCAACGCCTGGCCGACCAGGGTATGGACGGCCTGCCCGACCATGTGCCGAACTACGAACCAGCGGGCAGCTCCAAGCAATACCCGTTGGCCATGATTTCACCGCCGGCGCGCAACTTCCTCAACTCGACTTTCGTCAATGTGACCAGCCTGCGCGATATCGAGGGCGAGCCGATCCTGGAGATGAGCGACCATGACGCGCAGGCGCGCGGACTGAGCAGTGGCGCCATCGTGCGCGTGTTCAACCAGCGTGGCGACTACCGCTGCAAGCTCAAGGTCTCGCCCCGCGCACGCCCCGGGGTCGTCAACGGCCTGGGCATCTGGTGGCGCAAGCTGGGCATGGACGGCAAGAACGTCAACGAACTCACGAGCCAGAAGTTGACCGACCTCGGACGCGCACCGACCTTCTACGACTGCCTGGTGCAGGTCGAGTCGGCTTGATCCCTGGTTGCGGATTCTGCCAATCCCCGCAGCACGACAAAGGATCCTGGCGCCATGTACGAAAACTACCAATCACTCACCCTCAAGCGCCATGAGGGTGGCATCCTCGAAATCATCATGGGTGCGGGTCAAAGCGCCAACAAGAAGTTGTCCACAGCTGACCACAACATGCACCGCGAACTGTCGACGATCTGGCTCGACATCGACCGCGACGCTGAAACACGGGTGGCGCTGATCCGCGGCGAGGGCAAGGGATTCTCGGCGGGTGGCGATCTCGGTCTGGTCGAGGATATGGCGAACGACTTCGAGGTGCGCTCGCGCGTCTGGCGCGAAGCGCGCGACCTGGTCTACAACGTCATCAATTGCTCGAAACCCGTGGTCTCGGCCATGCACGGCCCGGCCGTGGGTGCGGGCCTGGTGGCCGGGCTGCTGGCCGACATCTCGATTGCGACCAAAAGTGCGCGCATCATCGATGGCCATACCCGGCTTGGTGTGGCGGCCGGAGACCATGCGGCCATCATCTGGCCGCTGCTGTGCGGCATGGCCAAGGCCAAGTACTATCTGCTGCTGTGCGAGGCGGTTTCGGGCGAAGAGGCTGAACGAATCGGACTGGTGTCGCTGGCGGTCGACGACGCGGACCTGTTGCCGCGCGCATTCGAGGTCGCCGGCAAACTCGCCAAGGGTTCGCAGTCTGCGATTCGCTGGACCAAACAGGCCCTGAACAACTGGCTGCGTCTGGCCGGCCCGACCTTCGACGCGTCATTGGCGATGGAGTTCATGGGATTCACCGGCCCGGACGTGCGCGAAGGCATTGCTTCGCTGCGCGAACGGCGCGAGCCCTCGTTCAAGCCTGATTGCCCCTTCTGAAAACTTGTGTGCCGGATCAAGAAATTGCGCAGCGATTTCTTGCTCGGGCACCAACACCTCGTAGTGCCGGCAGGTCAAGCTTTCGCCTGGTTCAACCTGGCATGGGCCACCCGGCCTGATCAGGCCCGGCGCATGTCGTCGGCCAGCATCGCGGCAGCTTTCTCCGCCACCATGACCGTCGGAGCATTCGTATTGCCCGATGTGATACTCGGAAACACCGAGGCGTCGACCACCCGCAACCCCGACACGCCGTGCACCCGCAGCTGGCAGTCGACCACCGCGGTCGCGGCGCAAGGTCCCATGGCACAGCTGCCCACCGGGTGAAAGATGGTGTCTGCGCGGGCGCGAAAGTCCAGCATCAGAGCATCATCACCGCGGCAATCCGGTCCGGGCTGAATCTCCGACTCGATGACTGCGCGCAATGCAGGGGTGGATGCCAGCTTGCGCAGCAGACGCGCCCCTGCCAGCGCCTGTGCCACATCCAGCTGGGTCGAAAGGTAGTTGGGCACAATACGTGGCGGCTCCATCGGATCGCCAGAGGCGATGGCAATGTGACCTCGGCTGGTGGGCCGGCAGCTGTGGACCGACATCGAGAACCCCGGGAACGGATCCGGATTCATCTGCCGGCGGTGGCCATGGTCACGTGTGCTGTAACTGGCCGGGTTGAAATACAGCTGCAAATCGGGTCCAACGCGGTCCGGCCCGATGGCGACGAATCCCCCCGCCTGGTTCACGCTCATCGACAACGGGCCGCGCCGGTTCCAAGCGAAATGCAGCGCAGCGCGGAGCTTGCCACCCCAGTTGCCCAGGGTATTGTTCAGTGTTGGCACCCGTGCCCGGTAAACATGGGTGATATGCAGATGGTCCTGCAAACCACGCCCGACCGCGGGCAGATTCGCCAGCACCGGCAGGCCATGGTGAGCCAGCAGTGTCGGGGCGCCGATGCCCGAAAGTTGCAGCAACTGCGGCGAATTGATCGCGCTGCCGCACAAAATGACCTGACCGCGCGCCAGTGCCTGCAGCGTGTGGCCGTCTTGCCGGTATTCGACGCCGATCGCACGGCGATCGCGCATCAACACGCGCAATACCCGGGCGTGCAACTGCAGATCCAGATTACCCCGCCGGCGCGCCGGCTGGAGATAGGCGCGCGCGCTCGATTCACGCCAGCCACCGCGGGTGTTGATCTGGTAGATTCCGACCCCGCTCATCGATGGCCCATTGAAATCGTCGATACGCGGATAACCCAGCGCCTGCCCCGCGGCCAGAAAAGACGCGCACAGCGGATGGACTCGGTCGTCGATGCGTTCGACCCGCATCGGGCCGCCGGCGCCATGCAGCGCGTCGGCGCCGTCGGCATGGTCCTGCGCGCGGATGAAGTAGGGCAGCACGTCGCTCCAGCCCCACCCGGGATTACCCAACGCACGCCAGTTGTCGAAGTCCTGTGGCAGCCCCCTCACGTAGGCCATCGCATTGATCGACCCGGAGCCTCCCAGCAACTTGCCACGTGGCCAATACGAGCTACGCCCGTCCAGCGCTGGCTCGCGCTCGGTCTGGTACATCCAGTTCACCTGCGGATCGCGAAACGTGCGTGCGTAGCCAATCGGCAATCGCACCCACAGCCGCTGGTCGCTGCCGCCCGCCTCGAGCAGCAGCACCTTTTGGTTCGGTTCGCGCGAAAGGCGATCCGCCAGCACACAACCGGCCGATCCGGCGCCGACGATGATGGTGTCCCAGCTGACCATGGCGCTTGAGTGTCGCCCTGCTGCCTGACGCACGCAAGCGCAACCTGCGGCCGTCAGGCGCTGGTGTTGGCTCCAAGTTCGAGCGACACGCCGAATTCCCGCGCTGCATCGAGCACCGTCGCCACTTGGTCGTACGCGTAGGTGCTCAACACATAGATGTCGAACCGGTCCGCACCACGCCGAAACACCGAGCACGGTACATGGTGGTGACCGGTGAGGCGCAACTCGCCAACCGGAAAACTCGCCTCGCGCAGGTCCAGCGCAAACAACTTGGACAAGGTCGTACGGCAGTGGTCGCCTTCGATCCGGATGCGGCAGCGGGCGTGACCGAGGTCGGTCACCGAGCCGACTTCGGTCGGAACATGGGTGCGCAAGTCCGCCGCCGTTGGCGCGCCGGATCGGCTCACAAGCATGAACTCGTACGGGCCAGTGCGCATCAGCAGACCCTGCGCCAGTTCGATCACCTGTCCGGTGCGACCGGGAGGCGCCTTGGCCAGCAGTTCCAATCCGCTGGCCAGCGCGCGTTCCAGATCGGCAATGGCAGAAGGCCAGGTTGCCATCAGCAACACGCCTGGCAGTGTTTCGGCACGCAGACGCACGCCGACATGGCCGGTGGCGGAGGCCTGGGCGCCCGCCACATGGCCTTCAAACGGGCTGCGATGCAAGGCCGCTACGGCCATGGCGTGTGCGTCGGGTTCAAACACGGTAGCGCTCCCCCTTCTGGTCCAGGAAACACGGGTCAACGACCCGCAACCGGTATTGCCGCCCGTGCACCGGCGACGCAGCGATCACCTCCTGGCCGACATGGTGGGTGCCGCCCTGCAACAGGCCCAGAGCAATTGCCTTTCCCAGGGTGGGACTGAACGTGGTCGACGTGACATGGCCACGGCCATGTCCTCGAATGGCATCGGTGCTGAAGAACAGGATGGCGCCGTTGTTCGGCGGCTGGTTCGCATCCACCGCCTCCAGCCCCACCAGCGTCGGGCGATCGTCGCGCACCAGGTTTTCGCTGCGCGCCAGTGCCCCACCCCAGAACGGCTTGAGAGTGCTGGCCATCTTGCCCATACCCATGTCACCCAACGTGGTGCGGCCGTCCATTTCGGAGCCGACGACATGGCCTTTTTCGATGCGCAGCGAGCCCAGCGCCTCCAAGCCATACGGTCGCAGATTCCAGGGCTGGCCGTGTGCGAGCAGATGCTCCCAGATACGGCGACCGAAGTGGGTCGGCGCATAAACCTCATAGGCCAGCTCGCCCGAGAACGTCAGACGAATGAAACGCACGCGGATGCCGGCAAGCGACCCGCCCAGATCGGCATCGCGCACGCACATGTGGCCGATCGCCTCGGTGCTGAAGTCGATATCCGGGAACGCCGCCACCAGCACATCGCGCGACTTCGGCCCGGCGATGCTCATGGCCGCCCACTGATCCGACACCGATGCCACCGTCACGCGCAAATCGGGCCAGACCACCTGCAACAGAAACTCCAGGTGCGACATGACCTTGGCCGCCTGCGCCGTGGTGGTGGTCATGAAAAATTCCGTCTCGCCGATGCGGCTGGTGGTGCCGTCGTCCATGACGATGCCGTCTTCGCGCAGCATGAATCCGTAGCGTGCCTTGCCCACCGGCAGCTTGGCGAAACCGTTCACATAGACACGGTTCAGCAATTCGGCGGCATCCGGCCCCTGCACGTCGATCTTGCCCAGCGTGGACACGTCGGCGATACCGACCTGCTCGCGTACGAACACCATCTCGGCCCGGTAGGCCTGGGACAGGCTCGTGCCATGACCGTGGTACCACAGCGGACGCTTCCACGACCCGGCCTCCATCATGTCGCCGCCGTTGGCCACATGCCAGTCATGCATGGCCGTGCGCCGCACCGCCGCCAGATGGCCGCGCACGCTGCGCCCGGCCAGCACGCCGATGGTCACCGGCGTGTAAGGCGGACGGAACGTGGTGGTGCCGACCGCGTCCATCCCCAGTGAACGCTTCGCCGCCATGATGGCCAGCGCGTTGAGGTTGGACGTCTTGCCCTGATCGGTGCCCATGCCCAGCGTGGTGTAGCGCTTGAGATGCTCCACCGCGCGGTAGCCCTCGCGGTGGGCCAGGTCGATGTCGTCCACCGTCACGTCGTTCTGGAAGTCGACAAACGCCTTGCCCGCGCGCTTGCCCCCGGGGATGGGAGCGGCGGCGACAAACGCCATCGACAAGCCGTCGTCAGGCGGCAACTCGGGGC
>JBKJRR010000382.1:0-14617 GCA_046594635.1 Burkholderiaceae bacterium
CCTGCACGGCGGCCAGCGCCTCCATCTCCACGCCGGTCGGTCCGACGGTCTCTACCGTGGCGGTGCAGTAGACACTGCAGCCTTGCAAGGGGCCGGCGGCGGTGGGCGGAAAATCGACCGCCACACGGGTGAGCGCCAACGGATGGCACAGCGGGATCAGGTCGCTGGTCTTTTTGGCCGCCTGGATGCCGGCAATGCGGGCGATGCCCAGTACGTCGCCTTTTTTGGCGGTACCGGCCTCGATGATGGCCAGTGTGGCGGCGTGCATGTCGATGCGGCCACCCGCTACGGCCGTGCGGTGGGTGCTGGCCTTGGTCGCGACGTCGACCATGTGGGCTTGGCCTTGTGCGTCAAAGTGGGTCAGGGTATTCATTGCGGTGATGGCGTGCGAAGGGAAATGGGTCACTCATCGGGCAAAGGGTGTGGCGGACGCATCTCGATACCCGCACTTTACGAACCATTTGCCTGGGTGTTGCATCATACGGCCATGCGTCTGCCCTTTCGCCTCCGATACCTCACTTCACCACGAACTGTGTCGAACTTGATGCGGCGCCTGTGTGCCGCACTGATCCTGCTGGGTGTGGCCGGTCCACCCGTGATGGCACAGACCGGTTCCAGCGCATCGGCTCCAACGCGTCCCGTGGCGAACCAGTTGCCGGGCATGGGCGACACCAGCGAACTCACAACCAGTGCCGAGCGTCGCCTGGGCGACCGCATCGCACGCGAAATATTCCGCGACCCGGACTACATCGACGATCCGGTGCTGGGCGACTATGTGGATACGATCTGGCAACCGCTGCTCAAGGCGGCTCGCAGCCGGGGCGAGATGTCGGACGAACTCCAGCAGCGTTTTGCCTGGCAGATCATGATGGGCCGCGATCGCAGCGTGAACGCGTTTGCCCTGCCTGGCGGGTATCTGGGTCTGCACCTGGGCCTGGTGTCGGTCGTGTCCAGCCGGGACGAACTGGCCTCGGTGTTGGCGCACGAACTCAGCCACGTCACCCAGCGCCACATCTCGCGCCTGACCACAAAACAGAATGCGCAGACCCCCTGGGTCATTGGCGCCATGATCCTGGGCGCGCTGGCGGCGAGCAAGAGCCCGGACGCCATGGGTGCGCTGATCACCGGTGGACAGGCGGTGGCGCTGCAGAACCAGCTCAATTTTTCGCGCGACATGGAGCGCGAGGCCGACCGGGTCGGTTTCGGCGTGATGGGCGATGCCGGCTTTGAGCCCGCGGGTTTTGCGTCGATGTTCGACAAGCTCCAGGCCGCCTCGCGACTCAATGACAACGGTGCCTTTCCGTATTTGCGCAGCCACCCGCTGACCTCCGAGCGTATTGCCGACATTCGCGGTCGACTGCCATTGGGCGCGACCGGTGAGCCGGTGCCCGCGATGAAGATGGAACACGCGCTGATCAGCGCCCGGGCGCGCGTTCTGTCAAACAATGCGGCCATCGATGCGCTGCGGGCCATGGTGACGCAGGCCCAGGGATCCAGATTGGCCGAGCAGTCGCCAGCGCTGCAAGCCGGTGTCTATTACTCGGCTGCATTGGCGGCGGGCCAGATGCGCGATTTCGGCATGACCCGTGCATGGCTGGGTCGCCTCGATGAACTGACCCGCAGCGATGCTGCGGCCCAGCGTCTGGTCAAACTGCTCGAGATCGAATTGGCGCTGCTTTCCGGTCAGCCTGCCCCCGAGGTTGTGCCGACCGGTCGCGCGGAGTTGTTGCTGATGGCCCAGGTCTGGATACGCCAGGGCCATGCGGCACAAGCGTCTGCCGCGTTGCAGAGTTGGGCTGTGTTGCATCCGAAAGATGCCGTTGCCTGGCAGATGCTGGGCCGCGCCAACCTGGCGCAAGGGCAAGTGCTGCGTGGCATCCGGGCCGAGGCCGAGGCGCAGGTGGCGCTGCTCGACTACGCTGCGGCGATGGGCCGTTTCAAGGCGGCGCAGGGCCTGGTGCGCGAGGCCGCCGGCGGCGCAGCGGTCGATCACATCGAGGCGTCAATCATCGACACCCGGGCCCGGCAGGTTCAGTTACTGTTGCGGGAACAGGCGCTGGAGCGCTGACTCGATCAGCAGGCCGAACACCGAGTAGATCAGCGAGCCGATCAACGCGGCGCCAAAACCGTTGACCGTGAAGCCGTCAAGTACGCTGGAAGCGGCCCAGAACATCAGCGCGTTGATGATGAACAGGAACAGGCCGAGCGTGACCACGGTGACCGGCAGTGTCAGTACCACCAGGATCGGCCGCAAAATGGTGTTGAGCAGGCCGATCACTAGCGCCGCGATCAGGGCACTGCCAAAACTAGAGACCGCGACGCCGCCGTAAACGCCGGTTACCAGCAGCAAGGCACACGCGCTCAGTATCCATTTGACAATCAGTTTCATGCGGCATCAGCATACCATTGCCCTCGCCGCGTGAAGACCGGCCACAAGCGTGGCAAGATCGCTGGCTGCGGATCACTCCATGACAGGCATACACATCACCGATATCGAATCGGCCATCAACTACTGGCGCGAAAAGAAACCGTCGACCGACGGTGTCACCTTGTCCAGCGAGGTGCGTGCGTTGGCCGAGGTTTATGCGTTGATGGTTTACCACCACGAGACGCTGGCCGACGAATGCACGTTTCCGGCACAAGCGATGGCCGCCTGGCAGGCCTGGTACGACACGACACCCGATACACCATGCATCGCGATCTGCTCGACCAGCCAGGGCGACGCGATGTGCAAGGGTTGCGGGCGCAGTTTCGAGGAAGTACAGCACTGGACCGACATGGGAGCGGTCGACAAGCGCGCGACCTGGCGGCGTATCAGTCTGGAGGGCACGGCATGGCGTTTCAACCGGTATGCCGAGCGCGCGGCCGAGCGCCGCCACACTTCATAGCACTTGATTACTTCCAGCGCAGCGGTTCGAGCACAACGCTGTTCTGGGTGTCGCCCAGCGTCAGGGCGCCTTCCTGGATCGTGGCCTGCAACTGCATGCTGCGCTGAGCCAGCGACTGCAGCTCCTGCGACTGCACAGTCGGCAGCCGGTACACGCTCAGGTTGCGCGGACGAGAGAGCTTGTTCTCGATGCCGCGCCACCAGACTTCGGCCGCATGGTTGAAACAGTACAACACCACCTCGTCGGCCTTGCCGCAGGCTTTGAGCAAGGGTTTGTCTTCAGGCTGACCGACCTCGATCCAAAGCCGGGTCTGTCCGGTGAAGTCACGCAGCCAGGCATCGGGTTCGTCCGGATCGGACAGGCCGGCGCCAAAGGCCAGGGTGGCGTCACCATTACAAACCGATTGCAGCTTGTGGGCCTGAAACGCCAGCGCCACCAGTCGCACCATCATGCGTTCGTCGGTCTCGCTGGGATGGCGCGCCAGCGTCAGCGCATGGTCGGCGTAATAGCTGTTGTCGATGTCGGCAATCTGCAGGTGGGCCCGAAAGACCGTGGATTTGATGGCCATGTCGCTGTCAGACGCGGCGCGCCAACTCGGCCGCCTTGCCGGTGTAGCTCGCCGGCGTCATGGCCAGCAGGCGGTCCTTGTCGGTTTGCGGAATGGCCAGCGCGGCGATGAAGCCCTGCATCAACTCGCGTGTCATCGGCGCGCCGCGCGTGAACGTCTTGAGTTGCTCGTAAGGCTCCGGCAGTCCGTGGCGGCGCATCACGGTCTGGATGGGCTCTGCGAGTACTTCCCAGGCGCTATCCAGGTCGGCGGCAATCGCCGTCGCATTGAGTTCGAGTTTGCCCAGGCCGTTGGCCATGGATTCGTAGGCCAGCAGCGCGTAGCCCAGGGCCACGCCCATGTTGCGCAGTACGGTGGAGTCGGTCAGGTCGCGTTGCCAGCGGCTGATCGGCAGCTTCTCGCTCAGATGGCGCAAGAGCGCATTGGCCAGGCCCAGATTGCCTTCGGCGTTTTCGAAGTCGATCGGGTTGACCTTGTGCGGCATCGTGCTCGAGCCGACTTCGCCCTTGCGCAGCTTTTGCTTGAAGTAACCCAGGCTGACATAACCCCAGACGTCGCGGGACCAGTCGATCAGGATGGTGTTGGTCCGTGCGACCGCATCGAACATCTCAGCCATGTAGTCATGCGGCTCGATCTGGATGCTGAAGGGCTGGAAATTGAGCCCCAGGCCCCAGGCTTGCTGACCGCCGGCCTCGGTGCTGGGCTCGCGGGTCTCGACCACGCGCCGCGCAAAGTTTTCCCAGTCGAAGTCTGGCCAGGCCGACAGATGGGCGTTGTAGTTGCCCACCGCACCGTTCATCTTGGCCAGGATCCTGACAGA
The DNA here is from genome assembly GCA_046594635.1 of Burkholderiaceae bacterium. GTDB lineage: Bacteria > Pseudomonadota > Gammaproteobacteria > Burkholderiales > Burkholderiaceae_C > CAISIP01. The sequence continues at coordinate 4,277 of JBKJRR010000382.1, forward strand.
CGCAATGCGGTCGCAGGCGGTTTGCAGGCGCATCACCACGTTGGCAATCTCCTTGCCCACCGTGGTCGGGCTGGCGGTTTGACCGTGTGTGCGGCTGAGCATCGGCACGTCGGCGTAAGCCAGCGCCATCTCGCGCAGCTTGAGCAGCAACCGGTCGAGCGCCGGCAACAACACGACATCACGCGCGGCGCGCAGCTGCAGCGCATGGCTGGTGTTGTTGATGTCTTCACTGGTACAGGCAAAGTGTACGAATTCGCCCGCACGCTGCAGCTCGGGTCGCGACTCGAATTTGCCTTTGAGCCAGTATTCGACGGCCTTCACGTCATGGTTGGTGGTCTTCTCGATCTCCTTGATCGCCAGCGCATCGGTTTCGCTGAAATTTTTGACCAGCTTGAGCAAGTAAGTGCGTGCTCCAACGCTCAGCGGCTTGAATTCAGCGAAGCCGGCATCGCTCAGACTGACAAACCAGGCCACCTCGACCTGTACCCGTCGGCGCATGTAACCCAACTCGCTCATCAAAGGTCGCAGCGGTGCGAGTTTGGCCGCATAGCGACCGTCCAGTGGCGACAAGGCGGAAACGGTGGAAAGGCTCATGCCGGGATTGTAGGTGGCACATTTGCGCCACGGTGCGGGCTCCGCCGGGCCGGGGCGCTGGCTAGAATGCTTTACACAACCGGACAAGCCTTGCCATGAAACTCATCGGATCCAACTCCAGCCCCTATGTCCGCAAGGTGCGCATCACCATGGCGGAAAAGAAGCTCGACTACCAGTACGTGACTGAAAACGTATGGGCGGACGATACCCGCATCAGCGAGTCCAACCCGCTGGGCAAGGTACCCTGCCTGATCATGGAAGGTGCCGAGGCCTTGTTCGACTCGCGTGTGATCGTCGAGTACCTTGAGAACCTGTCGCCGGTGGGCAAGCTGATTCCGGGCAACGGGCGCGAGCGTGCCGAGGTCAAGACCTGGGAGGCGCTGGCTGATGGCGTGCTGGACGCCGCCATTCTGGCGCGGCTCGAAGCCACCTGGGACGGTCGAACCAAGGTGCAGCGCAGCCAGGCATGGATAGACCGCCAGCTCGCCAAGATCAACGCCAGCCTCAAGGCCATGTCGCGCGGTCTGGCCGACAAGCCGTTTTGCGCAGGCATCCACCTGAGTCTGGCCGATATCTCTGTCGGCTGTGCGCTCGGTTATCTGGACTTCCGTTTTCCGGAGATCGCCTGGCGAGCCGATCATCCGAATCTGGCGAAGCTGCAGGACAAGCTGATGCTGCGCGCCAGCTTTGCGGACACCCGGCCCCCCTGAGGATTGGCGTTGCTCCGGTATGTGCCGCAGCGTCAAGTGGCGCGTGGCGCGGCGGGGTCAGCTGTTGGCGCGTCGGCGCAACCAGCGCATCAGGGAACCGAGCACCGGCATTTGCTGGTAAAGGCCATGTGCCGCGTCCCAATAGTCGTGGTGCAGCGTGATCAGGCCCCGCGCATCGAATTGCAGATGGCTGGTGCCGGCGATCGTCTGGGCCACCTCACGGCGGAACGCGCGAAACCGAAAATGGAAATCCCATAGCAGGAAACACCGGTCGTTGTCGACCACCTTGCCAGTCACGACAAAATGTGGCTGCTCCAGTGTCTCGAACATGTGGCGGAAGATCTGCTGGATCTGCATCAGGCCTTGCACGTCATTGAACGGATCGATGAAGCGGGCGTCCGGCGCATAGACGCGGCCCAGGTTGGCCACCGATTCCGGCGTAAGGGTCTCGAACGCTGCAATGGTCTGTGCCAGCGTGATCGGCGATGTCATCGGGTCACCCGCCCGATCAGCATGAAGTACAGCCGCCACGGCAACACCGCCAGCAGCTTGAGCCAGAGCGTGAAGCGCTTCGGAAAATGGATCTCGAAGCTGCCTCGCTCCCAGCCACGCAGGATTTCCTGGGCGGCCTGTCGCGGCGACAGCAGCGCCGGCATGTGAAATCTGTTCTGGGCCGTGAGCGGCGTTTCGACAAACCCCGGGTTGATGATCGACACCGCCACGCCCTTGTCGCGCAGGTCCAGGTACAGCGTCTGCGCCAGGTTGATCAAGGCGGCCTTGGTCGGGCCATAGGCCAGGCTGCGCGGCAGGCCGTTATAGCCAGCCACGCTGCCGACCAGGCTGACGAAGCCGCGACCGCCATGCGCTGGACCTTTACGCGCCAGCAGACCGGGCAACACAGCGTCGAGCAGGCGCAGCGCACCGGCATAGTTGATGTCGACGTGGCGCAGCATGTCGGGCAGGTCGATTGCATCGGCGCCCATGGCGGTGTAGTGTCCGGCGCAGTACACCATGCCGTCCAGCGGACCGAGCGCAAACACCTGCAGGCTGGCTTCGCGCACGGCATCGGCGTCGGTGACGTCCAGCGGTATCGCAACCGCACCTGCGTGTTGCTGCGTAAACGCATGCAGCGCCTGGGCATTGCGCGCCGACACGATGACACGGGCACCGCGGGCATGGAGTTCGGCGGCAGTCGCTTCGCCGATGCCACTGGAGGCACCAACCAGCCAGACAGTCTTGCCGCTCCAGTTCGATATCGGCGGGTTCAGCGGCATCGGGATGGGTCTTTCGGGAGCATGCGCATGGTGTATCGGTGGGCGGGTGGAATCAGCGTTTGGTGAAGGACAGCGTGACCTCGCCCAACCGCACACCGAACTTGCGCATCTCCGCCTTGTTGAGCATCACGCGCGCACTGACCAGGTACATCCAGTCGTCGAATTGCACGTCGATGATGCGGCCGTCGACCGGAAGTGCCATCGTGTAGTTCCAGCGCAGCGCATTGCCGCGTTGCACGCCCTGTGCCTCGCCCACGACGTCGTCGGCGCGGCCGCTGTAACGGCCCTCTGGCAGACGCTTGATGCGCCAGATGCGCTTTTGCCGTGTGCCGTCGGAATACAGGAAATCCTCGTCCAGCACGCCATCATCGCCGGACCAGCTGGCATTGATGACGACGGTGAAGCGCTTGACCACCTTGCCGCCGCGGTCGGTGAAGATGCCATAGCCATCGATGACGCCGTTGAAGTAGTCGGGCAGGTTCAGGGGTGGTTTCTCGGCGGCATAGTCGCCGATCTGCGGTGCTGCACAGCCGGTCAGCGCCAGGGCGCTGGCACCGGCTGCTATCAGGCCGCCCGTGCGCAGCAATTTTCTTCGATTCATGGTGTGCCTTTCTTCGTGTTCATGCCGACTCGCCTTTGGCGACAAGTCGTCGGTGGTGTTGGTACAGCAGTGTGGCCGCGGCCAGCTTGAGCAGACAAGGCAGCAGGCAATACGCGATGCTCAGTGCGCTGAGTGCGCCGGCATCGCGTGCGCCCGGGCTGTAGCCAAACAATGCCAGCAAGGGCAAGGCGAGGCCGGCGGCCAGCGCCAGGTTGAGTTTGGTGGCGAAGTTCCACCAGCCGAAATACGCGCCTTCGAGGTGGCCGCGATGGCCGGCCTTGGCGATCAGTCCTGCCAGCATGGCGCCAGGCAGGGCCAGGTCGGTGCCCAGCGCTACGCCGGAGGCCATACATACCAGGATAAAGGCGGTGCTGTCACCGGCGCTCAGCGTCGCGGCCCACACAAAGGCGGCCACCGCCAACATCATGCCGCATAACCAGCTGCGGGGCAGGCCGATGCGCCGCACCAGCTTCAGCCACAAGGGCATCGACACCGCGGCACTGACGAAATAGGCCCCCAGGAACACCGGCTCCATCGTGCGGGGTGCCTGCAGCCGGTCCTGCACGAAGAACAGCACCAGCGTGGCCGGAATCGCGCTGGCGATACCGTTGAGCACGAAGATGCCAAGCAGCCTGCGGAATTGCGGCAATTGCAGGGGGCGCCAGATATTGTGCGCCTGCGTCTGCGGGTGCGGCGCCGGACGCAAGGCACGGCTCCAGGCCAGCCAGCCCACCAGCAGGCAGGTACAAAACAATATCCAGGTGCCAGGCAGACCCAGCAGCACCGGCGCCATCGAGGCCAGCACCACGCCCACCAGCGCCAGACCTTCGCGCCAGGCCACGATGCGGCTGCGCTGGTTTTCGTCGCCGCCGAGCATGGCACCCCAGGACTGGTGCGCCACGCTCAGAGCGCTGTAAGCCGCATAGGTCACGACCAGGAACACCGTGACCCAGACCATCAACCACTCGCTCTGGCGCGTCGCCGGGAAGAACAGCAAGCCGAATCCGGCGGCCAGTGCCAAGGCCGCAAATCCGCCCATGATGAGCACCTGGCGCGGTGAACGGGCGAACAGCCGGTCGCACCAGCGACCGATGAACGGGTCGATCAGCGCATCAAACAAGCGCGCACCGAGCAGGATCAGGCCCAGCGTGGCCAACGGCATTCCGAAGGTGGTGGCGTAGTGATTCGGCAGCACGACATACAACGGCAAGGCCACGAAAGCCAGCGGCAAGCCCAGGGCGCCGTACTGCAGCCCCTGGCGTGGCGTGATGGGCATGTCGGTCGACATCGGACGTACGTCGTCAGCGTGTGGCCGCACCGAGCAGTGCCTGGCGCAGTGCAGGCTCCGAGGTGTCGGGCGACAGCCAGATGCCGAAGAACAGGCGGGCAAATTCCGGGTCGTCGATGCGGCCGGTGAGCCGACCGTTGGTCAGGAACACCGCGCCCGCAGCGGGGCGGTGGATACCGGTGATACGGTCGCCCTTGCGCACATCGGGGAACGCCGTGCGCAGCCAGCCCTCCCAGGTCTGCTTGCGTTCACCTGCGAGTGGTGCGAGCCGCGACATCTCTTCGATCGAGCGGCGCGTGATATCGGCATTGCTGAAGTCACGCTGGTAAAGCAGGTCCAGCGCAAAGCCATGGCGTTCGTAGTCCTGTGCCCGGAATCCAGGCTCCACCCACAGGCTGGCGTCGTACACCGCGAAACCGAAGAAGGTGAACCGTTTTCGGCCGGACAGCACCACTTTGCCCAGATGGCCTCCCAGCTCTGGCGGCGTGTTGGCCCGGGCGCCGAATGGCCACGCGACCGCGGCCAGTGCCAGCATGCAATCGCGGCGCCGCAGGGCGCCTGGCGCGTGTTGCGGGTCGCGCACGGTGGTACCGATCACGGGAGCGCGCAACGGGGTCATGGCGTCGGCTTGACCAGCGTGTATTGAACAAGATTGATATTGCCCATGTCAAACGCCGCCTCGCAATAGCCGAGATAGAACTCCCAGATGCGCTTGAAACGGGTGTCGAACCCGAGCTCGGTCACGGCTTCGTGCTGGCGCATGAAGTCCTTGCGCCAGCGGCGCAAGGTCTCGGCATAGTCCTGTCCGAATGCCAGTTCGTCCACAACCTGAAGTCCGGCGGCAGCGGCTTCGCGGCGGAACTCGCGCGGGCACGGCAGGCAGCCGCCCGGAAAGATGTATTGCTGGATGAAGTCGCTGGATCGGATGTACCGGTCGAACAGGGCGTCGTCGATGACGATACTCTGAATGCAGGCGCGAGCACCGGGTTTGAGCAGCCGATGCACGCTCTGGAAGTAGGTCGGCCAGTATTGCTGCCCGACCGCTTCGACCATCTCGATCGAGCAGATCGCATCGTACGGGCCGTCCTGGATGTCGCGGTAGTCCTGCAGCCGCAGGTCCACCGCTGGGGACGCCCCATCGGCTGATACCAGCGGCGCCAAACGCTGGCGCGCATAGGACAGTTGCTCGGTGCTCAGCGTCACACCCGTCACGCCGGCCCGGAATTGCGTCACCGCCATCTCGGCGAGCGCACCCCAGCCGCAGCCGATCTCGAGCACGCGGTCGCCGGGGCGCACGTTGGCCATGCGCAGCGCCCGCTGCACCTTGGCGTTTTGGGCTTCGCGCATGCTCTTGCCATGGTCACCGTCGAACCAGGCCGACGAGTAGTTCATCGTGTCATCCAGCCACAGTTGGTAGAACGCATTGCCCAGGTCGTAGTGCGCGTGAATATTCTTCTGGCTGTTGCTGCGGGTATTGCGGTTGAGCCAGTGCTTGAGGCGGTAAAGGGTCCGGCCGGCCCAGCTGCCGTAGATGACGTCCTCGAGTTGCTGGCGGTTGCGGATGAACAACTTGAGCAGTTCGGTCAGGTTGGGCGTGCTCCAGTCACCGGCGATGTAGCTTTCGGCCAATCCGATGTCGCCGGACTTGAGCGTTGCGGCGCACACGTTCCAGTTGTGCAGCGTCACCGTCGCATGGTGCGCGGCGTTGCGGTCCTGGGACTGTCCGAACAACTGCACGGTGCCGTCTGGCAACTGCACCGTGAGTTGTCCGTGTTTCAGTCGATCGAGCAGACGCAGGGTGTTGCGAGCGGCGGCAGGGGCTTTGTGCAGTGACGTCGGGTAGGCAATGGTGCGGGTGTTCATGGCGGTGGGCGTAAAGGGCTTTAAACGGGCGGTCGGCTCTGGAGGGTGACGGGTAACGTGGGTGCATCGGGCTTGGATGTGAATCGCACCCGCTTGAGCCACAAGCGGGCGGCCTGCAGGTGGATGCGGCTGATGACGCCCAGCGTCATTGCCGGGAAGCGCCACAAGGCCTTGCGCAAAGAAACAGGGGTCACGGGCTCGAGCGCGCCGCTGACGCTGGTCTGCAGCATGGCGCCTTCGCCGTCGTCATAGTCAATGCGCGCCACGCTGCGTTCACCATCGGGCCGGTCGCTGCGCATGAAGCGGAAGTGGTAGTGGCCGCGCACCTGCAGGAAAGGCGAGACGTGGAAACTCTTGGCCGCGTCGAGTTGCGCGCCCCAGCGTGGTTCATCAAGCAGGTAACAGTGCCGCTCGCCGAAGGTGTTGTTGACCTCCACCACGATGGCGCGCAAGGCACCGCCATCCTGGTTCGGCGGGCGGTGGCAAAACCAGAAGCTCACCGGCTTGAAGGCGTAGCCCAGCACCCGCGGATAACACTGCAGCCAGGCTTCTCCGGTGGCGTCGGTGATGCCATGGCTGTGCAGCAACGCGTCGAGCCACGCCAGCGCGCCGCCGGTCTCGGGGCCGCGGCCGTCGCCATGATCCCGATCATGAAAACTCAGCGCTGCAGCGCGATTGCGCGCAAGGCACGAACGCGAGGCGACATGGGTTGGATCCTGCATCGCGCGCATCGGCAGCAACAGGAAATAGCCCTTGTACGCGAACGCGTGACGGGCCGGGCGCAGTCGGGTGTGCCGCACCTCGCCGAACCCGATCATCGGGCGTGCCGGCGCAGCAAGGCTTGCGCGGCGGTCGGTCGATCGGCGGCTCGGGGTCATGCAGCAATCCTTTCGGTTGCACGTGGGTCGATATCGGCCAGCAGATGTTGTGCGACCGCCAGGCCGGCCTTGAGGCCATCTTCGTGAAAGCCGTAGCCCATCCAGGCGCCGCAATAGTAAGTGTTGTCTTGCCCTTGCAGCGCGGGCATCTGCTGCTGGGCCGCAATGGCTGCGCGATCGAACACCGGATGGGCATACTGGTATTGCCCCAGCACATGTTCCTCGCGGATGGTGCGCAGCGGATTGAGCGACACCATCACAGGTTGTTGCCAAGGCAGTGGTTGCAGGCGATTGAGCAGGTAATGCAGGCAGACGGCGTGGCCACTGGTATTCAATGCGCGCGGATCGGCAGCGCCGGACTCGTAGTTCCACGCTGCCCAGGCGCGGGGATGCTGCGGCAACACCGTCGTGTCGGTGTGCAGCACCGCGAGATTGGGGTGGTAGCGTATAGCGCCCAGCGTCTGGCATTCGGCCGCACTGGCGTCGCGCAACAAGGCCAGCGCCTGGTCGCTGTGGGTGGCCAGCACGACGCGATCGAAATGTTCACTGCCCTGGTCGGTCGTGACTGTGACGCCGCCGCTTGCGCCATGACGCTCAATAGCGCGAACCGGCGTGCTCAGCCGCGTGTCGGCCACACGTGCGACGATCTTGTCGACATAGTGGCGCGCGCCGCCCTTGACAGTCCACCACTGCGGCCGGTTGCTCACCTGGTTCAGTCCATGGTTGTGACAAAAGCGAATCATCGTCGCAACCGGGAATTGCAGCATCTGCTCGGTCGGGCAACTCCAGATGCAGGCCACCATGGGCAGGAAATACCAGTCGATGAAGGCCTGACCGAACCTGTTTTGCTGCAGAAACTCGCCCAGTGACTGCTGCAACTGCCATTCCTGCCCGGTCGTTGCGATGTCCTGCGTCAGGCGGTTGAATCGGGCCAGATCGCGCAACATGCCCAGAAAGCGGGGGCTTGCCAGGTTGCGCCGCTGCGAGAACACGCCGTTCAGGTTGGTGCCGCTCCATTCCAGGTGGCGGCCACTTTCCGGAACAGCCGCCTGCACGGAGAAAGACATGTCCGAGGGGCTGGTTTCCACACCCAGTTCGGCGAACAACGCAATCAGATGGGGATAGGTGCGCTCATTGAACACCAGAAAGCCGGTATCCACGCCGTGGCGCACAAGTCGCCCGGCCAGGGGAAGTTCGACGTCGACCGTATGGGTATGGCCGCCGAAATAGGCGGCGGCCTCAAACAGCGTGACCCGTGCATGGTCTGCCAGCCGGTGCGCGACGGCCAGACCCGAAATACCGGAGCCGACGATGGCGATCCTCATGGTGTACTCCCACGGGTCCAGGTATGGTGGCCCGCCAACAAAATTGCCACGAAGCGCCCCAGGATCAACAAGGGGGAGGAGGAGAACCCCAGGGTTGCACCGGATCGCCAGGCGTCCGGGAGGCTTCGCAGCACCCAACCGGTCAGGAACCGGATTCGTTTGAATGGAGTGTGGACATGCAGACCCGCTGACAGGTTCCGTACAGGGAGCGGCCAGAAAAACGGTCGAAGGGCGAAAAGGGAGAGACTCACGTGTGCAAGTATATACTTGTTGGTAATTTATTGACTGACTAGTATTTATAGGGCTTTTGCGTCACGCCTGTCCAGCAAATCTATTTCTGCGCGAGCCACTGGGCAATCGCCGAGGGCTGGCGAAAAACCGCAAGCTTCCGTCCAACCCGCCCATAAGGAGCCGGACACCGTTTTTTTGGGCCCAGCCTAGAATCCGCAGGTGTTCTGCACATCGCTCCGATTGCCCCACAAAGGTTCCCATGCTGTATCCCGAACTGTTCAAACAACTGGAGTCTGTCCGCTGGGACATGGCGCGCGATATCCCCTGGGACTCGTTTGATGCCCGCCGCCTGACCGATGAACAGGCACGGACTATCAAGTTCAATGCCATCACGGAATGGGCCGCCCTTCCCGCCACCGAGATGTTCCTGCGCGATAACCGCCATGACAGCGACTTCTCGGCCTTCATGTCGATCTGGTTCTTCGAGGAGCAGAAGCACTCGCTGGTGCTGATGGAGTACCTGCGCAGATTTCGCCCTGAGCTCGCTCCCACAGAGGCGGAATTGCACGACGTGCGCTTCGAGTTCGATCCGGCGCCTGCGCTGGAGACCTTGATGCTGCATTTCTGCGGTGAAATCCGGCTGAACCACTGGTACCGCCGGGCCAGCCAGTGGCACACCGAGCCGGTCATCAAGCAGATCTACACCAAACTCAGCCAGGACGAGGCGCGCCATGGAGGTGCTTACCTGAAATACATGAAGCAGGCGATCTCGCGATGCGGCAACGAGGCCAAGAGCGCTTTCGCCAAGGTTGGCGTGCTGATGGCCAGCGCCCGGCGCACGGCGCAGGCCATGCATCCGACCAACCTGCATGTGAACAAGTCGCTGTTTCCCAAAGACACCGTGCAAAGCCGTGTTCCGGATCCGCAATGGCTCGAGTTTTGGCTCGACCAGCAGATCAAGTTCGACGCGCACTGGGAGGGCCGTGTGGTCGAACGTATCCTGCACAATCTGAGCCTGCTGTTCAACCGCAGCTTTTCGACTGTGCAGGAGCTCAACAAGTACCGCAAGGAACTCGCGCGGGAAAGTGAGGGCCTGACTATTGCGACGCGCCTACCAGGCGCGGCCTGACGGGGCCCGCCCCCCGGTCAGAGCCAGCATCCGGCCAAGCTGGATGTGCACCTTGCAGTCTGCGGGTGCGACACCCGACACGATGCGCTGTTCGCGCATGCTGGTGTCGCGCACCGGGTGCTCACCCATCCCGATGCCATCGCGATTGACCAGAATGGCCACCCGCGGCATGGTCGTGTTGGCGCCGCGACGCACCACGACACCGATCTCCTGATTGACTAGCCGCACCAGCGTGCCGGGCGAATACACACCCACCGCCTTGATCAGTGCCGCACCGGCTTCGTCGATGGCGCGTTGTTCATCGAAATACACCGCCTGCATCGCCACAGGCGCGGTATCAGGTCTGCGCGAGGAGCGCGGCGCAAGATGTGCGGCGAACTTGTCGGCGCGCTGTAGCAACCGGGCCATGCGCTGGCCGTCAGTGCGTGTGGCCAGCGGACCGGGACTC
>JBKJRR010000541.1:0-2632 GCA_046594635.1 Burkholderiaceae bacterium
GCGCCCAGGCTGCCGCCAACCACCAGGATGCGCAGCGGACCGCGACGATCGGCAAAGCGTTTTTCGGGAGCCGGCTGGTCGATGAATTCGCGACGCAAGGGGTTTCCGACCCATTGCGCCTTGGCCAGCACGTCGGGAAAGGCGGTGTAGACGCGGTCTGCAACGCCTGCAAGCACGCGATTGGCCATGCCGGCCACGGCATTTTGCTCATGCAGCACCAACGGCTTGCCCAGCAGCACCGCCATCATGGCGCCGGGAAAGGTGATGTAGCCGCCAAGGCCGATCACGACGTCGGGCCGAACCCGGCGTACGATCTGGATGCTTTGCCAGAACGCGCGCAGCAGGCGCAGCGGCAGCAGCAGCAGTGGCATTGCGCCCTTGCCGCGCACACCCGAGAAGTCCAGCGCCTCGAAGCGAAAGCCCTGTGGCGGCACGAGCCGACTTTCCATGCTCGCACTGCGCGCGTTGCCCTTGCCGCCAAGCCAGCACACCGTCCAGCCCTGGGCACGCAATGCGTTCGCCACGGCAAGGCCAGGGAAAATGTGGCCTCCGGTGCCGCCGGCCATGACCAGCGCGCAGCGCGGACGCTGACCGCTGGTGTTGCTTGCATCCTCGCTAGCATTGTTGAGCGGAGCCTGGGCACGTGCGCCCTGGTTGTTGTCCGACACACTGCAGTGGCGGCTCTGGACATGGGGCATCCTGGGGCTGGTGCTGTGATCGATGGTGCCTGAACTGGCGTGGGCATGGTGCCAACCGGTGTCATCGCCGCTGCTCAGTGAATACACCGGCACGAACGCGTCGGCGCGCGCGGCCATGACGCGATCAGGCCGGGATTGCTGGAGCAAACTCATGTCCTGCCTCCGTGCATCAGTTGGCGGCTTTCGATGTCGATGCGCAGCACCACGGCGATTGCCACCAGATTGACCAGAATGGCGGTGCCACCAAAACTCATCAACGGCAGCGTCAGTCCCTTGGTGGGCAGGGCACCGAGATTCACGCCCATGTTGATGAAAGCCTGAAAGCCGATCCAGATGCCGACGCCCTGGGCCACCAGACCGGCGAAGATGCGGTCGAGGGCGATCGCCTGGCGTCCGATATGGATCATGCGCCGGGTCAGCCAGATGAACAGGCCGATCACGCTGAGCACACCCATCAAACCGAACTCCTCGCCAATCACCGCCAGCAGGAAGTCGGTGTGTGCCTCGGGCAACCAGTGCAGCTTCTCGACGCTGCCGCCCAGGCCGACGCCGAAAATTTCGCCGCGGCCGATCGCGATCAGCGAGTGCGACAGCTGGTAGCCCTTGCCCAGTGCGTATTGCTCGCTCCAGGGATCGAGGTAGGCGAAGATGCGCTCGCGCCGCCATTCGCTGAACAGGATCATCATCGAGAACGCAACCACCAGGATGGTGGCGATCAGGAAGAACATGCGCGCGTTGACGCCGCCCAGAAACAGGATGCCCATCGCGATCACGGCGATCACCATGAAGGCGCCCATGTCCGGCTCGGCCAGCAGAAGCACCCCGACGATGGCCACGGCCAGTCCCATCGGCATCACGGCGCGAAAGAAACGTTCCTTGACGTCCATCTTGCGCACCATGTAGTCGGCGGCGTACAGCAACACCGCAAATTTGGCCAACTCCGACGGCTGAAAGCTGATCGGCCCGAGTACCAGCCAGCGCCGCGCACCGTTGACTCCCTTGCCCAGTTGCGGAATCAGCACGGCCACGAGCAGCAGCAAGGCACCGACAAACAGCCAGGGCGCCCAGCGTTCCCAGGTGGCCACCGGCACCTGGAAGGCGATCAACGCGGCCACGAAGGATACGGCCAGCCACATCATGTGCCGTACCAGGAAATAGGTGTGGCTGTAGCGTGCGAAGCGGGGGTTGTCGGGCATGGCGATGGTGGCCGAATACACCATCACCAGGCCCCAGGCCAGCAGAGCCACCGTGACCCATACCAGCACCTGATCGAAACTCTCCAGCCGCACCGGCGCCTGCATCGTATCGCGGCGCCCCCGGCCCAGCCGCACCGGCAACTTTTCGCTCGCGCCTTCGCCACTGGAGAACCAGCCGCTGACATGGCGCATGCGATCCCAGGTAAGGTTCATGCCCCCCCCACCAATTCGGCGCCAGCGTCGTGGGCCAGTGCCTGTACCGCTTCGACGAAGACCTGTGCCCGATGGCCGTAGTTGTCGAACATGTCGAAACTCGCGCAGGCTGGCGACAGCAGCACGGCGTCTCCGCTGCGTGCCTCGCGCATGGCCAATGCCACGGCGTCGGCCATGTCGCTGGCATCGTGCAAGCCCACGCCGGTGGAGCTGAGCGCGGCGCGGATTTGCGGCGCGTCACGCCCGATCAGCACCACGGCGCGGGCCACGCGGGCGATCGGTTCGGCCAGCGGCGAAAAATCCTGTCCCTTGCCGTCGCCGCCGAGGATGGGGATCAGCCGGCGCTCGGCGCCCAAGCCGGCCAGTGCCGCCACGGTGGCGCCGACGTTGGTACCCTTGCTGTCGTCGAAGAACTCGATCTCGTGCAGGATGCCGATCGACTCGACGCGATGGGGCTCGCCGCGGTATTCGCGCAAGCCGTACAAGAGCGGCGCCAGTGCACAACCGGCGCCGACTGCCAGGGCC
>JBKJRR010000001.1:0-13424 GCA_046594635.1 Burkholderiaceae bacterium
GCGATTATTTCGACTTCATGTACACGGCGGGCGAATACCTGATCAATGCAGGCCACGCCTACGTGGATGAGCAAAGCGCCGAGGACATGCGCATCAACCGGGGCGACTTTTCCAGGCCGGGCGTCAACAGCCCGTTCCGGGATCGTCCTGCAGCCGAGAACCTCGAACGGTTCCGGGAGATGCGCGATGCCAGGCACCTGGACGGCAGCATGGTGCTGCGTGCCAAGGTGGACATGGCCAGCCCGAATATCAACATGCGCGACCCCACGATCTACCGGATCCGGCGCGCCGAGCACCACAACACCGGCGACAAATGGTGCATTTATCCGATGTACGCCTATGCACATCCGATCGAGGATGCCCTCGAGCAGATCACGCACAGCATCTGCACACTCGAGTTCGAGGACCAGCGCCCCTGGTACGACTGGCTGCTCGAGCGGCTGATCGAAGGCGGACTGCTGACAGCTCCACCGCCGCGCCAGTATGAATTTGCGCGACTGAACGTCACCTATGTCATCACCAGCAAACGCAAGCTTGCCGCGTTGGTGTACGACCACAAGGTGAATGGCTGGGATGACCCGCGCATGCCCACGCTGGTTGGCCTGCGTCGACGCGGCTACACGCCCGAGAGTCTGCGTCTGCTGGCCGAACGGGCTGGAACCAGCAAGGCCGGTGGCTGGACCGAATACAGCACGCTCGAGGCTTGCCTGCGCGAGACGCTGGAGAACACGGCGGCACGCGCCATGGCAGTGCTCGATCCGATCCGGCTGGTCATCACCAACTGGGATGAGGTCATGGGACTGGCAGCCACCGGACACAGCAAGCAGGACGCCTGCAGCGCGCCAGCACACCCATCACAGCCGCAGATGGGCAGACGCCACTTTTCGATGGGCAGCGAGGTCTGGATCGAACGCGGTGATTTCGAGGAAACCCCGCCCAAGGGCTTCTTCCGGCTATATCCAGGCAACAAGGTGCGGTTGAAATACGGTCACGTGATCGAGTGCACCGGCTGCACCAAGGATGCCGATGGCCGGGTCCACAATGTGCAAGCCACGCTGATTCCCGATACCAAGAGCGGTACGCCGGGATCGGATTCTGTCAAGGTCAAGGGTGTGATCACCTGGGTTGGTGTGGCCGACGGCGTTGCGGCCGAGGTTCGGCTGTACGAGAGATTGTTCAACGAGCCCCAGCCGGACGCGGGTGGACGCGATTTCCTGGCCAGCCTGAATCCGAACAGCCTTCGCGTGGTGCAGGCGGTCGTGGAGCCCTCTTTGGCGCTAGCGCGCGCCGACGACAAGTTCCAGTTCGAGCGCCACGGATATTTCGTTGCAGACCGGGTCGACCATGTCGCCGGCAAACCGGTGTTCAACCTGTCAGTGGGACTCAAGGACACCTGGGCCAAATAGGCCGTTCTCGTTATAGTGGGTTGGCAAGCTACCGGATCGTCTGGTGGCGGCTCGACGGAGGCACCCCACCATGGCGAAACTTTATGCTATTTACCAGCAACCGGCAGATGCAGCGGTATTCGACGCGTATTACTACGCCACCCATGTACCGTTGGCCAAGAAGATTCCGGGGCTGCGCAGCTACGAGGTGACCCATGGCGATGTCATGGGCATGGGCGGCAAACATGCTGTGTACCTGGTCGCTTCGCTGGAGTTCGACTCGATGTCTGCCATCAGCACCGCTTTGGCGTCTGAGCAAGGGCAGGCTACCGCGGCAGACCTGGCCAACTTCGCCACTGCCGGTGTCGACATCATGATGGCCGAGACCACCGAAATTTAGGACGCGTGCGTAGCGCAAGGTCAAGTCCACCCGTACCGCCGGCACCGCCAGCCCCAAAGTGGCGGCAACGCGCGTGAATTGATGCGATGATGCGGGCCCGGACTCCGATCATGCTGCAAACTCCCGAACTGTTTCGTCCCCTGATCGTCGCGCAGGAGCACCCCGCCCCGATCAACCTGGTCTTTTGCGGCGACATGCTGCTGGTGCGTGAGTCCGACCTGGATCCGCACCTGGACTTGAACCTGCACAATTTGCCGGCGACGTCACAGTTCATTCCGGTCGGTGTTCTGGGCGAGCGCTACTTTCACGTTACCTGGGTCACTGCCGGCAGCGAGGCCTGGCCCGGACACACGTTCCGCAAGTTGCGCTCGCTGTTCGGCGCACTGGACGATGCTCTGCTGGCGATTGCCGGTCGGGCGTTCCAGATTGTCGAGTGGGCGCGCACGCATCGCTTCTGCGGTGCCTGCGGCGCACCGACCCAGCTCATGCCGGGCGAGCGCTGCATGCGATGCACCACCTGCAAACACATGGCCTATCCACGGATTTCGCCAGCCATGATGGTGTTGATCCAGCGTGGCGATTCCATTTTGCTGGCGCGCCATCTGAATTCGCCCACCGGGTTCTTCACCGCACTGGCCGGCTTCCTGGAAGCGGGTGAGTCGATCGAGGATGCGATTCACCGCGAAGTTCACGAGGAAGTGGGTTTGCGCGTGCGTGACCTGGCCTACTTCGGCAGCCAGCCCTGGCCATTTCCGCATTCGCTGATGATCGCGTTTACCGCGCAGTATGTCAGTGGCGACATCGTGGTCGATGCCTCGGAAATTGCCGAGGCGCGTTGGTTCGGCCCGGGCGAGCCTCTTCCGCCGATGCCACCGCTAGGCCTGTCCATCGCCGGTCATCTGATCCACGCGCATTTGCCAAGACGGAACAACGTGGCCGCCGCAGCCTGATTGACGCCCCCGGAACGACCGTACTGCACAGGTACAACCGCGCGACAGTGAAATCCACTGTGCCATTTCGGTGGCGACAGCGGACTATTCGCCCAGATACGCTGCCCGGACCTTCGGATCCTTGAGCATGACCTTGGCGTCACCGCTCATTGTGATCAACCCGGAATCCATCACGTAGGCTCGATTGGCCACGCCCAATGCGCGGCTGGCGTTCTGCTCGACCAGCAAAATGGTGACGCCTTGCGCATACACGTCGCGCACCACTTCGAAGATCTTGTCCACCATGATCGGAGACAGCCCCATGGAGGGCTCATCCATCAGCAACACCTTGGGACGGCTCATCAACGCCCGCCCCATGGCCAGCATCTGTTGCTCGCCACCCGACATCGTGCCGGCGAGTTGGTCACGCCGCTCGCGCAACCGCGGGAAAATGGTAAAAACCTTCTCGGCATCGGCATCGATCGCCGCCTGATCGGTGCGCACATAGGCGCCCATCTGCAGGTTCTCCATGATGGTCATGCGTGCAAACACGCCGCGACCTTCCGGGACCATGGCAAGGCCCTGGCGTACCAGGTCCCATGTGCCCTGCCCCTTGATGCTCTTGCCCATGTATTCGATGTCACCATCGTTGATGCCCAGCGTGCCGGTGATGGCCTTCATCGTGGTCGTCTTGCCGGCGCCGTTGGAGCCGATCAAGGTGACCAGTTCGCCTTCGTGCACCTCGAAATCGATTCCCTTGACCGCCTGGATGCCGCCGTAGGACACCTTCAGTCCGGAGACCTTGAGCAGTGTGTTGGCCATGTCAGTGTCCCCCCGTTCCGAGATAGGCTTCGATGACCTTCTCGTTCTTCTGCACTTCCGCGGGCAGGCCCTCCGCGATCTGTTTGCCGTAATCGAGCACGGTCACGCGGTCGCACAGACCCATGACCAGTTTGACGTCGTGTTCAATGAGCAAGATGGTGCGCTTGTCGTTGCGGATCTGGTCAATCAGCTCGCGCAACTGCACTTTCTCGGTCGCGTTCATGCCGGCAGCCGGCTCGTCCAGTGCGATCAGCTGCGGATCGGTCGCCAGCGCGCGGGCGATCTCCAAACGGCGCTGGTCGCCATAACTGAGTGTGCGTGCCTTGTAGTCGGCCAGCTTGCCGATGCCGACGTATTCCAGCAGCTCCTGCGCACGCTCCGCGATTTCTTTTTCTTCCTTGCGAAAGCCGGCGGTGCGGAACATCGCACCGATCAAACCGGAGTGGGTGCGAATGTGGCGCCCGACCATGACGTTTTCCAGCGCCGTCATTTCGGCGAACAGCCGGATGTTCTGGAACGTACGCGCAATACCGGCCTTGGCCACCTCATGCACCGCCGACGGCTTGTAGGGTTTGCCGGCCAGTTCGAACGTACCACTGTCGGGCGTATACAGGCCGGTGATCACATTGAAGAACGTGGTCTTGCCAGCACCGTTGGGGCCGATCAGGCCGTAGACTTGACCGCGGGTGATCGTGATGCCCACATCACTGAGGGCCTGCAGGCCGCCAAATCGCTTGGAGATGCCTGCGACCTTGAGAATCGTTTCTGTCATCGCATTGCCCTCAATTGTTCGCCTGCAGCGACTTGCCGTGGTCGGGGCTGGGCCACAGTCCGCGCGGACGCATCAACATGATGGTGATCATTGCCAGGGCAATCAGCAACTGACGCAGGATGGATGCGTCGAGTCGGCCGCCGGTGAACGCCTGCAGCGGACTGGCCACATAACGCAGCACTTCAGGCAGGGCCGCCAGCAGGATTGCGCCGAGCACCACACCGGGCAAGTGACCGAGCCCGCCGAGCACTACCATCGACACGATCATCACCGACTCCATCAGTGTGAACGACTCGGGCGATACGAAACCCTGGAACGATGCAAATAACGCGCCGCTGACACCACCAAACGAGGCACCCATGCCGAAAGCGAGCAATTTGAGGTTGCGGGTGTTGATGCCCATGGCCTTGGCCGCGGTTTCGTCCTCACGAATCGCCATCCAGGCCCGGCCCACACGGGACAGGGCCAGACGATGGCTCAGGATGATGCTCAACACGACCAGGATAAGGAACAGGTAGTAGTACATCGTCACCGATGTCAGCTCATAGCTGCCGATCTTGATCGGCTGCGCCATATCGACGCCGAAAATCCGGAACGCGTCAATACCACTGATGCCCTTGGGACCATTCGTGATGTTCACCGGATGGTCCAGGTTGTTCAGGAACACGCGGATGATTTCACCAAAGCCCAGCGTCACGATCGCGAGGTAGTCACCGCGTAGTTTCAATGTGGGCGCGCCGAGCAACATGCCGAAGAACGCCGCTACCGCAGCGGCAAGCGGAATCACCACCAGGATGGGCATATGGATGCCATGCGGATAGATGGCGCCGATCCACGCGAAGGTCTGCGTCAGATGGCTCGAGGCCAGCAAGGCATAAAGGTAGGCACCCACGGCAAAGAACGCAACATAACCGAGATCGAGCAGCCCGGCATAACCCACGACGATGTTCAGCCCGATGGCCAGCAACACATATAACAATGCTGTGTCAGCAATACGCACCCAGGCGTTGCCGAAGATGCCCAGCACCAGGGGCAAGCCGATCAGCGCGGCACCACCCAGGAAATACAGGATCCACTTGTTGAATTTCATCTTGTACTCCTCAGGCTCGATCGGCGACGCGTTCACCCAGCAGACCCGACGGCCGCAGGGTCAGGATCACGATCAGCACGACAAAGGCAAAAATTTCGGAATAGTGGCTGCCCAGAACGCCACCTGTCAGCACGCCGATATAGCCGGACCCCAGCGCCCCGATCACGCCCAGCACCACGCCGCCGACGACGGCCCCGGCCAGGTTACCGATACCACCGAACACCGCCGCCGTGAAGGCCTTGAGGCCGGGCAAAAAGCCCATGGCGTGCTGCACCGTGCCGTATTTCATGCCCAGCATGATGCCGGCGATGGCCGCCAGCACGGCGCCGATCACGAAGGTGGCTGAGATGACCACATCGGGCTTGACACCCATCAAAGCCGCCACCCGCGGGTTCTCGGCCGTGGCGCGCATCGCCCGGCCCAGCGAGGTGTAGTTGACGAGCCAGACTAGTGTGACCAGCAGTACCACGGTAAGCGACAGGATCAGCAGGTCCGTTGGAGATATCACAGCGCCACCAATTTCATAGGGCGTGACCGGCAGCAGGCTCGGGAACGGCTTGGGATTGGGCTTCCAAATGATCATGGCGACCGTCTGCAACAGCAGCGACATGCCGATGGCTGTAATCAGTGGCGCCAGCCGCGGCGAATTGCGAAGCGGACGGTAGGCGACCTTCTCGATCGTGAAGTTCAACAGTGCTGCCAGTGAACACGCCACCGTGGCAGCAATGATCAGCACCAGCCAGCCCGGTATGCCGGGGAATGCGGGTTGCAACAGGCCCGCTACGGTCCAGGCGATCAATGCGCCGAACATCAGAACTTCACCATGGGCGAAGTTGATGAGCTGAATGATGCCGTACACCATCGTGTACCCCAGTGCGACCAGCGCATATACGCTGCCCAGCACCAGCCCGTTGATCATCTGCTGGAGAAAAATGTCCATGAATGGATGCTCCGGTGTTTTTGAAGTTATGTCGCGGTTGAAGGTCGTGCTTGTGGCGCCACGTTCACCTTTGCAAGAACCGAACCAGTAGGAACGATTCCGAAGGCATCCCGCCCGCGACCATTCTACTGACGCAATCAGCCTTGAACGGCACCCGGCCGCCGGGGTTTACCCTTGCGCCGACAGGGGTAGATCGACAGCCAAATGACCGCTACAGGGCGCGGCAAAAGCGGTTCAGCGTTTGCGTTCGGCTTCGTCAAGTTGACGAAGATGGGCCATTTTTTCTGCAATTCGCGACTCGACCCCGCGAGGCACCGGTTGATACCAAGCTGGCTCGGCCATGCCCTGCGGCAAATAGCTGACACCTGCAGCATATGCCTCGGGCTCGTCATGTGCATAGCGGTATTCGCTGCCATGGCCCAACTCCTTCATCAGCGCCGTCGGAGCGTTGCGCAGATGTACTGGAACTTCGCGCGACTTGTCCTTCTTGATAAACGCGCGCGCCTGGTTGTAGGCCACGTAGCCGGCATTGCTCTTGGGCGCCACCGACAGGTAGATCACGGCCTGTGCCAGCGCCAACTCACCTTCCGGTGAACCCAGGCGCTCGAACGTGGCGGCTGCATCGTTGACGATCTGCAATGCACGGGGGTCGGCCAGGCCGATGTCTTCCCATGCCATACGCACAATCCGCCGCGACAGGTAACGTGCATCCGCACCACCATCGAGCATGCGACAGAACCAGTACAGGGCCGCATCGGGACTGGAGCCCCGCACCGACTTGTGCAATGCTGAAATCTGGTCGTAGAAGTTGTCGCCGCCTTTATCGAACCGGCGTGCGTTGAGCGTGAGGGACTTCTCCAGAAACGCCCCGTCGACGCGATCCACGCCACTGGCCCGCGCCGCGGTGTCGGTCTGCTCGAGCAGGTTCAGCAGGCGCCGGGCATCGCCGTCGGCGTATCCGACGAGGGTGTACATGGCGGCATCGTCGAGTTGCAGATGCGGCAATTGCTGCGCCAGGGCCCGGCGCACCAATTGCACCAGTTCGTCTTCGCTCAGGCCCTGCAATACGTAAACCTGGGCCCGTGACAACAGCGCCGAATTGACTTCAAACGAAGGGTTCTCGGTAGTGGCCCCGATGAAGGTCACCAGGCCAGACTCGACAAACGGCAGCAAGCCGTCCTGCTGGCTCTTGTTGAAGCGATGGATCTCGTCGACGAACAAGATGGTCTTGCGACCTTGCGCCAGGTTGTGCTCGGCCTGCTCCATGGCGCCGCGGATCTCCTTGACGCCGGAAAATACCGCCGACAACGCGATGAATGCGTAGCCGAAGGAACTGGCCGTCAGGCGCGCCAACGTGGTCTTGCCCACGCCGGGCGGTCCCCACAAAATCATCGAATGCGGCTTGCCGGACTCGAACGCCAAACGCAAGGGCCGGCCTTCACCGATCAGGTGCGACTGGCCTATGACGGCATCGAGCGAGTCGGGGCGCAAGGTCTCGGCCAAAGGCGCCGACGGGGTGGAATGGAACAACTCAGCCATGCGGACAAGCGGCGCTTTGGCAGCGCTGCATACGGTGGCTCACATCAGGCCCCGATCATTGGCGAATCACGTCCGCTCCGGCCGGCGGCTTGAACTGGAATTGATCTGCAGCCAAGGCGGGATTGACGTCGACCTGCACAAAACGCAGTTCCGAGCGCTGACCAAAGTTGTCCAGGATGTCGAGTGCGGCAAGCGTGGGCGCACCATCGGCCACGCGAAAGCCCACGCGCACCGATTGCAGTTGTCCGTCCTTGGCCTTCGGTGTGGCCAGCACCCACTGCAGGCCATCCTTGTCGGGCTCACCCTTGAGCACATAGGCGCTGCGCAACGCAGTCAGATCCGGCGCAGAGGCAATCAACGCAGCCGGTGTGGAACCCAGGACCTGCGCCTGCTTGCGTGCAGTGGCCTGATTCAGATCGGCGTCAAACATCCACAAAGTGCTTCCATCGGCGACGATGGTCTGCAAAAACGGCTTGCGATAGTCGAATCGAAAGCGATCAGGGCGCGAAAAGGCAAAGCTGCCGCTCGATGTCCGGGTCCGGGCGACCTCTCCGGCGCGGGAGGGCGCCGACACCACCTGGGTAAACTCGGCCCGGCCGGATTTCACGTCCTTGACGAAACGCTCCAGGCTGTCCAGGCCATCGGCCTGCGCCAGCGTAAAGCCCATCGACAGGACTCCGCCAGCAACCACGATGCGCAAATTCATTGTTCAGCCCTCGTCGGCACCAGGATCTCGCGTTGGCCACTGCCACTCATTGCACTGACCAGGCCCGCTTTTTCCATGTCCTCGACCAGCCGGGCCGCGCGGTTGTAGCCGATTTTCAGGTGGCGCTGCACCAGTGAAATGCTGGCCTTGCGGTTCTTGAGCACCACTTCAACTGCCTGGTCGTACATCGGATCCTTCTCGCCACCATTGCCGGGCTCACCGATACCGTCGGACTCGCCGTCGACGGTGCCGCCTTCGAGCACACCCTCGATATAGTTGGCCTCGCCTTGCGACTTGAGGTAGCTGACAACCCGATGCACCTCTTCGTCGCTGACAAAGGCGCCATGAACACGGATCGGCAATCCGGTGCCGCTGGGCAGGTACAACATGTCGCCCATGCCCAGCAGCGCTTCCGCCCCCATCTGGTCCAGTATGGTGCGACTGTCGATCTTGCTGCTGACTTGAAACGCAATGCGGGTCGGAATGTTGGCCTTGATCAGACCTGTGATCACATCGACGCTGGGGCGCTGGGTGGCCAGGATCAGGTGAATTCCGGCGGCGCGTGCCTTTTGCGCCAGGCGCGCGATCAGTTCCTCGATCTTCTTGCCCACCACCATCATCAGATCGGCCAACTCGTCGATCACCACCACGATATGGGGCAGGCGGTCGAGCGGTTCCGGCTCCTCGGGCGTCAGGCTGAACGGATTGGGTACCCGTTCACCACGGGCCTTGGCCTCGTCCATCTTGGTGTTGTACCCAGCCAGGTTGCGCACACCCATCTTGCTCAGGAGTTTGTAGCGGCGCTCCATCTCGGCCACACACCAGGTCAGGCCATGTGCCGCCTGGCGCATGTCGGTCACGACGGGCGCAATCAGGTGCGGAATACCTTCGTAGACCGACATCTCCAGCATCTTGGGGTCGATCATCAGCAGCCGCACGTCGCGCGCATCGGCCTTGTACAAAAGGCTCAGGATCATCGCGTTGATACCCACCGACTTGCCCGAGCCAGTGGTGCCGGCCACCAGCACGTGGGGCATCTTGGCCAGGTCGACGACGATGGGATTGCCAACGATGTCCTTGCCCAGGCCCATTGTCAGCATCGACTTGGCTTCGTTGTACACCCGTGAGCCCAGGATCTCCGAAAGGCGAATCGACTGCCGTTTGGCATTGGGCAATTCCAGCGCCATGTAGTTCTTGCCTGGAATCGTCTCGACCACCCGGATCGAGACCAGGCTCAGGCTGCGCGCCAGGTCCTTGGCCAGACCGACGATCTGCGAACCCTTGACACCCACCGCCGGCTCGATTTCGTATCGCGTGATCACCGGACCGGGCAAGGCCAGCACGACCCAGACTTCAACACCGAAATCCTTGAGCTTCTTCTCGATCATGCGGCTGGTCATGTCGAGCATCTCGGGCGACACGGTTTCCTGCCGCGCCTGCGCCGAGTCGAGCAAATCCACCTGCGGCAACTTGCTGTCGAGCATTTCGGCAAACAGTGGCTTCTGACGCTCCTTGGCCACCCGATCGCTTTTGGGCACCTCAAGCACCACCGGTTCGACCGGTACCGGTACCTGGTGATGCTCACGCACTTCGACCCGTTCGCCCGACACGACTTCTTCACGCTCGCGCGCAGCGCGTTCGCCCAAGGCCATGTCCTGCACCACTTCACGCTTCTTTCGGCCGGCCTCGATTCGGGTGTGGACGGCACCACCAATGCGCTCGGCCACAGTGCCCCAGGAAAATCGAAACGCAAGCGCGGCGCCAACCAAGCCAATCAGGATGGCCACCAGGCCGGAGCCGGTAAAACCCAGCCAGCGCAATGCCAGCGGCCCGAGCATGGTTCCCAAGGCCCCACCGCTGGCATCGGGCAAGCGGGCCTCAAAGCTGTACAAGCGCGTCCATTCCAGCACGCAGCTGGCGCACAACAGCAGGACAAGCCCCAACCAGAAGGTGCCACGTCGATTCAACCAGGGGTGGCGATCGGTCAAAAGCTCGGTGGTCGACGCTGCTTGGGTGCCGTGGCGCAGCCACGCTGCCAGACCGGACAACCAGGTCCGCAGGCCGATGGCCACCACCCACCAGACCGAGAATCCGAACAGGTAGTAACTCGCATCGGCCAGCCACGCACCCAGACGGCCAGCACGGTTGGCCAGCGCCACCCCATGGCCTGAAGTCGACCATGCGGCGTCCTGTGGCGAATAACTGAGCAGTGCCAACAGCCAGAAGCCCAGCACCAGAACGCCGGCGAACAAGGCCAGTTCAACCGCAAAGCGGCCCAAACCGGAAGGTGGAGTGCCCGGGACAACCGCCCTGGAAGCGGTCAGGGTATCGAGAGAATAAGTCATGCAAACACCATTTGCCGTGAGCTTACCCCAAGCGCACACCAACCCTCGCGGGCCTCAGCGGGGCTTGAATCGTCGATCCTTGACCAGCAGACTGCCGTCCTCGCGCGTTTCGATGAAACCCTGCTCCTCGAAATCCTTCATCACGCGGCTGACCATCTCACGCGATGCGCCCACCATCTTGGCGATATCCTGGCGCGAGATCTTGTCCCGGATGACACGTATGTTGTTTTCATCAGCCGGGGCGGCTTCCATCAACACGGCAGCGACACGGCCGTATACATTCATCAGCGCCAGTGACTCGATCTTGCGATCGGCACTGCGCAACCGGGAAACCAGACCCCGCATCACGGCGTTGACCGTCGACGTGTTCTCCAGCAGGCAGCGGTTGAATTCGGCGCCGTTCAGCACCAGTGCGTCCGTCTGGACTTCCGCTTCGACCGATGCCGAATGGGGCTCACGGTCGATCAGGCTCATCTCGCCCACATAGTCACCCGGATGCATGGTGGCCAATATGACTTCGCGGTCGCGGTGATCGGTCACAACCACCCTGGCCCGCCCGGCCAGGATGATGAACAAAGACTCACAATTTTTTCCCTGTTCAACCAGGAATTCGCCTCGCTTGAAGCGCCGCTTGGTCACAGCCCCGGCCAGTAGCTCCGCCTGGGCAGGTGTCAGCATGGCAAACAGCGGGACGCGTCGTATCAGATCCAAATTGCTCAGCATCGACATCCGGGGTTCCTCGGGGAAATGGGCCGCTTCCTACAATCGGGGCTGGCGATCACGATCCATTGTGTTTGGCGCTCCTGCCCACATCGTATTGTGAGCGATTCCATAGCCAGCGTGTTCAAGGGATCGTCGGCAAAATCCCACACCGACTTTGACCCACTCAACCATTCAGTTCACCATGACAACCAACAAACACGCAAAAGTTCTCATCCTGGGCTCCGGACCGGCCGGCTATTCCGCCGCGGTTTACGCCGCCAGGGCCAACCTCAAACCCATGCTGATCACCGGCATTGCGCAAGGCGGCCAGTTGATGACGACCACTGACGTCGACAACTGGCCTGCCGACTTCGCCGGTGTACAGGGACCGGAGCTGATGCAGCGTTTCCAGCAACACGCAGAGCGCTTCAATACCGACATCTTGTTCGACCATGTCAACAAGGTCGACCTGTCCAAGCGACCTTTCACGCTGACCGGCGACAGTGGCACCTACACCTGTGATGCGTTGATCATTGCCACCGGGGCTTCGGCCAAGTATCTGGGACTCCCTTCCGAGACCGCTTTCATGGGTAAGGGCGTCTCGGGCTGTGCGACCTGCGACGGATTCTTCTACCGCGACCAGGTGTGCTGCGTTGTCGGTGGCGGCAATACGGCAGTCGAGGAAGCCTTGTATCTGTCGAACATTGCCAGCAAGGTCTACCTGGTTCATCGACGCGACAAATTCAAGGCCGAACCTATCCTGGTGGACAAAATGATGGAAAAGGTCGCCGCAGGCAAGATTGTGCTCAAGACCTTCAACACGCTGGACGAAGTGCTGGGCGACACAACCGGCGTGACCGGTATTCGTATCAAGAACACGATCGATGGCAGCACCGAAGAACTTGCGTTGACGGGGTGCTTCATCGCCATCGGCCATGCCCCCAACACCGATAT
Source organism: Burkholderiaceae bacterium (assembly GCA_046594635.1). Classification (GTDB taxonomy): domain Bacteria; phylum Pseudomonadota; class Gammaproteobacteria; order Burkholderiales; family Burkholderiaceae_C; genus CAISIP01. Next base: position 12,585 of record JBKJRR010000001.1, read on the forward strand.
TTTCGAAGGTCAGTTGGAGATGGCCGGTGGCTATATCGTGACCCAGTCCGGCCTCAAAGGCATGGCCACCATGACCAGCGTGCCTGGCGTTTTTGCCGCCGGCGACGTGCAGGACCATGTCTACCGCCAAGCCATCACCAGTGCAGGCACTGGTTGCATGGCTGCACTGGATTCGCAGCGTTTTCTGGAACAGGACTGACCGCGCGTCGACGCGATCCCGCATTGCACCTATAATGCCGGGCTTTACCAAAATCTGTCCCCTTACGGGGAAACGGGGGTAAAACTCAAGTTACCGCCACCGCAAAGGTGGCGAGGTGCGGCGAGAGCTGTTAACAAGGTGCGGGACACAAGACAGGCGAGGCGCTTGTCAGGCTGTCACCACACCGATCAATGGAGTGTCCAAATGGCACGCGTATGTGAAGTAACGGGCAAAGGCCCGATGGTCGGAAACAATGTTTCCCACGCCAACAACCGGACCAAGCGCCGGTTTCTCCCCAATCTCCAGTACCGCCGGTTCTGGGTCGAGACCGAAAACCGTTGGGTTCGCCTGAGGGTTTCGAGCGCTGCATTGCGCCTGATCGACAAGAACGGCATCGAGTCCGTGCTGGCAGACATGCGCGCACGGGGTCAGGCCTGATTATTTGCAGCCTTGATGCGGTCCACGCGCAAGGGCGCTGATTGCCGCACTGCAACCCACTGATTGAAGGAAAACGTTATGGCTACCAAAGGCACTCGCGAGAAGATCAAGCTGGAATCCACTGCTGGAACCGGCCACTTCTACACCACCAGCAAGAACAAGAAGACCATGCCCGAGAAGATGCTGATCAAGAAATTTGATCC
>JBKJRR010000040.1:0-5801 GCA_046594635.1 Burkholderiaceae bacterium
CGAAGCGGTTGGCCACGGCCTTGAAGGCGATTTCAATCGCAAGAAGACCTCGGCGTGTGCCGGTCTGCTGGGCCAGCAGGTCGCCGCCAAGGGCGTCACGGTGCTGGACGACGGCACCATAGCCGACCGGCGCGGCTCGCTGAACGTGGACGACGAAGGCAATGCCAGCCAGTGCAATGTACTGATCGAGGACGGCATCCTCAAGGGCTACATCCAGGACACGATGAATGCGCGCCTGATGGGTGTGGCCCCTACCGGCAACGGCCGGCGCGAGAGTTACGCCCATGTGCCCATGCCGCGCATGACCAACACCTACATGCTCGGCGGAGACATGGCGCCGCAGGAGATCGTGGCCAGTATCAAGCGCGGTCTGTACGCCACAAACTTCGGCGGAGGTCAGGTGGACATCACGTCCGGCAAGTTCGTGTTCTCGGCCAGCCAGGCCTACTGGGTCGAGAACGGCAAGATCAAGTACCCGGTCAAGGGTGCCACCATCGTCGGCAACGGGCCGGACGCGCTGACGCGAGTCAGCATGATAGCCAACGACATGCAGCTCGACAGCGGTGTGGGCACCTGCGGCAAGGAGGGCCAGAGCGTGCCGGTGGGTGTAGGCCAGCCCACGCTGCGCATTGACGGACTGACCGTGGGCGGAACGGCCTGAACACGCCGCATGCGACGCTTTTTTCATGCTAAAGTTGCCGCCATGCTGACGGCACGATTTTTCTTTGGCTATTTCTGGTTCTCAAACGCCGCCGGCGCAAGAGAGAAGTAGTCGTGTCAGCCCCCTGATACCCGAACCCTCCCGAAACCGCCGGCAACCCCGGCGGTTTTTTGTTTTTTGGCCATCCATTTTTTACCTCCCGGACCACGACCATGACCCAGCAGACATCTCCCTGGCAATCCGACAAACAAGACCCACCCAGCCAGCTGGAACGCCGCCGCACCCATGCGATCAGCGATCGAACCAGCCAGACCGACGACGAACGCATCAAGGCCATCACCGTGTTACCCCCCCCCGATCACCTGATCCGCTTTTTTCCCATCAGCGGCACGCCGGTGGAGGAACTGATTACCCGGACCCGCCGCAATATCCAGAACATCATGGGCGGCACCGACGATCGCCTGCTGGTGGTTATCGGCCCATGCTCGATCCACGATCCGGTGGCCGCGCAGGAATACGCCCGTCAGTTGCTGCAGCAGCGCCACAAATACCGCGACACACTGGAAATTGTCATGCGGGTGTATTTCGAGAAGCCTCGCACAACGGTGGGCTGGAAGGGCCTGATCAACGATCCCTACCTGGACGAGACCTTCCGCATCGATGAGGGTCTGCGCATCGCGCGCCAGTTGCTGATCGAGATCAACCGCCTGGGATTACCCGCCGGCAGCGAATTCCTGGACGTGATCTCGCCGCAATACCTGGGCGACCTGATTTCCTGGGGCGCGATTGGCGCACGCACAACCGAAAGCCAGGTACACCGCGAGCTGGCCTCCGGCCTGTCGGCGCCGATCGGCTTCAAGAACGGCACTGACGGCAATATCAAGATCGCCACCGACGCGATTCAGGCGGCAGCCGGCGGGCACCACTTCCTGTCGGTGCACAAGAACGGCCAGGTGGCGATCGTGCAGACCAACGGCAACCAGAACTGCCATGTGATTCTGCGCGGCGGCAAGACACCCAACTACGATGCAGAAAGTGTCGCCGCGGCCTGCGACGCGCTGACAAGCTCCCAGTTGCCGGCCACGCTGATGGTCGACTGCAGCCACGCCAACAGCAGCAAGCAGCACGAAAAGCAGCTCGATGTCGCGCGCGCCATCGGCAGCCAGGTCGCCGCGGGCTCGGCCAGCGTGTTCGGCCTCATGGTCGAAAGCCACCTTCAAGCCGGCGCGCAGAAATTCACGCCAGGCAAGGACGACGCGAACGCACTGGAGTTCGGCAAGAGCATCACCGATGCCTGCCTGGGCTGGGACCATTCGCTGGAACTGCTGGGCGGGCTGTCCGAGGCGGTAATGGCTAGGCGCGCTCGCGCCAAATAGGCATTGCCTGACGGCAGACGCGTGGCAGGATCGGACCCGCCCGCGATCTGTGCGCCGCGTTCAGACGAGCGCGGCGACCTGCGGCATTGCCTGCGTTCGCCCCGCGCACAGGGCGTCCAGCAGTTTCTGGTGAATGCCACCAAAACCGCCATTACTCATGCACAGGATCTGGTCGCCGGGTCGCACCCTGGACGCCACCTGTTCGACCAGGGTGTCGATGTCCGGCGTCACCAAAACCTTTTCACCCAGCGGCGCCAGGGCTTCGCCGGCATCCCAGTCCAAGCCGCCGGAATGGCAAAAGGCGAGGTCGGCCGATACCAGGCTCCACGGCAACTGGGCCTTCATGGCGCCCAGTTTCATGGTGTTGGTACGTGGCTCGAACACGGCAAGAATACGTACCGAATCACCCACCTGGCGCCGCAAGCCATCGACGGTGGTGCGGATCGCCGTCGGATGGTGGGCAAAATCGTCGAACAGTCGCACCGCCTGCGAGAGCGGATCCGCGCCCGGCAACTGGACGCTGCCACGCAACTCCATGCGCCGGCGCACATTCTGGAAATCGGCCAGGGCCTGCGCCGCAAACCTTGGATCAACGCCCACATGTTCGGCAGCGGCAATCGCGGCCAATGCGTTGAGCTGGTTGTGTTGCCCACTCAGGGTCCAGGACACATCGCCCGCTGGTGTGCCATGGTGCAGCACCTGGAACCGGTCCGGCTCACCTTGCGCCACGTAGTCGCTCACAGCCGCACCGAAGCTGCGCATCTCGCTCCAGCAACCGGCCGCCATGACGCGGGCCAGGCTCTCTTCGAGGCCGTTGACGATGATGCGACCGCTGCCGTTGGGTCCGGTTCCTGGCACGATGCGCACCAGATGGCGAAATTGGCGCTCGATCGCCGCCAGATCATCAAATATGTCGGCGTGGTCGAATTCGAGATTGTTCAGGATCGCGGTGCGCGGCCGGTAATGCACGAACTTGCTGCGCTTGTCGAAGAAAGCGGTGTCATATTCGTCGGCCTCGATCACGAACAAGGGTTTGCGCACGCGACCGTCCGCAGCCGCAGGTGGTACACCACCGACGCGTGCAGAGACATCAAAGTTCAATGGCACGCCGCCGATCAGAAACCCGGGCTGCAGCCCCGCCTGCTCCAGAATCCAGGCCAGCATGGCTGTCGTCGTCGTCTTGCCATGGGTGCCGGCAACGGCCAGCACGTGTCGGCCCTGCAATACATGGTCGGAAAGCCATTGCGGCCCGCTGGTGTAGGGGGCGCCAGCGTCAAGAATCGCCTCCATCAGGGGATAACGTGCGCTGCCGTCGGATTTTCGTGCCCGGCTGACGACGTTGCCGACAACAAACATGTCGGGTGCCACTGCCAACTGTTCGGCGCCGTAACCCTCGACCAGATCAATGCCCAACGCGCGCAACTGGTCGCTCATCGGTGGGTACACGCCGGTGTCGCAACCGGTCACCGTATGGCCCGACTCACGCGCCAGCGCCGCCAAGCCACCCATGAAAGTACCGCAAATTCCCAGGATATGGATGTGCATCGACCAATTTTAGGCGACCAAACACGGCGGGCGGCACGACAAACACTGTCCTGTGTGGCGACTGGCTTGGCGCAACCGTCCCGCAAATGACAACGGAAGGTGGCGGGTTACCCCTGGGGTGGCGCGACTGGCACCGGTGGAATCCATGCAAAATCCCCCAATGGACATGCGAAACCCGGGCTGCAAGGCCGAGATTGCCGCAAGTGCGGCCCGACTGGTCGTGGAAGACGGCCTGGAATACGGTGCGGCCAAACGGCAGGCGGTGCAAATCCTTGGACTACCGCCGCGCACCCCGTTGCCGGACAACGAGGAGATCGACGATGCGGTGTCCGACTACATCGCCGTGTTCTGCGCTGACAGCCAGCGCGAGGAACTCGCGGCCTTGCGCGCGCTGGCTGTGCGCTGGATGGAGCGCATGGCATCGTTTCGCCCCTACCTCACGTCGGCAGTTTGGCGCGGCAACGCCACCCGACGCTCCGACATCTTGATCGACCTTTTCTGCGATGACTGCAAGTCGGCCGAACTCGCCCTGATCGACATGCGAACGCGTTACCAGGCCCACACGGTGGGCGGCATGCGGGGCGAGACCGTCGAGGCCCTGATCGTGATGGACATCTGCCCCGGCCTGAGTGAGCGGGTCGCGGTGCAACTGCGGGTTTATGACCATGACCAGATGCGTGGCGCCTTGCGTGTGGACGCACGCGGCCGTGCGCCACGCGGCGATCTTGCCGCCTTGCGCCAGCGCATGGATGGGAGCACTGCATGAGCCAGACAACAACGCGCCGTCGCTGGTTGTTTGGCGGAGTTGCCGGAGCGGCCGCGGCCGCCGGCTTCGGCCTTGCCTGGCGCAACGGACACGTGGGCAATGCCCCGCTTGAAGTCGAGCAGGACTTGTGGGGCCTGTCGTTCACAAGTCCACAAGGTGGCAGTCTGGCCATGGGCAGTTTGCAGGGCAAGCCGCTGCTGCTCAACTTCTGGGCCACCTGGTGTGCACCATGCGTTGAAGAAATGCCGCTATTGGACCGCTTTTACGCCGAAAACCGCGCCAATGGCTGGCAAGTTCTGGGCCTGGCAGTAGACCAGGCGGCACCGGTGCGTCGCTTCCTGGAACGCATGCCGATGCAGTTTCCGATTGCCCTGGCAGGACTCGCTGGCATCGATCTGAGCCGCAGACTGGGCAATTCCGCAGGCGGTCTGCCGTTCTCGGTCCTGCTGGACGGATCGTCCAGGATCAAGCAACGTAAAATGGGCCAGCTTTCAGCGCAAGACCTGCAACAATGGCAGGCCTTGCAGTAAGTGCGATGTCGGCCCTGCAAACAGGCAACCAAAGTGGTTTGCGCCATCGCCGCCCTTGTAAACCGCTCGCCGGTTGCAGGAAAATTTCAAAAATAGACGAAGATAGGCAAAGTTAACCCGTATTTAGGGTAAATTTGCGCCTCATTAAACATCGTCGTTGGAGTTCCCATGGATCTGCGAAAACTCAAGACACTGATCGATCTGGTTTCCGATTCGAACGTATCCGAACTGGAAATCACCGAGGCCGAAGGCAAAGTGCGCATCGTCAAGGGCAGCCCTGCCGGTGCGCTGCAGTACCAGGTCGTCGCGCCTGCATCGGCGCCTGTCGCCGCCGCTCCGGCACCGGTTGCAGCCGTTGCGGCCGAGCCGGTTGTTGCCGCGCCACCTGCCGGCCATGTCGTGAAGTCGCCGATGGTCGGTACCTTTTATCGCAGCGCCTCGCCAGGCGCCAAGGCGTTTGTCGAAGTGGGCAGCGCGATCAAGGAAGGCGACACGATCTGCATCGTGGAAGCCATGAAGATCCTCAACGAAATTGAAGCCGACAAGACAGGCATCGTGACGAACATCATGTGCGTCAACGGGCAAGCTGTCGAATACGGGCAACCGATGTTCGAAATTAGCTGAAGACGGACCGCCTGAGCCATGTTCAAGAAGATTCTGGTTGCCAATCGAGGCGAGATCGCACTGCGCATCCAGCGCGCCTGTAAAGAGCTCGGTGTCACGGCAGTGATGGTGTACTCGGAAGCTGACCGTGAAGCCAAGTATGTCAAGCTGGCCGAGGAAGCGGTGTGCATCGGTCCGGGTCCCTCCGCGCTGAGTTACCTCAACATGCCTGCCATCATCTCGGCGGCCGAGGTCACCGACGCCGAGGCCATTCACCCCGGATACGGCTTTCTGAGTGAAAACGCCGGGTTTGCCGAGCG
>JBKJRR010000139.1:0-8937 GCA_046594635.1 Burkholderiaceae bacterium
TCGTCCCTGACCATGAAATTCATCACGTCGCGGGCATTTACGGTACCGTAAATGCCCGCGACGTGATGAATTTCATGGTCAGGGACGAATCCAACAGTTCCAGTATCCTGTCCTGCCTGACAGCCGCAAGGGAGAATGCGCGGGCGGTGCGTGGCACGCTGACGACCGAGGTCTGGGAAACCCACAACGAAACCTGGCTGGAGGTGCGTAGCAACCTCAATAGCGGGGTATTCGAACGCGATCCTGCGGCGTTCTTCGAGTGGGTGAAATTCCACTCGCATCTGTCGCGCGGCGTGACCAACGGAACCATGCTGATGGACGAGGCCCTGTATTTCATGCGACTGGGGACCTTCCTGGAGCGCGCCGACAACACGGCACGCCTGATGGACGTCAAGTTCCAGGCCGTGAACAGTGACTTTCACGGTGCGCAAAGCGAGAAGGACCAGGAGTACGATTTCTATCACTGGAGTGCCGTGTTGCGCAGCGTGGCCGGGTTCGAGAACTACCGCAAGGTGTATCGTGACGTGATCAAGCCCGAGCTGGTAGCCGATCTGATGATCCTGCGGCCCGACATGCCGCGGTCACTGCTGGCCTGCCTGAATGAGGTTGTCATCAACCTGGGCATGCTGGCGACCGAACGTTCGAGCGACACCTTGCGCCGTGCCGGCAAGTTATGCGCCGAACTCAAGTACGGGCATATGGATGAAATCCTGGACACGGGTCTGCACGCCTTCCTGACGCAATTCTTGGACCGGGTGAACGACCTGGGCTCGCACATCAGCCGCGATTTCCTGGTTCCGCTGCCGCAATAGGAAGGCGCAATGGTGCGGGCGCATGTCGGCCGCGCCTATCGCCCCGTGCGTGCCGCTGCCACTTCCTGGCCCAGCTCGATCACCGCCAACGCGTAGTAGCTGCTCCAGTTGTAGCGGGTGATGACGTAAAAGTTCTCCGTCCCGGCGAGGTAGGACGGTTGCGCATCACCGTTGAACAACTCGACCAGGGCCAACGGACCGCCATGGCGCAGGCCGACGGCATCGAGGATGACCCCCTTGGCGGTGATACTCTCCACGCTGAAGGTGGGCAGGATGTCGGGTGCAAGCAAGCTGTCCAGGTCGAGCCGGGCCTTGTCGAACTGCACCGGGTAATGGGTCGGCATGCCCTTTTGCCAGCCGAAAGACTGGAAGTAGTTCGCCACCGACCCGATCACGTCCGAGGTGCTGTCGAACAGGTCGATGCGGCCGTCGCCATCAAAGTCGATGGCATATCGTACCCAGCTCGAGGGCATGAACTGGGGCATGCCCATGGCGCCGGCGTAACTGCCCTTGTAGCCCATCGGGTCGCTGGAGGCGCGTTGTGCCAGCGACAGCAGCTGTTCGAGTTCGCCTAGGAAAAAAGCGCGCCGCTCGGCCGCCCGGGGATGGGCCTGCGGAAAATCGAAGGCCAGCGTGGACAAGGCGTCCATGACGCGGAAGTTGCCCGTGTTACGGCCATAAATGGTTTCCACGCCGATGATTCCAACGATGATCTCTGCCGGCACGCCGTAGATCTGTTCGGCACGCGCAAGTTCGCTGGCGTTCGCCTGCCAGAACGCAACTCCGGCGCGGATACGCACCGGATCGATGAAGCGGCTGCGGTAGACACGCCAGTTTTTCGCAGTGGGACTGGCCGCTGGCAGCACCCAACGCGCTACCTGCGGCAGATGGCGTGACTGACCGATGGCCGCACGCACCCACTCGCGATCCAGGCCACGCCGCTCGGCGATTTCACTGGCCATGCGCATCACGTCATCGCGACTCGCGTACAAGGTACCGGTATCCGGCTCGGCCACCACACGCCGCTTGCTTGACGCCTTGGCCGCGTCGGCAGAAGGAAGGTACAGGCACAACAGGCAGGTGAGCAGGATCGATCGAAGAGGAGCGGACATTACTTGGGCCAGGGGAGTTGGGAGAATTCTCGCTGCAATCGGGTCAGCTGCATGGCGGCGTCGGCTCCTGGCCGCGCGTAGCGCTGGGACTCCAGCGCGAGCAGCCAGCGCGTGAGCGCCTGGGCGCGGACGTCTGCCGTGCCCCAGCGCTCGCGCACGGTCTGGGCGATACGCCGCGGGGGGCTGGCCGGCGCGACCGGCCAGCCGGCGGCGCGCAGCTTGTGTCCGGCACGCCCCAGCAGACGCAGCCAGGGGTCTTGCCGATGGCGGTCCCAAAGGGTCCATGCGGCGCCAACCAGGCTGGATCCGACCAGCAGGGCCAGCAATACATAACCCAGATCCTCCCAGCTCGGAGACTTGAATCCGAGATCCTTGAGCAGATCGAGCTGGGTGCTCTGGTTGTAGTTCAGTATCCATTGGTTCCAGCGGTTGTTGACCGCCTCCCAGGTCGCACGCAGGCCGAGCCAGAACTGTGGATTGACGGACTGCAATGCGGAGGCCACGGCGCTTGGGACAGGCCGCAACCGCTCCAGCGTGCCGGTACGGCCGGGCGCGACGGCCGATGTCGGGTCGACCCGGACCCAGCCGCGCCCGGCCAGCCACACTTCGGTCCATGCGTGGGCATCACTCTGGCGCAGGATCCAGAAGCCGTCCACGCTGTTGACCTCGCCTCCCTGGTAACCGGTGACGATGCGCGCCGGTATGTCCAGCGAGCGCATCATGATCGCGAATGCCGAGGCGATGTGCTCGCAAAAACCGGTGCGCCGGTCGAACCAGAACTCGTCGGCGGTGTTCTGTCCGTAGACGCCGGGCTCGAGCGTGTATTCGTAGCCACCGGTGCGCAGGCGCTGCAATACCGCGTCGACCATGCGGGCCGGGTCGCCACCCAGCGCCGGGTCACGGCGCAGTTCGCTGGCCCATGCCATGGTGCGCGGATTGAAGCCCGGTGGCAGGTCCAGGTAGTCCTGCAATGCCGCGGTCCGGCGCAACGGGCCGTGCCGGAAGCGGGTGTGGCTCTGGACGCTGTAGCGCAGCAGGTCGGATACCGGCCGATCGGCGGTCCACTGCAGTTGCGCTGACATCTGCATCGGCATGGAAGGGGCTACGGGTTGCTGCGCCGCCGCGTCGAGCACGAAGATCCAGGGCCGGTTATTGGGTTCCAGGGTCACCTGGTAGCGGATCGGCTCACCCTCGACCTGCAGGCCCGGCGCATCCTGCATGCGTTGCGGGAAACCGGAGCGCAGCGGCTGCCATTGCCGTCCCTGCAACGTGGACAGTACCGGACCTCGGAAGTACAGCTCGGATTGCGCCGGCGGCAGCCCATCGAACCGGATGCGCATGGCAATGCTGTCATCGAGTGCCAGTTCGGCGATGGCGCCGACCTCCATGGTCGATGACAGGCCGCTGCGTCCGGTCATTGCGTCACTGGGCACTCCCCACAGAGGCGCCAGCCGGGGAAACAACATGAACAACACCAGCATGATCGGTGCGCCCAGCGCGGCCATGGTCAATGCGATGCCAGCCGCCTCGCGCAGTGGCGGCTTGCCCACCGGCATGTGGGTGTTGACCAGGGCCGTGAGCAGGCCCATCAGTGCCACCAGCATGGCCGCCGCTGTCAGCAGCGATTGGGAGAAGAAAAAACTGGTCAGCATCGTGAAAAAGCTGAGAAAGAACACCACGAAAGCGTCACGCCGGGCGCGCAACTCCAGCGTCTTGAGCGTGAGCAATACCACCAGCAAGGTCACGCCGGCATCGCGGCCCAGCAGCGTGCGATGGGTCAGCAGCGTGGCCGCAATGGTCAGCACCAGCAGGCCCATCAACCACCAGCGCGAGGGCAGCGGACGTGCCGTCCAGGCCAGCGTGGCGCGCCAGAACAGCACCGCCAATGCCAGTGCCGAACACCACAGCGGCAGACGCATGAGCTGCGGCGCCAGCACCCAGCCGATGACCAGCAGCAGAAACAGCGTATCGCGCGCGTCGCGCGGCAAGTGGCCGATTCGTTCGAGCACGGCTTTCATTCGGTGCCCCCATAACGCGCCAGCGCTTCAAGGCAGCGGCGCTTGTGGGCCTCGCCACTGGCCGGTCGAATTTCCTCGGCGACCAGGCGCAGGCCGAAATCCTGACCCATGCGGTCTGCCAGCAGGACCCATGCGCATAAACGTGACAAGGCGCTTTCCAACGCCGGCCCGGCCCCGGAGGTCGCCGCAGGCAAGCCCGTCTCGGCCAGGTCCAGCCACAATTCGTGGCGTTGTGCCTGATGCGTGTCGCGGCTGATCATTTCATCGGCCTTGGCGAGCTTCTTCCACACCACCAGCTTGAGCGGATCACCACGCTGGTAGGCACGCACGCCGTCGAATTCGCCGCTGGCCTGACGCGACGGTGCCTGCGCCGCGCCGCCGGCGAGTGGCCGGCCTTCGGGCATTGGCGGCGGGTGCAACTCCGGCGCCGGATACACGAGCACGCGCGATGCGGGTCGCCAGACCGTCCAGACACGGAACGTTCCCAGCGGAAAGCGGGTTTCGGCCGTTATCGCCGGAATCGGCACCATGCCGCGCTGTGCGGGCTTGAACGCGACATGCACGGTGGCGCGTCCCTGTGATGGCACGTCGGTCCAGACCCATTGGCTACCGTCGAACATGCGCATCGCGATGCCGTGTCTTACCCTTTTGCGTGTGCTGACCAGGTCCACTGCCAGCGTATTGCTGGCTCCCTGGAAACCCGGCTCCACCGGCTGCAATTGCAACGACAAGCCACGCAAGGTGCCGTGACACAGATGCATGCCCACCAGCGCACTGCCCGCGAGCAGGAAGGTCAGCAGGTAGCCCAGGTTGAGCTGGTAGTTGATCGACGCCACTAACAGTACCAGCAGCGTGGCCGCCAGCATCAGCCCCGGTCGGGTGGGCAGGATGTAGACGTTGCGCTGGGTTAGCAGCATCACGTCGCGCGGCGTCAGCCGGTTCTGCAGCCAGCGTCGGAAACGCGCCTGCAGATGGCGCACCGGATGGCGCACCGGATGTGGAAACGGCTGCGCCAGAGCCATGGTCAGCCGCGTTGTCAGGCCAGCGGAACAGCGAGCACCATGGCACGTACCTGTTCGACGGCACCGCGACCGGCGTCGCCGACCGGCTGCAGTCGGTGTGCAATGGTCTGCGGCAATATGGCCTGGATGTCGTCGGGCGCCACATAGTCGCGTCCGCTCAGAAAGGCCTGGGCTTTGGCAGCACGGATCACGGCGATGCCGGCGCGCGGGCTCAGACCCTGCAGGAACCACTGACCCGATCGGGTGGCGGCGATCAGGTCCTGCATGTAGTCGAGCAGAGGTCCGGCGGCGTGCACATGCAGCACCTGCTGCTGCATTTGCTGCAGATCCTGTGGTGTCATCAACCTGTCCATGACCTGGACCATGTCGCGCCGGTCGTGGCCGATCAGAAGACCACGTTCCGCGGCACGGTCCGGGTAACCCAGCGAGATGCGCATCAGGAAGCGGTCGAGTTGCGACTCGGGCAGCGCATAGGTGCCAAGCTGGTCGTGCGGGTTCTGCGTTGCGATGACAAAAAATGGCTCGGGCAGGGCACGGGTCTCGCCCTCCGCGGTGACCTGTTTCTCCTCCATGGCCTCAAGCAGGGCGCTCTGGGTCTTGGGGCTGGCGCGATTGATCTCATCGGCCAAAAGGACCTGGGCAAATATGGGGCCCGGATGGAATACGAAGGCCTCCTTGCCGCGCTCGTAGATCGACACACCCGACAGATCACTTGGCATCAGGTCGGAGGTGAACTGGACGCGCGAAAAATGCAAGCCGAAACTGCGCGCCAAAGCGTGGGCCAAGGTGGTCTTGCCGACGCCGGGAACATCCTCGATCAGCAGGTGCCCGCCGGCCAGCAAACAGGCGACACAGTCCTGAACCTGTGCCGATTTTCCGACGATCACCGTGTTAAGCTGATGCAGTAGTCGTTGAACTTTTTCTGGTGGATGCATGGCATGACGTTACATGAAATTCTGCGCGGGTCCTGGCTGACATGAACAAGACCGGATACTTTGCGCAGGCCCCATGCCGACAACATGAAATGGGGCGTGGCCATCCCGAATGTCCGGAGCGGCTTGATGCCATCGAGGACCGGCTGCTGATCTCGGGAGTGGGTGATGCGCTGGAGCGGCGTGAGGCGCCACCGGCCCCGCTGGCCGACATCGAACTGGCGCACGATCGCATGTATATCGCCTCCCTGCGTGGCCTGTCTGATGGACTGCGTGAGGAGATCGCAGCCGGCGGCCCGAATCATGTGCAGATCGATCCCGACACCACCTTGGGCATTCACACCTGGGAAGCCGCGCTGAATGCGGCTGGCGCCGCACTCGCTGCCACCGATGCCGTGATGGCCGGTGAACTGGAGAACGCCTTTTGTGCCGTGCGCCCACCAGGCCACCATGCATGCCGTGCACAGGCCATGGGCTTTTGCTTCATCAACAATGTGGCAGTTGCGGCCAAGTACGCATTGCAGCGCCATGGGCTCGAACGTGTTGCGATCGTCGACTTCGACGTACACCATGGCAACGGCACCGAAGATATCGTGGCCGGCGATGCCCGCATCCTGATGGTGGGCTTTTACCAGCATCCGTTCTACCCCTATGGTGGCGCGAAATCGAACGCTGCCAACCTGGTGAACCTGCCGGTGCCGGCTTACACGCGGGGTGGGCAAGTGCGCGAGTTGATCGAGGCGAGCTGGATCCCGGCGCTGGAGGCGCACCGGCCGCAGATGATCTTCATCAGCGCCGGCTTTGACGCCCACCGGGAGGATGACATGGGGCAACTCGGCCTGGTCGAGCAGGATTACGGCTGGATCACGCAGCGCATCAAGGACGTGGCCCGGCGCCATGCCGGCGGGCGCATCGTGTCGTGTCTGGAGGGCGGGTACAACCTCAGTGCTTTGGGGCGCAGCGTGGAAGCGCATCTGCGGGTACTGGCCGACGTTTGATTGTCTGAGGTATTCGACCCTTGGGGCTAGGCGTCGGTGGGATCAGGCTGGCGCGGCACTTTGCTCCGCGAATGTCCCCCGGCCTTCGGTCTCCTCCTTTATTTCGCTCCGCAAAGCGCCGCACCAGCCTGATCAAGTGACGCCGGTGGTCATGCGCGCTCCACAAAACGCCTCGGCACTTCAGTGTGGGTGGACGGCGTAGCGAAATAAAGGAGGAGAAGCGGGCGCAGCCCGCTTCGGGGGACATTCGCGGAGCCGTTCACCCACACTGAAGTGCCCACCACCGGCGGTCGCGATCAAAATATTTCGGGAGAACTACTGCGCAAGTTTCACCCAATGACGCAAAAGTACAAACTCGCTACTGCATGAACGACGGTAGCCACAGACTCAAGATCGGGAAAGCCACCAGCACCATCAGCATCAGCACCTGCACCACCACGAACGGCCAGACGCCGCGGTAGATGGTGCCCAGGCGCACGTCAGGCAACAAGGTGTTGAGCACGAACAGGTTCATGCCCACCGGCGGCGAGATCAGGCCGATCTGGATCACCATGACGATCAGCACGCCGAACCAGACCGGGTCGAAGCCCAGACTCACCACGATGGGGAAAAACAGCGGGATCGTCAGCAACACCATGCTGAGCTCTTCCATCACCATTCCAAGCACCACGTAGATCAGCATCATCGCGCCCACGATCATCGGCGGCGAAAGCCCCAGATGTGTGATCCATTCCTTCAGGTCGCCGGGCATGGTGGTGAAGTTGACAAAGTTGGCGAATACGGTGGCGGCAATCAGCAAGGTGAACAACATGGCCGTCGTGCGCGCCGATTCAACCAGGATCTGAAGCAATGTTTTCCAGGTCAGCGCACGGCGGGCCAGTGCGAACAGAAAGGCGCCGGATGCGCCGATGCCGGCACCCTCGGTGGCGGTGAATACGCCGCCGTAGATGCCACCGAGCACGACCACCACCAGCAGCAGCACCCCCCAGATGCCACGCAATGCAGCCCAGCGTTCCTTCCAGGTCGAGTGCTCGCCGGGTGGTGCATGTTCGGGGTCGCGCGAGGTCACGACCACCACGGCGGCCATCATCGCCAGCGCTGTCAGCAGGCCGGGAATGACACCGGCCGCGAACAGTTTGCCGATGTTGGTCTCGGTCACGATGCCGTAGATCACCATGATGGTGGACGGTGGAATCATGATGCCCAGTGTGCCGCCGGCGGCCATGACGCCGGTCGACAAAGACTCGCTGTAACCGAGTTTCTGCATCGAGGGATAGGCCACCTTGCTCATGGTCGCTGCTGTCGCGATGGATGAGCCGCAAATTGCACCAAAACCCGCGCAGGCGGCACATTGGGGATCATGATTCCGCCATCGACCATCATGGTGATCTACGGCATCGTGACCGAGACCAACATCGGCAAGCTGTTTGCGGCCGGCGTGATACCAGGCATCATGATCGCGCTGCTGTTGATGGTGGCAGTGCTCTTCATGACCTATCTGGACCCGGAACACGCACCCGCAGGTGAAAAATCGACCTGGCCCCAACGCTGGGCGGCCTTGCGTGGCATCTGGGGCGTGTTGCTGCTGGTGATTGTGGTATTGGGGGGCATTTATGGCGGCGTGTTTACCGCCACGGAGGGTGCTGGCATTGGTGCGGCAGGCGCTTTTCTATTCGCCCTCGCCCGGCGGCGCCTCAGTGTGAAGACCACGCTGGAGGTGCTGGTGGAGTCAGCCCGCACCACCGCCATGCTGTTCACACTGCTGATTGCTGCAACCATTTTTGCCAACTTCGTCAACTTCACGTCCATGCCGAACGACCTGAAGGAATGGATCACCCATCTGGGCCTGTCACCGTTGATGGTGGTGGCCACCATGATGGTGATTTATGTCATTCTGGGCACGGTGATGGAAGAGCTCACCATGGTGCTGCTGACCATTCCGCTGTTTTTTCCCATCGTGGTGGCGCTAGGGTTTGACCCGGTCTGGTTTGGCGTGCTGATCGTCATGGTGATCCAGATCGGCCTGATCTCGCCGCCTGTGGG
>JBKJRR010000316.1:0-4017 GCA_046594635.1 Burkholderiaceae bacterium
ATGCAGCAGTCGAGTGAAAAAAGCGGGTCCACCGTCGCTTGAAACGCACGTGGGGTCAGGTCTTGCCTTTTGCCCCCCGCCGCAACTTATCAGGAGTCATCGGCATCAAGGGGGGGCAAAAAGGCAAGACCTGACCCCATATCACTCAGACGCGCTCGAGCACCAGCGCAATGCCTTGCCCGACACCGATGCACATGGTGCACAAGGCATACCGGCCGCCCGTCCTCATCAATTGGTTGACGGCGGTGGTCGCCAGACGGGCGCCGGAGGCTCCCAGCGGGTGACCCAGCGCAATTGCGCCGCCATTCGGGTTGACGCGGGGGTCATCGTCCTGCACGCCAAGGGCGCGCAGTACCGCGAGCCCCTGTGCCGCGAAGGCTTCGTTCAGTTCGATCACGTCCATCTGCTCGATCGTCAAGCCGGTCAGCGCCAACACTTTCTGGCTCGCCGGCGCCGGCCCCATGCCCATGATGCGTGGTGCGACGCCGGCCGTGGCCATGCCCACAACACGTGCACGGGGGGTCAAACCGTGCCTTGCGGCGCCGGCCTCGTCGGCCAGCAACAGGGCGCAGGCACCGTCATTGACGCCGCTGGCATTGCCAGCAGTGACGCTGCCGTCCGGGCGCACGATAGCTTTGAGTTTGGCCAGTGCCTCAAGCGTTGTCGCGCGCGGATGTTCATCCTTGTCGAAGATGATTGCATCGCCCTTTTTCTGTGCCACGCTGACGGGCGTGATCTCGGCGTCGAAATAGCCCGCCTTTTGCGCCGCGACCGCCTTCATCTGGCTGGCCAGCGCCATCGCATCCTGGTCCTGCCGGCTGATGTTGAAGTCGGTCGCCACGTTTTCGGCGGTCTCCGGCATCGCGTCGACACCGTATTGCGCCTTCATCAGCCGGTTGATGAAGCGCCAGCCGATGGTGGTGTCGTAGACCGCATTGGCGCGGCCAAAAGCCGTCTCGGCCTTGGGCATGACGAACGGTGCGCGGCTCATGCTCTCGACGCCGCCGGCGATCATCAGGCTGGCTTCGCCCGCGCGGATTGCGCGTGCGGCGGTGCCCACGGCGTCCAGGCCGGAGCCACACAGGCGGTTCACGGTGGCGCCTGGCACCTCGATCGGCAAACCGGCCAGCAGCGCCGCCATGCGTGCCACGTTGCGATTGTCTTCACCGGCCTGGTTGGCACAGCCGTAGATGACGTCGGTCACCGCCTGCCAGTCGACATGGGGGTTGCGCGCCATCAGCGCCTTGATCGGGATCGCGCCGAGGTCATCCGTGCGCACCGAACTGAGTGCGCCGCCGTAGCGGCCAAAAGGGGTGCGGATGGCGTCGCAGATATAGGCGTGGTTCATGGCTTGTCTCCTTACAGGTTCAGGCAATAACGGGTCGGCGTGTGGCAGATCCGCGCGGGGTGTCAAATGGCAATCGGCAGGCCGACCAGTCGTTCGAGTTCAATGTGGGTCAGGCCATCGACGTGGTCGACCAGTTTGAGGCCTTGCGGGGTGCATTCCAATGTGGCCAGATCGCAGTAGATGCGTTTGACGCATCCGATGCCGGTGAGAGGGTAGCTGCACCGCGCCACCACCTTGCTCTGGCCTTGTTTGGTCAGCAGGTCCATCATGACCCAGGTCTGTTTGGCGCCGATGGCCAGGTCCATGGCGCCCCCGACCGCGGGTATGGCGCCGGCTTCGCCGGTATGCCAGTTGGCCAGATCGCCGGTGGCGGAGACCTGGAACGCGCCCAGCACACAGATGTCGAGGTGACCGCCGCGCATCATCGCAAAGCTGTCGGCATGGTGGAAAAAGGCGCCACCCTTGCGCAGCGTCACGGGCTGCTTGCCGGCATTGATGAGGTCGTAATCCTCGTCGCCGGGCTCAGGTGCCGGGCCCATGCCAAGGATGCCGTTCTCGCTTTGCAGAATCACTTCGCGGTCAGTCGGAATATGGTTGGCCACGAGGGTCGGCATGCCGATGCCCAGATTCACATACGCCCCCTCGTGAATGTCCTGCGCCACGCGTTGGGCGAGTTGCTCTTTGCTGCGTTGGGTGTAAACCATGTCATGAGGCTTTCTGCAGGCCGCCGGCCCGCGTGGCGACGCGGTTGACTTGCACAATCCGATGCACAAAAATTCCGGGGGTGATGACTTGCTCCGGGTCCAGCGCGCCCAGTTCGACCACTTCGTGAACGGAGGCCACCGTCATTTTCGCTGCCATCGCCATCACCGGTCCAAAATTGCGCGCTGCCATGCGATAGGTGAGGTTGCCCCAGCGGTCGCCCCGTTCGGCCTTGATCAAGGCCACGTCGCCGTGGATGGGCAGCTCCAGCACGTAGTGTCGGCCTTTGATCTCGCGCGTTTCCTTGGGTGAGCCATCGGCGTTTTTGGCCAGTTCGGTACCAAACCCGGTGGGCGAGAAAAACGCCCCGATGCCGGCGCCGGCGGCACGTATGCGTTCCGCCAGATTGCCCTGCGGCACCAGTTCGAGTTCAAGTTTGCCGCTGCGGTACAACGCGTCGAAAACATGGCTGTCGGCCTGGCGCGGAAAGCTGCAGATGACCTTGCGCACCCGGCCGCTTTGCAGCAAAGCGGCCAATCCGGTTGTGCCATTGCCGGCGTTGTTGTTGACGATGGTCAGGTCCTGCGCGCCCTGTTCGATCAGGCCTTCGATCAGTTCATTGGGAATGCCCGCGGTGCCGAAGCCGCCGATCAGCACGGTGGCGCCGTTCTGCACGTCGGCCAGCGCGTCGGCGACGGAGCGGGCGATCTTGTTGATCATGCTGCCAAACCGACGAACACATTCTGCACGTCGTCATTCGCGTCAATCGCCGCCAGGAAGTTTTCAACCTCTTCAAGATCAGCCGCACTGAGTGACGCCGGGTCCACCGGGTTCTTGGCCTTGTATCCGAGTTTGGCCGACAGCACCGTGAAGCCAAACTCGGGCAAGGCGCGGCTGACAAGATCAAGGTCCGTCGCGTCAGTGATGAACATCGTCGTGCCTTCTTCGTCGCCTGGCTCGAAGTCCTGCGCGCCGGCTTCAATCGCGGCGACCTCCGCATCGGCGTCTTTCTTGGCAGGCTCCGCTTCAATCATGCCGATGTGGTTGAAGTCCCACGACACCGAGCCGGCCGAGCCCAGTTGCCCCTTGCGAAACAGCACCCGGACTTCAGAGGCCGTGCGGTTGTGGTTGTCGGTCAGACACTCGACCATCACCGGCACATGGTGCGGCGCAAAGCCTTCATACAGGACGTTCTCGAAGTGAACGGTCTCGCCTGTGAGCCCGGCACCCTTCTTGATGGCGCGCTCCAGCGTTTCCTTGGGCATCGACACCTTGCGGGCCTGCTCCACCACGAGCCGCAGGCGCGAATTGAGGGCCGGATCGGCGCCGCTGCGCGCGGCGATCATGATGTCCTTGGCGAGTTTGCCGAAAATCTTGCCCCTGGCGTCGGCCGCCTGAGCTTTGCCTTTCGCTTTCCATTGCGCGCCCATTTTTTGTTCCTTGTCTTGTTGCAGCGCCGCACCCCGAGGATGCAGAATCTGGAGTGAGCTTGCATTGTGCCCAATTCAGGCGGTCTGCCGCGCACAAAGCCGCCGCCACGCCGTTCGACTGCTCGTTGACATCAAAGGAAGGCCGCCTGCGCGGCCGCCGGCAGTGCCAATGAATGACGCGACTTCGCTCAGGAACTGAACAGGAAGTAGCGCCGCAAGTGGTTGATGTCAAAATTTATTGAGTTACTGCGCAGATCGTACCCGCTGGCATACCCGCTGAACATTGGGCTGCGTGTGATGAACTTCCCGCAAACGACTTTTACGCTCCACGGATCAGCTGGACGCCTCAAAACAGGCTCATACGGAAACAGACTGGCCACCGCCGTGATCCCGCGCTTGCGCGGTGCATTCAGCCACTCAAGAAGAGGACGATTCCGTTGCTTCTTTGACTCGGCGTGAAGCAGGCCGGGGCGTTCCTCAAACCCACTGCAAGGAATCAGGGCGCCAAGTCGCCGTCGCCTCGCTCTTGTCGCCGGC
>JBKJRR010000507.1:0-5314 GCA_046594635.1 Burkholderiaceae bacterium
TACGGAACGCGTACCGATGCGAGGGAACATGTCCAGGTCACCGGCGAGCATGGCGGCAGCCTGCGCCGCAGCGTCGCTGATGAAGCGGAACGTAACCTTCTTGAGCTTGATCGCCGAAGCATTGCGGTAGCCGTCCCATTTGGTGAGCACGACGGATGCGCCCTTGTTCCATGCCTCCAACTTGTAGGGGCCCGTTCCGACCGGTTTGGTGACATTGGTTTCGGCGCTCTTGGGCTCGACAATCGCGGCCGGGCCCGTACCCAGGCCGAACAGGAAGTTGGGATCGAGTTCGTTGTTCAGGATGACAAGCGTGTGTTCGTCGATTGCCGCGACACGTGTCATGGCGGCAAACTTGCGCTTGTCCTTGTTGATGCTCTTTTCGGCCCCTGCGCGCTCGAACGAGAATTTCACCGCATTCGCGTTGAATGGCTCGCCGTTTTGGAACTTGACACCCTTGCGCAGGCGAAACGTGTAGGTCTTGAGGTCGGGCGAGATTTCCCAGCTCTCGGCCAGCAAAGGCGAGACCGTGCCGTCCTCGTTGATCTTGGTCAGGGTCTCGAAGATGTTGTAAAGCGTGATTTCCGAGATCGACTGGGCAGCGCCGCCCGTGGGATCCAGACCAGGAGTAGGCTCAAGCGCCATGCCCAGTGTCAGTGTGTCCTTCCTGGACTGGGCCTGGGCTGCAAAGGGAACAGTTGTCAGGGCGGCGCTGGCAGCGGCTGAAGTGAGTACGGAACGGCGATTGACCATGATCAGGTTACCTTTCAATGACATGCTGGAGGACAAGGACTTGTCGGTTCTACAGATGCGCACGATAGCATTTTGTTCGCCATGTGTTTGTGTTTTGCCTCAAGTTCTGGCCTGTTTGACACCATGGTGCGACAGCCCCGCCGCAGCATCATGTTGGGGAAAGTGGCAGGCCACGCGATGTGCAGCACCCGCCAGAGGCTGCAGTTCGGGGCGTTCGGTGTCGCATCGCTCGCGTGCGTGGGGGCAGCGATGGGCATAGGGGCAGGCTCCAGGCATCTGCACCCTGGGCTCCACGGCGGACGTGCGTCTGCGCAGGTCACCGCTCGCGCGCGGTTCCATGCGCGGCACCGCATCGAGCAAGGCCTGGGTGTAGGGGTGGGCGCCCTGGCGGAACAGTGTCTGGGGCGCACCCTGTTCAACGATGCGGCCCTGGAAGATCACGGCGACCTCGGCACACAGATGGTCGACCACGGCCAGGTCGTGGCTGATCAGCAGGTAGGTCACGCCGAACTCCGCCTGCAGGTCCTGCATCAGGTTGAGCACCTGCGCCTGCACCGACACGTCCAGTGCACTGACCGGTTCGTCTGCGACGATCAGGCGTGGCCGTGTGATCAAGGCGCGGGCGATAGCGATGCGCTGGCGTTGCCCACCGGAGAACTCGTGCGGGTATTTTTCGAGGTCGGTGGCGCGCAGCCCGACTGACTTCAGGACTTCCTGGGCCCGGTGCGCTTGCTCCGCGATGGATGTGTCGTCTTGCGCCTGAAGCGGCTCCGTCACGATGCGCAACACCGTCTGGCGCGGATCAAGCGAGCCATAGGGGTCCTGGAACACCATCTGGAAATCGCGCCGCGCCTGGCGCAGGCTGATGGCGTCCAGCGTGGCCATGTTGCGTCCGAGAATCTGCACGCTGCCGCTGGTGGGAGGCTCGAGCGCCATCACCAGCCTCGCCAATGTGGATTTGCCCGAACCTGATTCGCCGACGATGCCCAGGCTCCGGCCAGCCGCCATCTGGAAACTCACACCTTGCAAGGCGTGTACTTTTGGTGGCTGCCTCCAGAGCTTTTCGCGCGGCAACCGGTAGGTGCGGGTCACGTGCTCGACCGCCAGCAAGGGTGGGCTCAGGTCCTTGTTCATGCCTTGTCCCCCGCCAGGACGGCGTCCAGCCGAAGACAACGCGCCACATGGCCCGCCTCAAGCGTCTCGGCGGGAGGTGCTGTCGTGAAACAGGCGGTTTGTGCCCAGCTGCATCGATCGGAGAATGCGCAGCCGGAAGGCAGGTCCACCAGCTCGGGCACGGTGCCGTCGATCGTGGTCAGCCGTGTGCCCGATGGCGCACCGAGCCGGGGCCGCGCACCGAACAGGCCGCGCGTGTAGGGGTGCGCCATATGAGCGAATACGCGCGACGTCGAACCACTTTCGATGACGCTGCCGCCATACATGACCATCATGCGTTCGACGTTCTGCGCGATCACACCCAGGTCGTGCGAGATCAGCAGCAAGGCCATCGAACGTTCCTGCACCAGATCGTGGATCAGATCCAGGATCTGGCCCTGAATGGTGACGTCCAGGGCTGTCGTGGGTTCGTCGGCGATCAGGATGTCGGGCTCGCAAGCCAGTGCCATGGCAATCGTGATGCGCTGGCGCTGGCCACCGGAGAACTGGTGCGGGTAGGCATCGATGCGACCGGCCGCATTGGCGATGCCCACGCGCTCTAACAGTACGATGGTCTGGGCCCGCGCTTGATCGCGCCCCATGCGACGGTGCAGGCGCATCGGCTCTGCCACCTGATGCCCGATGGTGTGAACCGGGTTGAGCGCCGTCATCGGTTCCTGGAAGATCATGCCGATGCGGTTGCCCCGCAGCCGGCGCAACACCGCGTCGCTCTGGCCCACCAGCTCCTGGCCGTCGAGCCGGATGCTACCGGTGACCTTGGCGTTCTCGGGCAACAACCCCATCAAGGCCATGGCGGTGATCGACTTGCCACATCCCGACTCACCGACCAGGCCGACGGTATCGCCCTTTTGCAGCGTGAAGCCGACGTCGCGGATCGCGAAGGCCGGGCCCCGCTGGGTTTGCAGCTGCACGCAGAGGTGGTTGATTTCCAGCATCGTCTATCGCTTGCGGGCCAACCGGGGGTCCATCAGGTCGCGCAAACCGTCGCCCAGCAGGTTCAGGCCCAGTACGGCCAGAGCGATCGCCACACCCGGGAACACTGCCAGCAGCGGCGCCTGAAACATCAGTGTCTGGGCTTCGGCCAGCATCCGGCCCCAGGACGGTTGTGGGGGTTGTGTTCCCAGGCCCAGGTAGGACAGGGCCGCCTCGGCCAGGATGGCGATCGCAAAGCGGATCGTGACCTGTACGGTCAACACCGACATGATGTTGGGCAGCACGTGGTCGAAGGTGATGCGCCACGGGCCTTTGCCGCAGGCTCTGGCTGCGAGCACGAACTCGCGCGACCAGGTGGCGTTGGCCGATGCACGGGTAATGCGCGCAAATGTGGGGATGTTGAAGATGCCGATGGCGATGATGGAGTTCACGATACCGGCGCCGAACACGGCCGTCATCATGATGGCCGACAGGATGGCGGGAAAGGCGAAGGTGAAATCCGACAGCCGCATGATCAGTTCTTCCACCCAGCCACGCCGCGCGGCGGCCAGCAGACCCAAGGCCGTACCGACGAGCAGACCGATGCTGACCGCAATCACACCCACCAGAATGGAGTTGCGCGCACCCACCAGCAGCAGCGAGGCGACGTCCCGGCCGAATATGTCGGTGCCCAGCCAGTGTTGTCCCGAGGGCGCCTGCAGTTTCCCCGGCAGATTCATCTCGTACGGTGACCACGGCGTCCAGACCAACGACAAGAGCGCGGCGAAAACCAGCATTGCGGTCAGTACGCCGCCAAAGACGAAACTGGGATGGCTCAGGGCACGACGCCACAGCGCCGGCGTGGCGTGCGTGGCAACAGCATTGGCCGTGGCCCCGTTCATATGTCGCTGGCTTTCACGCGCGGATCGATGACCGCATACAACACGTCGACGACGAAGTTGACCACCACCACCATGGTGGCCAGAAACATCACGCAGTTGCGCACGACGATCAGGTCGCGATTGGAGATCGACTGGAAGATCAGCCGACCCAGGCCGGGCAGGTAGAACACGTTCTCGACGACGATGGTGCCGGCCAGAAGCTCCGCCGACTGCAGACCCATCACGGTGATCACTGGAATCATCGCGTTGCGCAGCACATGGCCCCACAAGGTCGCGCGCTGGGACAGGCCCTTGGCCCGGGCGGTGCGCACATAGTCTTCACGCATCACTTCCAGCACCGCTGAACGGGTGATGCGCGCCAGGATTGCCGATTGCACGAAGGCCAGCGACAGGGCCGGCAACAACAGGGCCTGAAGGCCTGGCAACACACCTTCGCTCCAGCCCGGGAATCCGCCAGCCGAAAACCATTGCAGTTTGACCGAGAAAAGCAGGATCAGCAGGATGGCAAACCAGAAGTTGGGAATGGCGATGCCGACCTGGGTCACACCCATCAGGCCAACGTCGCCCAGGCGGTTGTGGTTCGCTGCGGCGTAGATGCCGACGACCAGGGCCAGCAAGGTGGTCAGGCACATGGCCATGATGGCCAGCGGAATCGTCAGCGTCAGTCGCTCGAGCAAAAGTTCGGAGACCGGCGAACTGTAGGCATAACTGTTGCCCAGTTCCCCGGTGAGCATGCCTGTAACCCAGTGCCAGTAGCGTTCCCACGCAGGCTGATCCAGGCCGAGCTGGGTGGCCAGAGCCTTTACGGCTTCGGGTGCGGCGTCCGGCCCCATCATGATCTCGGCCGCATTGCCTGGCAAGATTTCCAGCACCAGGAACACCACGATCGACGCGCCGATCAACGTGCCGATCAGCGTCAATATGCGTTTGAAGAGGAACGGACCCATGCTGTTTGTTCAGGCGCTCAGGCGGGGACCGGGGCAGGGCAACTGCCTCGGCCGACGATCGTGATCAAGGTTCAGCGACGCGGGCATTCGAACGCGCGGATAATCCATGGGAAGGTGTCCAGCCGGAACACTTGTGTGCCAACAACGGTTCTGCGTCCAATGTCTCTGATCATCACCGACGAATGCATCAATTGTGATGTGTGTGAGCCCGAGTGTCCCAACGAGGCGATCTATCTCGGGCAGGAGATTTACGAAATCGATCCGCACAAGTGTACAGAATGTGTCGGTCATTTCGACGAGCCACAGTGCGTGCAGGTGTGCCCGGTCGCATGTATTCCGGTCAATCCGGATTTCATCGAGGACAAGGAAACCCTGTGGGCAAAGTTCCGTCGCTTGCAAGCCTCAACGGGCGTTGACAACAAGGCCTGAAGCTTTTGCGCTCTCGCCGCTGAAGGCGCAGCAGCGCCGAAACCGGTGTCACGCCCATTGGGCGGGGTACGCGGACTGCGGGTTCAGTCTGTGTTGCTGCCAGATACCTTGTTCTTCTTGTCGGGTGTTGTCGCCGCCGTGAAGAATGTGGGCTCGATTTGCTTCTTCGCGGTTTTCGCTGCCTTGGCTGCAGGCGCGTTT
>JBKJRR010000523.1:0-3463 GCA_046594635.1 Burkholderiaceae bacterium
AACTTTAGCGCCGTTCGTTGAATTTCAGAAAGGCTACAGTGCCCCATCTTCACCCATCTGACGACACGCCATGAAGACTTATCGCATCGCCTGCATCCCGGGAGACGGCATTGGCAAGGAAGTGGTGCCGGCTGGTCAGGTCGTGCTGCAGGCGCTGGCCGATGCGCGGCCAGGCCTGCAGTTCACGTTCACCGGTTTTGACTGGGGCGGCGACTACTATCGACAACACGGCGTCATGATGCCGGCCGACGGGCTCGACCAGTTGCGCGGGCAGGACGCGATCCTGTTCGGTTCGGCCGGCGATCCGCATATTGCGGACCATGTCACGCTGTGGGGCCTGCGGCTGAAAATTTGCCAGGGGTTCGACCAGTACGCCAACGTGCGCCCGACGCGCATCCTGCCCGGGATCGACGGGCCACTCAAGCGCTGCGAACGCAAAGACCTCGATTGGGTCATCGTGCGCGAGAACTCCGAAGGCGAATACGCCGGCGTGGGCGGCCGCGCGCACCAGGGTCACCCGATCGAAGTTGCGACCGACCTGTCGATGATGACGCGTGTGGGTGTCGAGCGCATCATGCGATTTGCCTTTCGTCTGGCGCAGTCGCGGCCGCGCAAGTTGCTGACCGTTGTGACCAAGTCCAACGCCCAGCGTCACGCCATGGTGATGTGGGACGAAATCGCCGCCGAGATTGCGCGCGAGTTCCCCGACGTGCGCTGGGACAAGGAACTGGTGGACGCCTGCACCGCGCGCATGGTCAATCGGCCCGCTTCGCTCGACACACTGGTGGCCACCAACCTCCACGCCGACATCCTGAGTGATCTGGCGGCGGCGCTGGCCGGCAGCCTGGGCATTGCGCCAACCGGCAACATCGATCCGGAGCGGCGCTACCCGTCGATGTTCGAGCCCATCCACGGTTCTGCCTTCGACATCATGGGTCAGGGACTGGCCAATCCGATCGGCACCTTCTGGTCCTGCGTGATGCTGCTGGAACACCTGGGCGAGACCCGGGCGGCAGCCAGCCTGATGCAGGCCATTGAGTCAGTTACCGCAGACCCGGGCCTGCACACCCGGGACCTGGGCGGTAAAGCGACCACCGCACAGGTGACGGATGCCATCTGCGCGCGTATCGCGGTCACGCCCGAACTGGCCGAACTGGCCGAACTGGAACAGGCAACCTGAATCTTGTCAGCGTACCCATTCAACACTGGAGACACACCATGAAGAGACTGTTTTCCGCCCTGTGCATCGCGTTGCTCGCACCTGTCGTTTCCGCCCAGACCGTCGTCTGCCCGGACAAGAGCCTGCAGTACTGGCAGGCGTTTCCGCCAGGCGGCGAATCCGACTTGTCGGCGCGCCATCAGCAACTGGTGCTGAAGAAAAAATGTCCGGCAATCGAGACGGTCGTACAGTACAAGCCCGGTGCTGGCGGCGGTTTGATGTGGGGCCAGATGAACAGCCTGCCCGCCGACGGCGTGAACATCGTGGGCGTCAACCTGCCTCACATCGTGTTCCAGCCGATCGAAGGCCAGGTGCAATACAAGACGGCGGATGTCACGCCGGTTTTCTGGTTCCATTTCACGCCCGACAGCCTGGTGGTGCCGGAGCAGAGCCCATACAAGAATTTTGCCGATTTCATCAAGGCGGCCAAGGCCGCGCCAGGAAAACTCAACATCGGAGGCTCGGGACTGAATTCTGCCAACCACGCGGCCCACGAGCGGATGAACGCCGCATTCGGCGTCAAGTCGGGTTATGTGCCGTTCAAGGGCACAGGCGACATGGCAATTGCGGTGGTCGGTGGCCAGATCGACGGTGCCATGTCGTACACCGCGTTTGCCATCAACAACAAGACCAAGGTGCGCGCGCTGGCGGTGGCCATGGAAAAGCGCCACCCGCTGCTGCCTGACGTGCCCACTTTCCGCGAGCTTGGCGTTGACTGGGTGGACGGCGCCTACCGCGGCATTGGCGTGCCCAAGTCAACCCCGCCCGAGACGCGCAAGCGTCTGTCCGACCTGTGGGCCCAGATGAACAACGACCCGGAGATGAAGGAGTTGGCCGCAAAAAGTGGTTTTGAACTGGTCAATGTGGGCACGGACCAGATGGAGGCCTTCATGAAGGAAAAGACCCGGCTCTACACCGAGGCGGCCCAACAACTGGGTCTGGGCAAGAAGTAGGCCCGCGTCTTTCATCGGCTGGTGCGGTGGTGTCGGACCCGTGGATCGGGCCGCGCCTGACGCGACTTGGCGAACGAGCGCAGCTAGTCAAACGCCCAGGCCGACACGGCCGTGGCGCCCACCGCCCCGCTCCAGATCTTGCGCCCCGACGCATCGCTGCCGGCGCCCGAGGCCACCATCAGCGGTAACAGGTGTTCCTCGCGCGGGTGCGAGGTCCTCCCGGCCGGGGCACGCGTCCACTGCGTAAGCCACGAGCGGCGGTATTCGGCATCGCCCGCCATCGCGCCATCGAGCCAACGGTCAAAATCCAGCGCGGCGGCGCTGTTGCCCATCTGGCGCAGATTGTGATAACTCATGCCGCTGCCCATGATCAACACGCCTTCGTCGCGCAAGGGCCGCAAGGCCTCGCCCGTCGCGACATGCTGCGCTGGAGACAGACCCACCTTGAGCGACATCGCCAGCACCGGGATGTCGGCCTGCGGATACATCATCTTGAGCGGAATGAACACGCCATGGTCCCAGCCGTGTTCGGGGTCGACCCGACTCTCGATACCGGCATCGACGAGCAACTTGGCGGCCTTGGCGGCCAAAGAAGGTGCACCGGGCGCCGGATAGGTGATGTCGTAGGTTTCCCTTGGAAAGCCGTGGTAGTCGTAGATCAGGGCGGGATTTTCGCCACCACAAAAGCTGATCTCCGGCGCTTCCCAATGGGCGGTAACGACCAGAATCGCGCGGGGTTGCGTGGGTAAAAGGGTGTGAAACGAGTTTAGAAATTGCCCCATGGGGCGGAACATCTGCTCCATGGGGCCGCTCATGAAAAATGCGGGCCCACCACCATGTGGCAGGTAGACGGAGGGCATGATTGCGCGGGTATTCATGCCCGCGATATTACGGTGATTTGCCAGCAAACGCCGCCCGGGTTGCCCTGGGAACGTCTGTGTCACCTTCCTGGCGGAGTCAGGAACTCATGCGCAGGAAGTCTTGCGGCCGCAGTCCGGCGTCCTGGGGATACGCCGCCACCTGAGACAGTGTCGGCGCAAAAGCGCCAGCAAATGCGCCTCCGCTCCCCGCCACGGTGCCAAGCGTCCGTTCGATGTCTGCAATGGACATTGCGTGTGCCAAGGGCAATTCGATGTCGACGTTGCCTGGCGATGGTGCGATGTGCAAGTACATGGTGTTGCTTCTTCCCGTGGGTATTTCACAGATGCACCATGATCGTGAATCCCAAGTCCGCCCGAAATCAGCGATAGCCGGCAGCCGCCGTCAGCCGGCTCCTACAAGCAAGTTCACC
>JBKJRR010000046.1:0-12411 GCA_046594635.1 Burkholderiaceae bacterium
CCAGGGCAATTACTAACGCCACGCACTTGGAATGTCTGGTGTCTTGTTACTGCGCAACAGTAGTGTCCGGTTTAATTAGAGTCGAAGCTCCGCAAAGCCAATGCTGATGCGGGTTTCGAGCGATTCATGGGTGTCCACGATTTGAATTTCGTTTTTCATATTTGCGATGCTTTCGGGTTTAACCGCTCGGGAGTAGTGCATGAACGTTGGCAAGACGCTGTTTGCCCAAGTCATGGAATTCGTGCCATGGAAGACATTCGGGCGTGTGGTCCAACGTCACAGCGGCGATGCGGGTGTGCGCACCCTCAGTTGTGCCGATCTGTTTCGGGTCATGGCCTTTGCGCAGTTGACGTGGCGCGAGTCCTTGCGCGACATCGAAGTCTGTCTGACGGCCAATCGCGCCAAGCTGTTTCACATGGGATTGGGCAACGTACCGGCGCGCTCTACGCTGTCGGACGCATTGAACCTGCGCGACTGGCGCATCTATCACGACCTGGCCATGCGCATGATCACGCAGGCCAGAAGCCTGTATACCGACGAGCGCCTGGACCTCGATTTGGATGCGACCGTTTACGCGCTGGATGCCACGACCATCGACCTGTGCTTGGCGCTGTTCGACTGGGCGCCATTTCGATCCGCCAAAGCGGCCATCAAGCTGCACACGCTGCTGGACTTGCGTGGGGCCATTCCCGCCTTCATGCACATCAGCGACGGCAAGATGCACGAGGTCAATGTGCTGGACTTCCTGCCCATCGAAGCTGGTGCCTTCTACGTCATGGACCGGGGCTACCTAGAAGTGGCTCCGCTTGTTTGAACAACTTCCCCCGAGTTTTAAGTGGACTGCGGGCAGGTTGCAAACGATGCAGAGTTGTCCACGGCGGCGGTCGGCGCTTGCGACGAACCGACCGACGCGGTGGGCAACTCGGGGCGCACCACAGACTTCATCTTATGCTGCCTCGGCGATCTTCGGCAGATTGGCAAAGTAGAACTCATCGGGCGTCGCGTCAGCAAGGCTGGAATGCGGCCGCTTGACATTGAACTCATCGACGTATTGGGCAATGTCAGTGCGCGCGGCGCTGACGCTGTCATAGGCCCTGAGATACACGCGCTCGTACTTGACGCTGCGCCAGAACCGTTCGACGAACACGTTATCGCGCCACGCACCACGCCCGTCCATGCTGAGCTTGCAGCCCTTGTCCAACACAACGTCGGTGAACTCCGTCGCGGTGAACTGGCTGCCCTGGTCGGTGTTGACGATCTCCGGCGTGCCGTGGCGCAAGAACGCCTGCTCAATCACCTCCTTGGCATGACAGGCTTCCAGCGTGATTGCCACCTTGTGCGCCAGCACCTTGCGGCTGGCCACATCCACCACCGCCGTCAGGTACACGAAGCCTCTGGCCATCGGGATGTAGGTCGTATCGAGCGCCCACACCTGGTTGGAACGGGTGATGGCCAGCTTGCGCAACAGGTAGGGGTAAATCTTGTGCCCTGGGTGCGCCTTGCTGGTGCCGGGTTGCGGGCACAGGGCTTCGATATCCATGCGCTGCATGAGAGTTGCCACATGACGGCGGCCGACCTTCACACCCTCACGCTGCAGCATTCGGCGCAGCATGCGCGCACCCATGAACGGGTGTTCAAGGTGCAACTCGTCAATCCTGCGCATCAGCGCCAGATCGGCATCGCTGACGGGCCGGGGCAGGTAGTACACCGAGCCCCTGCTGATGCCCAGCAGTTTCGCCTGGCGCGTGACGGAAAGATCGTGGCTTCGGTCAATCATCGCTTTGCGCTCAGCAATCCCGCTTTGGTGAGCGCGCCCTCTAAAAAATCTACAGGGACTTCCCACGTAGTCAAGTGCGGATCGATAGCTTTCCTTGGTGACGGTATCTCCTGCGGTACGTGAGACTGAGAGCATGCCTGAAACGAGGAACAGACTGCAAATCTACAGGCGGCCTTGTTGAACCGGAAGTTCCGGCTCGGACCCAGATACGAACCGCTCAGCGAGGCTCCATTCATTCTTCGTTGTCACCGCAATCGGCGCAACGGATTTTTTATCGAGCTTGCCCGCTGCCGGTCTGACCTGTTCAATGCATCTTCGAATTCACGTCTTGCAAGGAAATGAGGAAATCAACAACAAACTATCTACTTTGCGATCGCGCGTTCATCCGGCGCCGACGCCCATTGGCAATGCGGACGCTGCGGCGGGTTTGACACTTACGTGATTGGCATCAAAGGGCCTGCCTTTGGTCATCACGGCCCACAGAATGCGCGCATTCTTGTTTGCCAAGGCCACCACCGCTTTTTGCCAGCCCGATCTCTCTCGCACTTGATACACCCATCTTGAAATCGGGTCGTGGCGCTTATGCGCTGTCATCACAGCTGACTTGGCCGCCTGGATCATCATCGAGCGAAGGTACTTGTCACCGCGCTTTGTGATACCGCCCAATTTGTTCTTGCCTCCGCTGGAATTCTGTCGTGGCGTCAAACCCAGCCAAGCACCAAACTGCGCACCATTCCTGAACTGGCCGAAGTCGCCCACAGTGGCCACCACGGCAGAAGCGGTGACCGGTCCCACACCCATGAGCTGGGTTGCCGCCTTGGCTTGTTCGTCGTCTTTGAGGTGCGCTGCAATGCGTGCGTCGCACCAGGCAATGTGCTCGTCAAGTTCATGCCATTGCATTTGGGCGCGCTCTATCACCAGGCGGGCCATGCCGGGCAGTTCGTTGCTGGCGTCTTCGATCACGTCGCCCAGACATTCTTGTAGCGCCTGGAAACTTTGCGCGACCACGATGCCAAATTCGGCCAATAACCCCCGGATGCGATTGATGCAAGCGGTGCGTTCTTCCTTCAGCCCCTCACGCAGTCGATGTACACACAGCATTCCCTGCTGCGAGACGGTCTTGACAGGAACATATCGCATCTTGGCTCGTGATGCTGCTTCGCATATGGCTGCAGCGTCGTTGGCGTCATTCTTACCGCCCTTGCCCTGCATCCGGTAAGGCGTCACCAGGTCGGCCGCAATGATGCGCGCATCAAGCCCTAAAGCAACGAGTTTGCGTGCCCAATGGTGAGAGCCAGAACTCGCTTCCATGGCGATCAGGCAACCCGGCGCAAGCTGGGCGCACCAGGCCATGAATTTGTCGCGTGCAAGTGGCCGGTTGGTTACCAACCTCTCCGCAGCGTCCACCGCATGGACCTGGATGACGCGTTTTGCCAAATCGACACCAACTCGTGTAATCTCACTCATGGGACTTCTCCTTTCGAAGGTTGCAGATTGACGTTCACACACCAATCTTGGCACTCGATGCCGTTACCGGAAAGTGGGAAGTCCCTTCGTATTCATTCTCCAACGTCAGTTGGCCGATCTTGGCGTGCAGTGGAGCCAGGTCAACCGGCTCCACCTTCTCGGCACCCCCGCCAAATGCGTCTGCCGCATGCTCAAGCAGCTGGCGCTTCCACTCCGTGATCTGCGTTGGATGGATCTCGAACTGTTTGCACAGCTCGGCCATCGTCTTGTCTTCGCGCAAGGCGGCCAGAGCCACACGGGCCTTGAACGCGGGTGTATGCGTGCGCCGGGTGCGCCGCGCGGATTTCTTCACCATCAAAAACTCCTTCTCGCCAGGCCGCTCTCGGCCCGGCATCATGCCCGGAGTTTCCACTTATCGCGCTGTTCAGATTTGCGGAGCCACTTCTCCTGGACTTCGCCCGGCTGTACAAGATGCACCAGGCCGGGGCCTTCTTCGTGACGCGCGCCAAGCGCGGCATGGATGCCAGGCGCGTGTACTCCCAGCCGAGCGATCGCAGCACCGGCGTGATCTGCGACCAGGCCGTCGACCTCAATGGCCTTTGTGCGGCCAGACACTATCCCGAGCACCTGCGCCACATCCGTCTCAAGGATCCCGAGAGCGGCAATACACAGGTCTTCTTGACCAACAACACCGCGCTGCCGACCCTCACCATTGCAGCGCTCTAAAAGAATCGCTGGAGGGTCGAGTGGTTCTTCAAATGGACCCGGCAGCATTTGCGAATCAAGAAATCCCTGGGCGCCAGCGAGAAAGCGGTGAAGACGTAAATCTGGTGCGCCGTATGTACCTACGTGCACATTGCCATCGTCAAGAAGAAGCTTCAACTCGATGCCTCGCTATACACGTTGCTACAGATTCTTTCCGTCTCGGCTTTCGAGAAAACGCAGCTGTGATGCGCCTTGCAGCCCGATTCTGATACTCCAGAAATGCCGCTTGACGCTAACCAATTGAATCTGTTCACTTTTCAACCGGACATTACTGAGCCCCTATCGCATGGGTCGCGGCCGCTTGCCGTTCACCGGTAAGATCGTTGGCCACAGTTAACGCAAGAGACACCCGATCCCCTGCACGTGAGGAATTGACCCATGAATACATTCCGCGTCGGCATCACGGCCGATGTCCTGCGGTCCGACGGTACGCCCATCTTCGGCAACACCCCGCTGGCCTTGCTCGACCAACCGGGAGTCGAATGGGAAATCATGGACAGCGACTCCAGCGAAATCACCCCGGCGCATGTGGCTCGGTACGATGCCATCTGCGCCATGCTCACACGTGTCACACCCGCCAGCCTGCGCGGGCCGGACATCCGGCTCAAGCTGATTGCGCGCTTTGGCGTCGGATACGACACCATCGATGTGCCCGCGTGCAGCGCCGCCGGTGTGTGGTTGACGATCGCCCCGGACGGCGTACGTCGTCCGGTCGCCACCTCGGCGCTGACGCTGATCCTCATGCTGGCGCAGAAGGTACTGATCAAGGACCGGCTGACCCGCGGCGGCCGTTGGAATAAAAAGCTCGACCACATGGGGACCGGGCTGACCGGTCGCACGCTGGGTTCGATCGGCATCGGTAACATTGGCGCCGAACTGTTCCGCCTGGCCAAACCGCTGGACATGGTCGCCATTGCCCATGACCCCGCCATCGACGCGGCACATGCCGCCGCCATGGGTATACGGCTGGTGGATATGGACACGCTGTTTCGCGAATCGGACTTCCTGACCGTCAATTGCCCGTTGAACGAACACACACACGGACTGGTCGATGCCCGCAAACTGGCACTGATGAAACCCGGCGCCTACCTGATCAATACTGCACGCGGACCTATCGTCGACGAGAAAGCGCTTTATGCGGCGCTCGCCAGTGGCAACATTGCCGGCGCCGGTCTGGATGTGTTCGAGCAGGAACCAACCCCGATCGACAACCCGATATTGCAGCTGGACAACGTGGTCGTCACGCCCCACGCGATCTGCTTCACCGACGAATGTTTGCGCCTGCTGGCCGAAAGCGCCTTTCGCGCAGTCATCGACGTGGCCCAGGGTCGTTTGCCACCGTACGTGGTCAATCCGCAGGCGCGCAGTGCGCGCCAAACCTGACGGAGCAATGCAATGCAACCAGCTGACAATATCGATCCAGGCCGCGAGGCGCCCGTGCTGATCGTCACCGGCGCCTCGCGTGGCATCGGCGCCGCGTGTGCGCGTGCCGGTGGGCGCGCTGGTTACCGCGTGGTCGTCAACTACAACAGCAACCGCGACGCGGCGTTGGCAGTCGTGGCAGATATCGAGAATGCTGGCGGTGCTGCCATCGCCATTCGTGCCGATGTGTCACGATCGGACGAAGTGCAGCAATTGTTCGCACAGACCGACACCCATTTCGGCCGCGTGGCGGCACTGATCAACAACGCTGGCGTTGGCGGCCCGATACAGCCGCTGGAGGATATGCCTGCCGATGCGCTGGAAACCTTGTTCCGTACCAACGTCTATGCCAGCATCCACTGCAGCGCTGCCGCCATTCGCCGCATGGCCTTGCGCCACGGTGGCAGTGGCGGCGTCATCGTGAACATCTCATCGGCTGCCGCGCGCTTGGGAGGGCTCGCGGGCATGGTCGCCTATGCCGCCAGCAAAGGTGCTATCGACAGCCTGACCATTGGTCTGGCAAAAGAGGTTGGCGGGCAAGGCATACGCGTGGTCGGCATCCGGCCCGGCGTTGTCGAGACCGACATCCTGGGCCCCATGGGCGGCGCGACCTTGATACGCGACGTGTCGCCCAGCATTCCGCTAGGCCGGGTCGGGCAGCCCGAGGAGATTGCCGCTGCCGCACTCTGGCTGCTCGGTCCACAGGCCTCCTACGTGCACGGCACCACGATTGACGTGTCGGGCGGTCGGTGACAAGCGGCAGCGCCACTCACCGTCGCTGTGCCTTGACCTGCGACTTGTGGACAATCAAGGCATGAAACTTGCCACCTGGAATATCAACTCGCTGACCGTGCGCCTGCCGCAGGTGCTGAACTGGCTGGCCGCCAACCCGGTGGATGTGTTGTGCCTGCAGGAGCTCAAGCTCACCGATGACAAGTTTCCGCGAGACGCGCTGCAACAGGCGGGCTATCACAGCGCCGCGGTCGGGCAGAAGACGTACAACGGTGTCGCCATCCTCAGCCGCATGCCGCTGCGCGATGTGGTGACCCATATTCCGGGATTTGCCGACGAGCAGTCGCGCGTGATCGCCGCCACAGTGGACACACCGAGCGGCGCCCTGCGCGTGGTCAATGGCTATTTCGTCAACGGTCAGGAACCGGGTAGCGAAAAGTTCGCCTACAAGTTGCGCTGGCTCGAAGCCTTGCACGGCCATGTACGCAACGAGCTGGCTGCACACCCGCAATTGGCGTTGCTGGGAGACTTCAACGTGGCGGCCGAGGACCGCGACAGCTGGGACCCGGACGGCCTGCGCGAGACCATCCACCACACCACGCAGGAGCGCGAGAACTTCCAGGCGCTGTTGCAGCTCGGTCTGCACGACAGCTACCGCCTGTTCGAGCAAGCCGAGAAAACCTATAGCTGGTGGGACTACCGGGAGTTCGCGTTTCGCCGCAACCGGGGACTGCGCATCGACTACATCCTGATCAGCGATGCGCTCAAGGCACGGGCGCGCGCTTGCGTCATCGACAAGGCGCCGCGCAAGAACGAACGCCCGAGTGACCACACGCCGGTGGTCGTGGAACTGAACGA
Organism: Burkholderiaceae bacterium; assembly: GCA_046594635.1. Classification (GTDB taxonomy): domain Bacteria; phylum Pseudomonadota; class Gammaproteobacteria; order Burkholderiales; family Burkholderiaceae_C; genus CAISIP01. The sequence continues at coordinate 7,022 of JBKJRR010000046.1, forward strand.
CTGAGTCAAGTCAGCAAAAGCAGCCGGTGGTAAGCCGACTGCGCAGGCGCTCACTCCAGGCCGAGGTCCTGAATCTTGCGCGTGATCGTATTGCGACCGATGCCGAGCTTTTGTGCTGCCTCGATACGACGGCCGCGGGTATGGGCCAATGCGGTGAGGATGAGCCGCGACTCGAACCTTCGCGTCAGGGCCTCCCACACATCCTGTCGGCCCGCGTCGAGCAACTGTCTCGCCTCGCCTTCGACACCCGTCTCCCATGCGGACATATCTAGCAAGGTTTCGGCCGCCTGCCAAACGGCACCCGACGGTGCCGATACAGACTGCGGCGCCGATGGGGTTGGCAGCCGGGGTAGCGCGCCATCCGCTGCAGCGGCTGGCGCCACGTCCGGTGCCGCCTGCACCGATATCGCACCGAGCACCTCCGGCGGCAGATCCTTGGCATCGATCACCTGCGCCGGTGCCATCACGGTCAGCCAGTGGCAGATGTTCTCGAGCTGGCGCACATTGCCGGGAAACGGAAATTTCGACAGCTGCGCCAGTGCCAGATCGGAAATGCGCTTGGGCTCCACTTCGAGCTGACGCGCACTTTGCTGCAGGAAATGGCGCGTCAGTCCGGTAATGTCCTCGCGGCGTTCGCGCAGGGGTGGCAAACGCAGCCGGATCACATTGAGTCGATGGAACAGGTCTTCCCGGAACACCCCATCCTTGACCCGTTGCTCCAGGTCCTGGTGGGTGGCTGCGATCACCCGCACATTGGTCTTGATCGCGTCATGTCCGCCGACGCGGTAGAAATTGCCGTCTGACAATACGCGCAGCAACCGGGTCTGCAAATCAAACGGCATGTCGCCGATCTCGTCCAGAAACAAGGTGCCGCCGTCAGCCTGCTCGAATCGACCCCGACGCATGGTCTGCGCACCGGTGAACGCACCCCGTTCGTGACCGAACAATTCGCTTTCGAGCAGATCCTTGGGAATGGCAGCGGTGTTGATGGCTACAAACGGCGCGTTGCCGCCAAGGCCGCGTGGCGAGTGCTTGTGCAGGGCACGCGCCACCAGTTCCTTGCCAGTGCCTGATTCGCCAGTGATCATCACCGTCACATTGCTCTGGCTCAGCCGACCGATGGCGCGGAATACATCCTGCATTGCCGGCGCCTGACCCAGCATTTCCGCTGGCGCGACACTGCGCTGCTCGGACACCGCTTCCCTCTGGCTCTCCTGCATGGCACGGCGGATCAGCTCCACCGCCTTGGGCAGGTCGAACGGCTTGGGCAGGTATTCGAACGCGCCGCCCTGGAAGGCCGAAACCGCACTCTCCAGATCGGAGAAGGCGGTCATGATGATGACCGGCAAGGCCGGGCGTTCCCGCTTGACGCGCTCGAGCAGGTCCAGCCCCGAGCCACCTGGCATCCGGATGTCGCTCACCAGAATCTGCGGCCCGTCGTCCTCGCCAGCCGATTCCAGCGCTGCCAACACATCGCGAATATTGGTGAAGCTGCGTGTGGCCAGGTTCTCTCGCAGCAAGGCCTTTTCCAGCACGAAACGGATGGACTGGTCATCGTCAACGATCCAGATGGGCTTCATGGTGAGGTCTGGCGCATAGGGCGCCGGCGGTGAGGGTGTTGATGGGACAAAATTCAGGACAGTGGTATGAGGATCTTGAAGTCGGTTCGACCGGGACTGCTTTCCACCTCGATCAGGCCATGGTGTTGCTGCACAAAAGTTTGTGCCAGCGTCAACCCCAGCCCGGATCCACCATCCCTGCCCGACACGAGCGGATAGAAGATGCGATCCTTGATCGAGTCTGGAACACCAGGCCCGTTGTCGATGACATGCAATTCCAGTGCCAGTCTGTACCTGTGTTTGCCAAAAGTGATCTGTCGCGCAACCCGTGTGCGTAAAGTCAGCGTCGCGTCACCTGCCGCGATGTGCGCGTGCAACGCCTGGCAGGCGTTCTGCGCGATGTTCAGAACGGTCTGAATCAACTGCTCCCGATCGGCGCGCAATTCGGGAATCGAGGTGTCGTAATCGCGCACCACGCGCAGGCCACGCGGGAACTCCGCAACGATCAGCGAACGCACACGTTCGCACACTTCATGGATGTTGACGTCGCCCACCCGTTGCGGGAAGCGATGCGGTGCCAGCAGACGGTCAACCAAGGACTGCAGGCGGTCCGCCTCACGAATGATGACCTGCGTGTATTCATTGAGCCCGCGTCCCTCGATCTCCATCTCGAGCAACTGCGCGGCGCCACGAATGCCGCCCAGCGGGTTCTTGATTTCGTGCGCCAGGTTGCGGATCAGCTCCTTGTTCGCCTGGGCCTGGTCAGTAAGGCGCTCTTCGCGCTCCTGGCGCGCCTGCTGCTCCTGAGGCAGCAGCTCCACGACGATTTCGCGCCGCGACTCGGTCTGCGTGACGATCACATGTACCGGCATCGGCTCATGATTGAGCCGCTTAAGCCAGGCGTCATAACGCATTGCAGCGAAGGCATTGCCGCCAGCGCCTTGCAGCGCGTGGAGCAAGGCCTGCGGCTCGGTGAAGTTGTCGGAGAACTGCGACGCGACGATGGCGCGACGCGATACACCCAGCGCATCTTCCAGTGCCGCATTCGCGAATTCAACGACGCCGTCTTCATGCACGACCGCGACCAGCGTGGCCAACAGATCAAAGGACCTGAAGCGCGAGGGCAGGATATCGATCAGGGCGGTGGAGTTGGCAGATATCAAGCGTGCTATTTTGAACCGACAACCCGACCGAGTTCGCGTCGAATGCCGGAAATATCGCTTTCATTACGTGCCAGCGTCGCCTTCAATTCGGCGACACGATCCAGATATTTCTGGTAATTGCGCGCCTCGTCGCCCCGTTTGTCGGGCTCACCGTTGTTGTACTCTCGCAACAAATCGGCGTTTCGCGCTTCGGCTTTCTTGAGTTCGGACTCCAGAATCAGCCGCGCATCGGAATCGCGTGCTTTCTGATCCGCGTTGTCCACACGCGTCTGCGAAGGCCCTGCCGAGGCCAGACGCACCGGTGCTCCGGCTATCGACGCGCCGGACGACACTGCAGCTGTGGCCGGCGCCTTGAAACCCTGGATGACAGTGACGTTTCCGCCCTCCAGCAGCTTGCACTGGCCTTTTTGCGCGTCCGTAATCTTGTTGGTGTATTCGTTGCCGCAGCGGTAAATCTGGGCCTGTGACGGGCCAGCAAGAACCAGCAGAATGGCAACCAGGGGAATCGACGAAAAATGCATGAAGCTCTCTCCAAGCGTCTCAGGATGCAGGGACGGCCTTCGAGTATGCGCCAGATGGCCCGAATGGCCAAACCAGCAACATATCCCACAAATGAACAAGGGCGGTCGGAACCGCCCTTGTTGTAACCTCGACAGGCTCGCCTTGACAAGCCTGATAAGCCGCTGTTAAAGCGAATAATACATGTCGAACTCGATCGGATGGGTGGCCATCCGCATACGGGTCACTTCACCCATCTTGAGTTCGATGTAGGCATCGATCATGGTGTCGGAGAACACGCCGCCCCTGGTCAAAAATTCGCGATCCTTGTCAAGGTACTCCAACGCCTGATCCAGGCTGTGGCACACGGTCGGGATCAGCGCGTCTTCTTCCGGCGGAAGATGGTACAGGTCCTTGGTGGCGGCTTCGCCCGGATGGATCTTGTTTTCCACGCCGTCCAGACCAGCCATCAGCAATGCCGAGAAGCAAAGGTAGGGATTGGCCAGCGGATCCGGGAAACGTGCCTCGACGCGGCGGCCTTTCGGATTCGCCACAAACGGAATGCGGATCGATGCCGAACGGTTCTTGGCCGAATAGGCCAGCTTGACCGGGGCTTCAAAGCCAGGCACCAGGCGCTTGTAGCTGTTGGTGCCGGGATTGGTGATCGCATTCAGAGCGCGGGCATGTTTGATGATGCCGCCGATGTAGTACAACGCGAAGTCCGACAGACCGGCGTAGCCGTCACCGGCAAACAGATTCTTGCCGTCTTTCCACACCGACTGGTGCACGTGCATACCGGAGCCGTTGTCGCCCACGATCGGTTTGGGCATGAAAGTGGCCGTCTTGCCATACGAGTTGGACACGTTCCAGACCACGTACTTGAGGATCTGCACCCAGTCGGCGCGCTGCACCAGTGTGCTGAAACGGGTTCCGATCTCGTTTTGGCCAGCACCTGCCACTTCATGGTGGAACACTTCAACCGGGATGCCCAGGGACTCCAGAATCAGCGAGATCTCGGCGCGCAAGTCTTGCGTGCTGTCGACTGGGGGAACCGGGAAATAGCCACCCTTGGTGGTCGGACGATGGCCGCGGTTACCGCCTTCGATCTTCTTGCCGGTGTTCCATGGGGCTTCGTATTCGTCGATCTTGACGAAAGAACCTGATGCGTCGGCACCCCAGCGCACATCGTCGAAGATGAAGAACTCAGGCTCTGGCCCGAAGTAGGCGGTGTCGCCAATACCAGAGGACTTGAGGTAGGCCTCGGCACGCTTGGCGATCGAGCGCGGATCGCGGTCGTAAGCCTTGCCGTCGCTGGGTTCAACCACGTCGCAGCTCATGAACAACGTGGTCTCTTCGAAGAACGGGTCGATATTGGCCGTATTGGGATCGGGCATCAGTTGCATGTCCGATGCTTCAATGCCTTTCCAGCCGCCGATCGACGAGCCGTCAAACGCGTGACCGGATGTGAATTTGTCTTCGTCAAAATGCGAAACAGGCACCGTCACGTGCTGCTCCTTGCCCCGGGTGTCGGTAAAACGGAAGTCGACGAACTTGACTTCGTTTTCCTTCACCATCTTGATCACGTCTGCGACGGTCTTGGCCATCAAATACTCCTGTTGAGCGGTTATTGAAATTCGTTGCGGGCAGATCAACGCAGTTTTTGTGCCAATCGTCTGGCCCCTGCGCCAGTTTGGCCCAACCCGTTATTTTGCCTGTTGTTTTGTCGATCACCGAAGTCGCAGTGATGAATCCGGCGAACCGACTACGCGACACATCGCACCAGAAAAGGGCTCTGCCCCATTTTCGCACCCAATTGGTGCAACTTAGTTTCGCACCATTTCGGGGCCCATGCGAACCGCACGTTGCCGAAGTCCGTCGAGCAGGAACGCATAGGCGGCATCGACAAAACGGGCATCGCCTTTGACGCCGAGCTCGATATGCCGACCAAACTCGGGGTGATCCACACTTGGCAGGCTGAAGACCCGGACTTCGCAAAACTGGCGCTCGATGTCCTCCATTAATGGCGTAAGGGCCGCCTCCATGGCGCCAAATGCAATCACGGACTTCTCGACCGAGGGACTGCGGTGGAAAAGGTCGGGAAGTCCGTGATTGCATTTGGCGCCATGGAGGCGGCCCTTACGCCATTAATGGAGGACATCGAGCGCCAGTT
>JBKJRR010000147.1:0-7074 GCA_046594635.1 Burkholderiaceae bacterium
ACCCACAAGCCTTATCTGCGTATCGAGAATCTGACGAAGCAGTTCGGCAGTTTCTGGGCGCTCAAGCAACTCTCCCTGGATGTCTTTCCAGGCGAGTTCGTCTGTTTCCTGGGCCCGTCCGGCTGTGGCAAGACCACCTTGCTGCGGGCGATCGCCGGGCTGGAGACCCAAACTTCCGGACGCATCTTTCAGGCGGACCGTGAAATATCCAATCTGCCGGCTTCGCAACGCGACTTCGGCATCGTGTTCCAGTCCTACGCCTTGTTCCCTAACCTGACCGTGGCCGATAACGTCGGATACGGTCTGGTCAGCCGGCGCATGGCCAAGGTGGAAATCGCCACCCGGGTCGCCGACCTGCTGCGCCTGGTGGGCCTGCCCGATTCCGGGCCCAAATACCCGGCCCAGCTCTCCGGCGGCATGCAGCAGCGTGTGGCCCTGGCCCGTGCGCTGGCCTTGTCTCCCGGATTGCTGCTGCTGGACGAACCGCTCAGCGCGCTGGATGCGCGGGTGCGTGCCTACCTGCGCCAGGAAATCCGCCATCTTCACAAGCGCCTGGGTGTGACCACCATCATGGTGACGCACGACCAGGAAGAAGCCCTGACCATGGCCGACCGCATTGTGGTGATGAACCACGGAGTGATCGAACAGGTGGGCACACCGATGGAAATCTACCGCGAACCGGCCAGCGCCTTTGTGGCCGACTTCGTGGGCAAGACCAATCTGCTGGCCGGCATCGTCGTCAAACCGGGCCTGGTGCGGTACGGCGCGATGAACCTGAGCTGCGACATCGACATCCGGCCCGGCCCAGGCAGCGAAGTCACATTGGCGATCCGTCCTGAGGATGTGGTCGTGCGCAATGTGAACGCCAATGCGGAGAACACCTTCGCCGTGCGCGTGGCCGAGATGGAGTTTCTCGGATCATTCTGCCGCGTGGGACTTTCCATCGACGGTGGCAAACCAGCGCTGCTGGCAGACTTCTCGATCAACACCGTGCGCGACCTGTCCATCACCGAAGGTATGGACATGTTGGTCGGTCTGCCCGCCGAGCGCATCCGGGTTTTTCCCGGCGCGCCACAGTCGTCGTGACCATCACCAGCGCAGCGTCGGCCGCCAGTGCCATGGCGCCCACCAAGCGTCGACTGGACCGCGACGACTGGCTCATGCGTGGCGGCATCTGCCTGATGATCGGCTGGCTCGGCCTGACCCTGATCCTGCCTTTGTGGTGGCTGCTGTCCAAGAGCTTCCAGAATAATCAGGGCGAATTTATCGGACTGGCCAATTACATCGCGTACTTCTCGACACCGGCGCTGTTCGCCTCGGTGTGGAACAGCCTCTTCATCGCCTTCCTGTCGACAGCCATCGTGTTGCCGCTGGCCTTCGTTTACGCCTATGCCCTGCAGCGCAGTTGCATGCGCTGGAAAGGCCTTTTCCAGGCGCTGGCGCTGATCCCCATCCTGGCGCCCTCACTTTTGCCGGCGATCTCCCTGATCTACCTGTTCGGCAATCAGGGTTTCCTGAAAGACTGGATGTTCGGGGTCGAAATCTACGGCCCGGTCGGCATCGTGATCTCGCAGGTCTTTTACTGTTTCCCGCATGCACTGATGATTCTGCTGGCGGCTTTATCGATGGCCGACTCGCGCCTTTACGAAGCGGCCGATGCGCTGGGTGCGTCCAAGACCCGCGTGTTTTTTACGGTCACGCTGCCGGGCGCCAAATACGGTGTCATCAGCGCCGGCTTCGTCATTTTCACGCTGGTGATGACCGATTTCGGCATCGCCAAGGTCATCGGCGGGCGCTTCAACGTGCTGGCCACCGACATTTTCAAGCAGGTCATCGGGCAGCAGAACTTCGAGATGGGAGCGGTGGTCGGTTTCGTGCTGCTGATACCGGCGGTCGTGGCCTTCATGGCCGACCGCATCATCCAGGGCCGGCAGGTGGCCCTGCTGTCGGCGCGCGCCGTGCCGCTGGTACCCAAACCCGACTCCGGGCGCGACAATGGCCTGTTCATCTTCTGCGCAGTGGTGGGTTTTCTGATCTTTGTTTTGCTGGCCATGGCGGTGTGGGCGTCGTTCGTGTCTCGCTGGCCCTACAACCTGGCGCTGACACTCAAGAATTACCACTTCGGCGAATTCGACTCCAATGGCTGGAGCGCCTATTTCAATTCGGTCGAGATGGCGGCGTGGACCGCGGTGATCGGCACTGCCATCATCTTTGTCGGTGCCTATCTGCTGGAAAAAACCCGCTCCTTCGGCACCGCGCGCGGCATCGCGCAGTTCATGGCCATGTTGCCGATGGCCGTGCCCGGCCTGGTGTTGGGTCTGGCCTATATCTTCTTCTTCAATGCCAAGGGCAACCCGTTTGGCTTCATCTACGCGACCATGGCCATCCTGGTGGTCAACTCGCTCACGCACTTTTATACCGTCAGCCACCTGACCGCGACTACCGCACTCAAGCAGCTCGACCATGAATTCGAAGCGGTCTCGAGCTCGCTCAAGGTCTCGCTGCTGCGCACCATGGCGCGGGTGTCGGTACCGGTCTGCCTGCCCGCCGTGCTTGACATCAGCATCTATCTGTTCGTGAATGCCATGACCACGGTCTCGGCGGTGATCTTCCTGTATTCGACTGAAACCAAGCTGGCGGCCGTGACCATCATCAATATGGACGAATCCGGCTTTACGGCGGCAGCGGCAGCGATGGCGGTAGCCATTGTGGCGACGTCGGCCACAGTGAAGATCGCGCATCTGCTGATTACCCGCCGGCTTGAGCGACGCACCCAGGCCTGGCGTCAGCGTTGAGGCTATCCATCCGGCTGCCATCGCTGACCGGACGGCGTCGTGTCGATGCCGCGTCGATGCTGTAGCGATGCTGTAGCGATGCGGCATGGTCCTACTCTCATGTCGCGCCAGTTCCTGCAACGGCATTTGTGCGCCGGTGCCATCATGTGCGCTTTCCCACGTGTCAGTTGGTCCCATGGCGCAGCCGCGATTTTTTCTGACCCACGAGAGAGCGCCGATTCGATGAACACGACCATAGCCGTAGTGCAGCAGGCATCGCTCAGCGCCCATGGGTTGGCGATGCTTGTGTTCGCAATCGGTGTGTTCGCCATCTTTATCTGGGACCGCTGGCCGATCGCAACAGTCAGCCTCGGGGTACTGGCCGCGATTCCGCTGGGTTTTGTCCTGGTGCCCCTTGCAGGTGCCGACGGCCCGGTCGATCCGGCACGATTTTTCGCGGGGCTGGGCCATCCGGCGCTGGTCGCGATCTGCGCGTTGATGGTGCTGGGTCAGGCGCTGGTCCTCACCGGTGCGCTGGAACCCGCAGCACGCCGGCTGTCGAGCCTGGTAACGCAGCGGCCGCGGCTCGCGTTGCTCGCCGTATTGCTGGGCGCGGCCGGCGTCAGCGGTCTGATCAACGACACCCCTTTGGTGGTACTTTTGATTCCGCTGATCCTGGCCGCTGCGGCGCGGGCCCGCGTACCCGCAGGCGCGATGTTGCTGCCGATGAACTATGCGGTGCTGATGGGTGGCATGGCCACGACGATCGGCACATCCACCAACCTGATTGTTGTGGCGCTGGCTACCGGCCTGGGTGTGACGGGCCTGGGCATGTTCAGCTTCACCGGCATTGTCGCGGTGGCCGCGGTGCCAGCACTGATCTACCTGTGGCTGTTCGCGCCGCGCCTGCTGGCCCACGTGCAACCGCGTGTCGAGCAACTTTCGGAGCAGGTCTTCGACGCGGAACTCAGCATCACCGAGGGAAGTTCGTTCGAGGGTCAAACGCTGCACCAGGCTTTTGGCGCCAGCGGCAACCGTCTGCAACTGGTCGAGTTGCGGCGCAACAAGTTGTCTATCGTCAGGCTGCCGTCGGTCACCTTGCGCGCCGGTGACACCTTGATTGTGCAGGGCACGGCCCCGGATCTGAAAGATCTGGAATCGACACTCGATGCGCCGTTGCACAGCGTGCGACAGGACACGCAAGACAAGGGGACGGACAAAGCCCGCGAGAAGACCGACGACAAATCAGAAGGCAAGCAGGGCAGTGATGCCGCTGAACAAACCCAAGCCATTCCGTCCGCGGTGGTGGCGCAGCTGGTGGTCGTCAACGAGTCGCCATTGGTGCGGCGCACGATACGCCAGGAACGGCTGGCCGAACGTTATGGCGTGATCGTCGTGGGCATGCGCCCGCGCTCCAAGGCAAATGGCTGGGATCGGCAAAGCCTTGCCGACCGTACGGTGCGAGGTGGCGACATTCTGCTGCTGCAGGGCAAGAACGAGGATATTGCGCGCGTGCAACGCGACGGTTATGGTCTGCTGCTCGATGCCCGTTACATGTTGCCGCGCCAGGACAAGGCCTGGATCGCGTTGATCGTGATGGCGTTGGTGGTCGCGCTGGCGGCGTCCAAGACATTGCCCATTGCACTGGCAGCGCTGGCCGGAGTCATTGTGCTGCTGCTGGCGCGCTGCGTGTCCTGGGAGGACGTGGCTCATTCGTTGTCGGTCAAAGTCATCCTGCTGGTGGCCTCCAGCCTGGCATTGGGCGATGCGCTCGGCGTCACCGGCGCCACGGCCTGGGGTGCACAGCAGCTTGCCGGCATGACGGGCGACATGGGCGCGCACTGGGTGTTGGTGCTGCTGATGGGCATGATGGGTCTGCTGACGAACTTCGTATCCAACAATGCGGCGGCGGCCATTGGCACACCGCTGGGCGTAGAACTCGCACGCTCGCTGGGTGTCAACCCAGAACCTTTCGTGTTGGCCGTGTTGTTCGGCTGCAACCTGTGTTACCTCACGCCGATGGGATACCAGACCAACCTGCTGGTGATGAACGCGGGGGGCTACCGGTTCGGCGATTTCGTGCGTGTCGGCACACCGCTGTTCCTGATCATGTGGGCTGGCCTGTCGTATGGGTTGATCTGGCAGTTCGGCCTGTAGACGGTCACCACCGCCACCGCAGACGCAGCCTGACCGGCCGCTACAGGGTGGTCAGCCGCGCGGCTCGCAGTTCGCCCCAGATCTGCACATGCGCCACGGTGTCACGATGCGCAAGCTGCGCGCAAGTGCCACGCACATAGCCCATCGCCACGCAGGCACCCGCTTTCGGGCTCCAGCCCGCCGACGTGATTTCCCCGACCGGCGTACCGTCGAGCACAATGGTTTCGCCGCCCCAGACATACCCATCGGGATCGTCCAGCACGATGCGAACCAATTTCTTGCGCAGAGGTTGCGCCTGCTTCTGGCGCAGGGCGTCCTGCCCGATGAATGGCGTGGCCTTGTCCAGCTTGACCGAGAACATCATGCCGGCCTCGAACGGCGTTTCGTCCGGGCCGATCTCGGCGCCCCAGGCGCGCCGTCCCATTTCAATGCGCAGTGCATCGAGTGCGTAGTAGCCGGCATCGACCAGACCCAGGTCAGCGCCGGCCTCGGTCAATGTCTGGTAGACGTGGCGCATCATCTCCACTGGCACGTACAGCTCGTAGCCGGGGCCGCCGACATAACTCATGCGCGCGGCGCGCACGCGGGCAAAACCCAGGTCGATCAGCCGGGTCCAGGAGAACTTCAATGTATCGGTGGCAAATGCGTTGTTGCTGACCCTTGAGAGCAAGGTTTCCGCATTCGGACCCATGACGGACAACACGCCATACAGTGCCGAGATGTCGGTCAGGATGGCATGTTCGGTGGGCCCGATATGGCGTGAGATCCAGTCGAAGTCGCGTGTGGTCTGGCCCGATCCAGTGACGATCAGGAAGCGGTCGCCGAAAGGGTCCGGCTGTTGCCGGATGATGGTCAGGTCGCTCTCGAAACCGCCGCGCTCGTTGAGCATCGCGGTATAGACCATCTTGCCGATCGGAATGTCGATCTCGTTGGCGCACAGGCGCTGCAGCACCGCCAGCGCGTCGTGACCTTGCAGTTGCAACTTGGAAAATGAACTCTGGTCATAAATTGCGACCGACTCGCGCGTGGCGCGCTGTTCTGCGATCACCATTGGCAACCAACCAGGTTTGCCCAGGGTGTGCGCTGGCGCGTTGGCACCGTCCGGGCGGAAATAGTTGACACGCTCCCAACCGTTCTTGCTGCCGAACTCCGCTCCTTTGGCCCGCAATCTGTCGTACAGCGGCGAGGTGCGCAGCGGCCGCGCGGTTTCCAGTTCCTGGCGTGGCCAGCGCATCGCGTAATGCAGACCCAGCGTCTCGGCCGTGCGTTCGAACAAGGCCTTGCGGTTGCCGGTGAATGCGGCAAAACGGCGGATGTCGACATCCCACAGATCGGTGCTGGGCTCCCCGCCGATGATCCATTCGGCGATCAGGCGCCCGGCGCCACCCGAGTTCGCGATGCCGGCCGAATTGAATCCGGCGCAGACAAAGTAGTTGCGCAACTCCGGCGCCTCGCCCAGGATGAAGTTGCCGTCCGGCGTGAAACTCTCCGGCCCGTTGAGCAGCATCTTGATCTCGGCCGTTTCCAGGCAGGGCGTGCGGTGGATGGCATTGGTCATCAGCGGTTCGAACTGGTCCCAGTCTTCGCCCAGCAATTCGAACTGGAAGGTGGCGGGAATAGGGTCGACCTTCCAGGGCTTGGCCACCGGCTCGAAGCCACCCATCACCAGGCCGCCGACCTCTTCCTTGTAGTAGATGAAGCCATCGGGGTCGCGCACCACGGGCATCATCGGCGTGACGCCTTCGATCTTGCCGGTCACGACATAGAAATGCTCGGCCGAATACAGTGGCACGTTGACGCCGGCCAGACGGCCGAACTGGCGCGCCCACTGGCCCGCGCAGTTGACGACAACCTCGCAGCAGATGTCGCCCCGGGTCGTACGCACACCGATCACCTTGCCGCCTTCAATCATGACGCCGGTCACCTCGATGCCCTCGTGCATCGCCACGCCCCGGTTGCGTGCGCCTTTGGCAAGCGACATGCACAGGTCGGCCGGATTGGCCTTGCCGTCGCCCGGCAGCCAGATACCGCCTTGCAGATCGTCGGTGCCCATCATGCGCACCGACGACCTGCAGGGCGGCATCTGGCTGCCGGGGGACGGCAAGGCCAATCCGGCCGACCTGTGCATGTCGCTGGCCAAGGG
>JBKJRR010000309.1:0-3551 GCA_046594635.1 Burkholderiaceae bacterium
GCGATGCGGTCGAACAGCAGGCTCACCACCGAGCAGCCAACGCGGGGACTAACCGCCGGGCTTGGCTGCGCGGGGGAGAACCGGTGGCCACGGCAGCGCCTACTCGATCACCTCGTCGCGCTCACCCGCCTCGTACAGGCAGTCGCGGCCGAGTCGGTCGATACACAGCTCAGCGGTCCAGGGCAGCATCAGCGAGCCGCAGCGCGAATCGCGGTACATGCGTTCGAGTGGCAAGGTCTTGAGCATGGCCTGTCCACCGCAGGTTCGCACCGCAAGCCGGCAGATGTCGTTGGCGTTCTCCATGATGGTGTAGTGCGCTGCCAGCAGGCCCATGCGCACTTCCTTGGATGGATCGACACGGGCCGCGCGTGCGTTCTGAAGGAAAATCGCGCGCGTCTGCTCGAGCTTCACCTTCATTTCGGCCACGGCGATCTGCTTGGTCGGGTACATGCGCCGCTTCACCGGTGGCATGCCCGGCAGTTCGGCGCGCAGGTAAGACACGGTGAAGTCGTAGGCGGCCTGCGCGATGCCCATGTAGGTGGGCGACAAGGTGGCGAACATGTGTGGCCAGCGCAGCGCCGCCTGGGCATAAAGCCCTTCGGGCATCAACAACTCGGCTTGAGGGACGAACACATCCTTGAAAAGCAGGTTTCGTGACACCGTGCCGCGCATGCCCAGCGGATCCCAGTCGCCGGCAACCGTGACACCGTGCGCATTGCGGTCGACGGCAAGATACAGTGAATCGCGTTGCGTCGCGCCCGGAACGTCCAGCGTGCACAAAATGCCGTAATAGTCGGCGGCACCCGCCAGCGACGCGAAGATCTTCTTGCCGTTGACCAGATAGCCGCCGTCGACCTTGCGCGCAAGTGTGCCAAATGGGGCCTTGCCTGCCGCCGCCGCGCCACCTTCGGAAAATGGCTGGGAGTAAATCTTGCCGTCTTCGACGATACGCCTGTAATGTGTGGCGCGATGTGCCTCGTGGCTGGCACGCTGTTCGGCCGTCATGTCCAGGTCGTCGGCGATGAAGCCGGTCCACATGGTCGAACTTACATGCATGTTGAGCGTCAGTGCGGTCGCGCCGCAATGGCGCCCGATCTCGGCCGCGGTCATCACGTAGGTGGCGAAGTCCGCGCCCCAGCCACCGTATTGCTCCGGCACACAGATACGCAACAGGCCCGCCGCGTGCATGTCGGCGTAGTTCTCGAACGGAAACACTGCATCGCGATCGATCTGCTGCGCGCGGGCGGCAAACTTGTTGCGCCCCAGGTCGCAGGCGATCGCCAGCAACTGGTTCTGCTTGTCGGTCAACGTCGTGTACTCGCCAGCAATGGACGGCGGCACATAGCGGCTGAACTTGGCGGAAGACGAAACTCGGGGATCGCTAGGCATCAGATTCCTCCTCGAATTGGGAAATGCGCCTGCAGGAAATCCAGCACGGCGCAATTGAATATCTGCGGTTGTTCCATGTTGGCGAGATGGCCGACGCCGGCAAGACACTGGTATTGGCCCTGCCCCTGCCCGATGCGATCTGCCATGCGCTGCATCACATGCGGCGGTGCATTGCGGTCGTGCTCACCGGCCAGGCACAGTGTGGGCACGGTAATTCGCGCCAGGTTGTCGAGTCGATCAAACGACACGATGGCCTGCAATGCGGCCCGGTAACTGGCCTGGGGCACCGCGGCCATCACCGCACAGGCACCTGTCCGTGCCTGTTGATCGGCATGTGGCGCCATCATCGTGGGCACGAGTTGCCGCGCCAGAGAGGCCATGTCCATGCCGGCGTCCAACGGCGCGAACCGTTGTCGCAAAAAACTCTGCTGCCAGGTGCCGTCGGCACGACCGAATGCGGCCGAAGTGCCTGACAGGACCAGCCCATCGACCTGTTGCGGACACAAGGCCACCAGTTCCTGGGCCACCATGCCACCCATGCTGTGACCCAGGATCAGATTGCGTTCGGCCCCGACCTGCTGGATCAGCCGTTGCAACGCGTGTGCCAGTTCGGTCGTGGTGCAGGGCTCAACCATGGCCGAATCGCCGTAACCGGGCATATCCCAGGCGACCACGTGGTAACCGGCATCGGCCAGCGCTGGCATGTTGGCCGCCCAGGCCTGCTTGCCGCCGCCTATGCCATGCAGCAGGAACAGTGCGGTTGTGCCACTGCCTTGCGCAATCGAGGCTGGAATCGCGCGGGCCCGGTTTCCCGGAGTTGCTTCGCCCTGCGGGCTGCGGTGCAAGCTTGCTTGGGAACGGCCCGGCGCTGCGCAATCTTGAACACCTTCGCCCTGCGGGCTGCGGTGCGAGCTTGCTTGGGAACGGCCCGGCGCTGCGCTCACGCTAATTCACCTTGTAATTGGCCGTCCTGTACGATGATCTGATCGTCAAGCAGCACAGTGCAGCGGCGCAGTGGCAGGTCGAAATGGCCCAGTGTGTGGCGCCCTGCCACTTCGTTGGCGCCGGTTGAATACAGAAAATTTCCGGCAAACGCCCGCAACTCGGTGCCATTGAAGTCGTTCTTGTCATAAAACGCCATGGCATCCCAGCGCGCACGCGGATTCATGCCCCAGCCCACATGCGATACAGCATAGGCAGCCTGGTCGCCCCAGGCTGCGAAATAGCTGCGCATGAGTTCGGCGTCTAGATGCTGGCCAGCGATATCAATCACAAAATCATTCTCTATCGTCAGCACGACCGGTCGCTCCAGATAGCGCTTGAAGGTCAGGTTGACATCACCCTCGTCCAGCACAAGAGATCCGTTGGCACTGCCAGCGGCCGGGAATGCCAGGCACAGACCGCCCGGCCAATGGGAAATGCTGCCCGCACGCGCCGTATATCCCCAGCCACCACCCACGCGCGCACCGGTCAACCCGATGGACAGATCGGTGCCTGCGGCCGAGCGCACCTGCATCTGGCGGGCCTGCTTGAGCCGCCGCATGCCGATCTTGACCTTGGGCTCTAACGCCGGATCGGGCAGACAACGCTCGAGCACCTCGGGATGTTCGTTGGACACCATCAGCACCCGGGCTCCGCCGGCCAGAATGCCTGGCAGCTCGCTTGCGTGCAGCAGGCCTTCGACCGTCAGGTCTGCGACAAAGTCGCTGCCTGCCAGCGCCTGTACCACCGGCGCCAGACCAGCTATGGCGTCCGATGCGCCGGTCGAGCGCACCGGTACCGGGGCCGTCAGGGCGGGCGTGCGCAACACGACGTGAAACACCCGGGCACCCAGCTGCGCCAACGCGAGTTCGGCCAGCTGCACATTGACCGGTCGGGACTGGGTTTCCGACAACACCACCGCGGTTTCACCGACGTGGACGCCCGACAGGCGAAAAACCTGCACAAAGACGTCGATCCATTTGGCCTCAATTCTTGGCTGCATCATTCTGGCGCATCCTTGATGAAGAAACGCCGGGCCGCTCCCAAGTTTCTTCGCACCCCCTCGGGGGGCCTGGCGCAGCCAGGGTTGGGGGCATTTGTAGCGAAACGCCGGGCCGCTCCCAAGTTTCTTCGCACCCCCTCGGGGGGCCTGGCGCAGCCAGGGTTGGGGGCATTTGTAG
>JBKJRR010000008.1:0-8886 GCA_046594635.1 Burkholderiaceae bacterium
CTATACCGACAAGCTGGCGCAACTGGCCTTGCCGCGCACGGGCAGGGTGCATACCCATTACGCGCAGGCTGTAGCAGTGACCGGCCGCCTGTCGAGCAACGACCCGAATCTGCAGAACATCCCGATCCGCACCGCCGAAGGGCGGCGCGTGCGTGAGGCCTTCGTCGCGCCAAGCGGCCATGTGATCGCCAGTGCCGACTACAGCCAGATCGAGCTGCGCATCATGGCGCACATCAGCCAGGACGAGGCCCTGGTCAAGGCGTTCGCCGAAGGCATGGACGTACACCGCGCCACGGCGGCCGAGGTGTTTGGTCTTACACCCGAGGAGGTCAGCAGCGAGCAGCGGCGTTATGCCAAGGTCATCAACTTTGGCTTGATTTACGGCATGAGCGCATTTGGTCTGGCGCGCAGCCTGTCGATCGACAACACCGCGGCCAGGAATTACATCGAGCGTTACTTCCAGCGTTATCCGGGCGTCAAGCGCTACATGGACGAAACCCGCGAGGCGGCGCGCGAAATGGGTTATGTCGAGACCGTGTTCGGCCGGCGGCTGTACCTGCCCGAGATCCGCTCGCCGAATGGCCCGCGTCGCAGCGGCGCCGAGCGCCAGGCGATCAACGCGCCCATGCAGGGGACCGCGGCCGACCTGATCAAGCTGAGCATGGTCAAGGTACAGCAGGTGCTCGACGCCCAGGACCGTGGCACGAAGGTCATCATGCAGGTGCACGACGAGCTGGTGTTCGAGGTACCGCAGGCTGAAGTCGAGTGGCTGCGCAGTGAAATTCCGGCCCTGATGGCATCGGTTGCGTCACTGCGCGTGCCGCTGCTGGCCGAGATCGGCGTGGGGGCCAACTGGGACCAGGCGCATTGAATTCTGCGACACTTCCCCGTCCGGTATCCGATTTGCCGGCCTGGGGCCGCAAGACGATGTCGGAACTGTCCGGACCAGCCGGCTGATCCGGGCGCTGACCTGCTGCAGGTCCGCCAGGGCCGGTCCTACCCATCAACGAGTTTTTTCCATGATCCTGGGCGCAATCCTGCTCGGTACCTTGGCCGCCGGCATTGGCAGTGTCTGGCTGGCCGCTTTCCTGAGTTTTGGCGTGTTGGCGCGCTACACGCAGCACATGCTCAGCCTGGCCGCCGGTGCCTTGATGGCCACGGCGTTCATGCATCTGCTGCCCGAAGCGTTCGAGAGTGCCATTGCGGTGGACCGGCTGTTTCTTGTGCTGCTGTTCGGCCTGGTGTTCTTTTTTCTGCTCGATAAAGCCGAGTTATGGCACCACGGCCATGAACACCATCACCATGGTTCCGAGACGGATCACGCCCACCGACATGACGTGGCGCAGGCGCATGGACATGGACATGAACATGGTTCTGCCCACGACCATGGCGCGCCGCCGACTGCACGGCCGGGTGGCAGCTGGGCGGTGCTGGCCGGTGATTCGGTGCATTGCTTTGGCGACGGGATCCTGATCGCTTCCGCCTTCATTGCCGACATGCGGCTCGGGCTGATCGCAGCCATTGCCGTGCTGGCCCATGAGGTACCCCATCACATGGGCGATCTGGTGGTGCTGCGTGCAGGCTCCAACAGCCGGCGTGCGGCGCTGGTCAAGGTGTCGCTGGCCGGTGCCGTCACCATGCTCGGTGGCCTGGTCGGTTACGCACTGGTAGAGCCGCTGCACGATCTGCTCCCCTATTTCCTGGTCGTGGCCAGCAGCAGCTTCATTTACGTGGCGCTGGCTGACCTGATACCGCAGCTGCAAACCCGGCTCAGCGCGCGCCAGACCGCCGCCCAGATCGCCTGGCTACTGGGTGGAATGGCCCTGGTCAGTGGCGTCAGCAGCCTGGTCCACGTGCATTGATTCTGAATCCGAAAGTGCGAGCGTGCGCTGGCTGCGCAACTCCCGCACTTGCCCGGACAGTGGGTCGATAAAGCGGATGTTGCGTGCCAGCAACTGCAACGGCGTATCCGGGATTGTCTTGCGCTCGGGTGTCAACACGGGGTAGATGCCGTCGCCCACGATAGGAATGCCCAGCGCTGCCATGTGTACGCGCAACTGGTGCTGGTGACCGGTCACCGGGCGCAACTGGTAAAGCGCCAGACAGTCATCTAGTCGATGCAGCAAGGAAACATGGGTTGTGGTGTTGGGCTCGCCCGGTGCTTCGCACTGCTGCAGAAAATGTGTTCCTTGCGTGATGCGGCTTTGCCGGGTCAGTGGCAGAGCCAGGTCGGCACGCCAGGGTGCAACCGCTTCGTAGGTCTTTTCGACCTGACGCATGCGAAAAAGTGCATGGTAGGCATCACGGCTGCGCGGCTGCAGCGAGAACATCACCAGCCCGGCGGTATCGCGATCGATGCGGTGAACCGGCACGATATCGTCCAGACCCAGCGCGCGCTTGAGACGCACCAGTACGGTTTCCTGCAGGTACCGGCCTGACGGCGCAACGGGCAGGAAATGGGGTTTGTCGACCACCAGCAGATGATCGTCGCGGTACAACACCGGCGCCTCGAACGGGATCGGAGTTTCCACGTCGCAGTCGCGGTAGTAGAAGACGCGGCTGTGGCCCAGGTAGGGTTGTTTCGGGCCGACCGCGACGCCTTGCCCGTCCAGCACCAGACCCTGGACCATGCGCGCGTGCCATGTGGCGCGAGGCTGGGCCGGAAACCGCTGCACCAGAAAGTCCAGCACGGTGTCCCAGGGGCCGTCGGGCAGACCGACACAGCTGGGTCCCACGCCATTGCGGTTGGGCGGTTTGGAATCGGCTGGCATCGCGGGAATGGATAACGCGGGCAGCAGTTGCCGCGGGTCGATCAGACCCGGTGAAAAACCAGATCCCAGACGCCGTGGCCGAGCCGCACGCCGCGCTGTTCGAACTTGGTCAGTGGACGGTAGTGGGGTCTTGGCGCATAACCGGCCAGCTCCGGATGATCCTGCCGGTTGCGGTTGACCAGCAAGGCTTCGGCCTCCAGCACCTCGAGCATCTGCTCGGCGTACGGTTGCCAGTCGGTCGCACAATGCAGGTAGGCGCCGGCCTTCAGCCGCCGCGCCAGGCGCTGCGCCAGGGCCGGCTGGATCAGCCGTCGTTTGTTATGACGCGTCTTGTGCCAGGGGTCAGGAAAGAAGATGTGTACGCCGTCCAGGCCACGCGCCGGTTGTGCGGCGTCCCAGGTGGGCAACATCTGGTCGATCACCTCGACCGCGTCATGCGCCAGGATGCGGATGTTGCGCAGTTCCTGCTCGCCGATACGCTTGAGCAGCGCGCCAACGCCGGGTTCATGAACCTCGCAGCACAGGAAGTCGGTTTGCGGCATGACTTGTGCAATATGGGCGCTGGCCTCGCCCATGCCGAAACCGATCTCAAGAACCAGCGGGCGCAGCGAACTCGCCGCGTCGCCAGTTGCCAACTGCGGGTAAAGCGTGGCAAGCGGCTCCAGCGAGCTCCGGTAGGCGATCAGGTATTGCGGTCCCAGGTCCTGCAGTGCACGGGTCTGCCCGGCGGTGGTGCGGCCAGCGCGGCGCACGAAGCTGCGGATCAACTTGGGATGGGTGACATCGGCCGGTGCACGGCCAATGACGGATTCGCTGGTGGGATCTTTGGCGGGGTTCACGGTCCCGGATTGTAGAGAGCCCGCCAGGCTGCGACCCAGCAGGCCAGTGCCTGGCCAACCGGCCCGGCATGCGCCGGCAGGCCGAGCACGGCAGCGGCCGGGCCCAGTGCCGCCAATGGCTGGCGCGTGTCGACGGGTTGTGCGCCGTTTTGCTTGGACAATTTCTGCCCGTCGTTGCCCATTACCAGCGGCGTGTGCATGTATCGTGGTGTGGGCAGGCCCAGCGCGCGCTGCAACAACACCTGGCGCGCTGTGTTGTCGGCCAGGTCGGCGCCTCGCACCACGTGGCTGACCTGTTGCGCCGCATCGTCGACAACCACAGCCAACTGGTAGGCGAAAGGCCCGTCGGCCCGCTGCAGCACGAAATCGCCGACGTCGGTTGCGACATCCTGCGCCATCGGGCCCAGGCATCGGTCGACCCAGCACACCAGGGCGCCGTTGTTGTCGGCGACTTGCACCGGAGCATGGGGCTCAGCATGTACCGGTTCCGTCACGCGAAAGCGCCACGACAGCGCCGGTTTGCCGTGTAGACCGTCGCGGCAGGTGCCCGGGTAAATCCGCTCCCCACGGCGGGGCCGTGTCATGCCCTGCGCCAGCAGCGCTGTTTCGATGTCCTTGCGCGAGCAGCCACACGCGTACGCACGTTCTGCCCGTGTCAACCGGGTCAATGCCTGGGCATAGCGGTCGCGCCGCTGCGTCTGGTAGACGGGTGCTTCGTCCGGCACCAGCGTGCAGTCGTGAAGTTGGCGCAGGATCGTAGCAGCCGCACCATCCCGGCAACGTGTCGTGTCCAGATCCTCGATGCGTATCAGCCAGCGCCCGCCGATACCGCGGTTCCAGGCGCGCGCGTCCAGCCAGCTGGCAAGGGCTGCGACCATCGACCCGGCATGCAGCGGCCCGGTCGGCGAGGGCGCGAAGCGCCCGACATACCGATCCGATGCCCGTTGTTCGGGCACGGCAGCAAGCGGCTGGCCGGCGACTTTCAGACCGCTGCCAGGGCCATTTCCAGGCCGGACACGAAGGCATCCTCGACCCGGTGTCCGATACACCAGTCACCACAAACACCCAGCCCGGTCCTGGCGTTCCACAGGTGACTCTGACCCAGCGGCTTTTCGGTCTTGGCATAAAGCCAGCGGTGCACCTGGACATGTGCGGGTTCTGCACGGATGCCGGTGACTTCGGCAAACGCGCGTTGCAACTTGGCCTGAACCCGCGCCGGATCGTCATGCAGGTGTTCGCGCGACCAGTCGGCGCTGGCCTGCACGGTCCATCGCTCGACTGCCGCGCGCTGCGGCTTGGACGACTCGCGCGCCAGCCAGGCAATGCGGTGATGGGTGCTGCGCGCGGCGTTCCATTGCGGCCCCAGTGTGGTGAGACCGGGTTGCATGGCCTGCGGAAACGCCAGCATCAGCGTCCAGCACGGTGCGACCTTTACGCCATCGATGCGTGTCACCCAGTCGTCGGCCTGATCGGAGTTCTCCAGCAACTCATGTGCCTGGTGCGCGGGCAGCGCCACCACCACCGCGTCAAATCCGTCGACCGTATGGCGCTCGTGCTGGCCACCGACGTCGGGCCCGACGGCATGCACGGTCCAGGCAGCCTTGGTATCGGCCTGGTGCTGGATCCGCGTGACCCGATTGTGGGTGCGCACCATGGCATGCTCGAGCAGCGGCTGCGCCCAATGCCTGGGCAGATCGTTCATGCCCGGCGTTGCGACCCAGTGGGGCTCCTGCGAGGGCAGACCGGCAGCCACGGTGCGGCCATGCGCGTCAAGTACCCGCACGGTATTGGCACTCCAGGGCTTGCAGACGCCGGGCACGGTTTTGAGCGCCAATTCAAAACGGGGATCGCGCACGGTGAAATATTGCGCGCCGTGGTCAAAACCGCCGAACGGGCTGCTCCGCGTCGCCATACGGCCACCGGCACGTCCACTTTTGTCGAACACCGTGACCCGCAGGCCAGCCTGTACCAGCGTACGTGCGCAGCTCAGGCCTGCGATACCGGCACCGATGACGGCGAAGTGGCGGGCTTGGGGCATGGGGGTGTCTCCGTTGGGTGTGATGGGTTGAATGTACACGGCCGGGTGGTCGCGACGGCGTCGCGCGCACGCCTTGACAACTCCAGAGCGCTCAGACGCGTGGGTGACGGGTGAGCAGGGCCTCGCGTGTGACCGGGTTTTCGAGTTGCTTGAGCCACCATTGCAATGCACGCCCCGGCTCCTGGCGCGGCGCGCTGCGCCAGGCATAGTGCAGGCGCGAGACACGCTGCGCGCGTTCCGTCAGACGCACGACCAGGCGTCCGGCGTCGACGAATACGCATGCCATGGGTTCGGGTACAAAACCGGCCCCGATACCGCGCAACTGGGCGTCGAGTTTGGCGTGCATGGATGCGACCGTGAACACGTCCTGCCCACCAAGCAGGCCGACGGTGAAGCCGTTGCCGCGTGCCACCGAGTCGGCCACAGCCACGGCCCGGTGCTGGCGCAACATCGCGTCGGTCACCGGCTCCGGCGCATCGGCCAATGGGTGGTGGGGCGCCACAGCCAGTACAAAGCGCACATCACCGAGCAGTTTGCCGTGAATGTTGGCGTGCGTGGTGGGCTCGACCACACCGATCGCCAGGTCGGCCTGGCCGGAGGTCAGCGCCTGCAGCGTTCCCTGCATGGTTTCGTCGCGCAGGCGCAGGCGGGTGGGTGGCGCCAGCGCCAGAAAAGCCTGGCTCAATTCCATCATGACCGAACGCGAAATGATGCCGTCGACCGCGATGGTCAGCTGCGCTTCCCATCCGGTAGCCACCCGCTTGACCCGGTTCGCGATCGCGTCGACTTCGTCCAGCAAACGGCTGCCTTCGCGCAACAGTTCGGTGCCGGCCGGTGTAAGCCGGGCCTGACGGCTGCTCCGGTCGAACAGCAACACGTCCAGGGCGTCCTCCATCCGACGCACCCGGTAGGTCAGGGCACTGGGCACCAGGTCCAGCGCCCGCGCTGCAGCGGCAAAGCTGCCACTGGCGGCAATCGACTGCAGCATGGCCAGGGCATCGGGGGTCAACGCGGTCCGCGGGTCGGCCATGTTCAACTTCAAGTTCAAATAATTTGAATGATGCCATCAATCCGGACGTACCGTCGGACCCGCCATGCGCACTACAGTCATGGCCATACCGCAACAACGTCACCAGGGGTACACATGCTGAAACTTCGCAAATCAAACGAACGGGGTCTGGCCGACCATGGCTGGTTGCAGTCGCGCCACAGCTTTTCGTTTGCCGACTATTACGACCCGAAGCACATGGGCTGGGGCAACCTGCGGGTGATCAACGAGGACCACATCGCCCCGGGCAAGGGTTTCGGCACCCATGGCCACCGGGATATGGAAATCATCAGTTATGTGCTCAGCGGCGCGTTGGCGCACAAGGACACCATGGGCAATGTCAAGGGCATTCCGCCGGGAGACGTGCAGCGCATGACGGCAGGCACCGGTGTACAGCACAGCGAGTTCAATCACGCGCCCGATGCGACGACTCATTTCCTGCAGATCTGGATCGAGCCGGACCGCGCAGGCGTGCCACCGGGATACGAGCAGAAAACGTTCCCGGATGCCGAGAAACGCGGCAAGTTGCGCCTGGTGGCCTCGCGCGATGGCGCCGAAGGGTCGGTGCGCATGCAGGCCGATGCGGCGATGTATGCCGGACTGTTCGACGCCGAAGAGCACGCCTTGCTGGCCCTGGCGCCGGGGCGCAAAGCCTATGTGCATCTGGTCCGGGGCGACCTGCAGGTCAATGGTCAAGCAATGCATGGCGGCGACGCCTTGATGGCCGACGGCGTCGAGACGCTGAAGCTGGAGCAGGGCAAGGACGCCGAAGTGCTGGTATTTGACCTGGCCGCCTGAGCGCTGACCACCACGGTCCGAGTTCCGTATCTAGCCCGTATTCTTTCTATTCTTTGCAACTTCCCCAGGAGCTTTTTGTGATCGCATCTTTTCAAAACCCACTGGCCCTGATCGGCCGCATTCTTCTGGCCTTGTTGTTCCTGCCCGCGGGCCTGAGCAAGATCAGCGGCTTCTCGGGAACCGTTGGCTACATCGGCTCGGCCGGTTTGCCATTGCCCGAGATCGCTGCAGTTCTGGCCATCGTCGTCGAGGTGGGCGGCGCCGTGGCATTGATTCTGGGCTTTGGCACCCGCGTTGCGGCGCTGGCGCTGGCCGTTTTCACGTTGGTGGCCACCTTCGCGTTCCACAATTTCTGGGCCATGCCGGCCGAGCAGATGATGATGCAGCAACTGATGTTCTTCAAGAACATCGCCGTGGTCGGTGGATTGTTTGCGCTGGCCGCGTTGGGTGCGGGCAAGCTGAGCCTGGACGCGCGCCGCGCCGCGGCCTGATCAATGCCCTGCGGCCTTCGCGGGCCGCAGGGCCAGACCTTTTTTTCAACCTAGTGCAGGAGAGACACAGATGAGCAAGGTGGTAGTGGTATTTCATTCGGGTTATGGTCATACTTTGCGCATGGCGCAAGCCGTCGCACAGGGCGCTGATGCCGAGTTGCTGGCGATTGATGCCGAGGGCAACCTGCCCGAGGGGGGCTGGGAACTGCTGGCGCAGGCCAAGGCCATCATCTTTGGCTCGCCCACCTACATGGGCAACGTCAGCTGGCAGTTCAAGAAGTTCGCTGACGCGTCCAGCAAGCCCTGGTACGCTCAGACCTGGAAAGACAAGTTGGCCGCCGGCTTCACCAACAGTGCGGGATTGAACGGTGACAAACTGTCCACGTTGCACGCCATGTTCACACTGGCCATGCAGCACAGCATGTTGTGGGTCAGTCAGGGCCTGATGCCAGCCAATAGCAAGGCCAGCACGCGCAAGGACATCAACAACCTGGTGTCGTACAGCGGCGCGATGGCACAGTCGCCGTCCGATGGTGGCGCAGCCGACATGTCGGATGGTGACCTGGAAACCGCGCGACTGTTTGGTGAGCGAGTCGCCGCCCAGGTGGTCCGGCTGCGCGACTGAGCTTGTTTTGCGGAGACCCGAACCCACAGGAGCACGACATGACCGTAGTACAACGCATCCTCGGGCAAGCGCGCGATCTGGGCGGCGGATTTGTTGTGCAACGGGTATTGCCGTCGGCCTTGCGCCAGGCGGTCGGACCGTTCCTGTTCATGGACCATTTCGGACCGGTCACGGTGCAGGCGGACGCCACGCACGATGTGCGACCCCATCCGCATATCGGTCTGGCAACGGTTACCTACCTGCTGGAGGGCGCGGTCATGCACCGTGACAATATCG
>JBKJRR010000080.1:0-2548 GCA_046594635.1 Burkholderiaceae bacterium
ATAACCGGCGTATTCGGTGGGCCTGGAGTATTGCAGCAACTGGGTCACGATCAGACGCATGCGGTCGACCTGCTGGTCGAGCAGACGCAACTCGGACGTGACCGGCGCGGCATGTTCGCCAAGGGCTTCACGCATCAGGTCCAGATTGCCCTGGATGACGGCGATGGGGTTGTTGATTTCGTGCGCCACGCTGGCCGCTATCTGGCCGATGGCCGCCAGCTTCTCCGACTTGACCAGTTGACGCTGCACCTGCTGCAGCGCGGCGTTGCTGGCAGCCAGATCGCGCGTGCGCTCCACCACCTTGGCATCGAGTTCGCCCGCCCAGCTTTGCAGCGCGCGGGTCTTGTCGTCGATCACGTCGAGCAATTCATCCAGCCGGTTGGCCAGCGTGCCGATCTCGTCGCGCGCTTGCACCGCGCCGACACGTGCGCCGGTGTCGCCGTTTTCGACGCGTGCAATCGTATGGTTCATCAGTTCGAGCGGCTTGAAGATGCTGCGGGCCCAACGCAGCGAGAACAACGCCGCCAGCACCATCACCAGCAGGAAAATGCCGACGATCAGTGCCAGCATCGTGTACTTGACGTATCTGAACGGTTGCTCCAGATAACCCACATACAACATGCCGATCCGGTTGCCGCTGGCATCGCGCAAAGGCTCATAGGCCGAGACGTACCAGTCATTCACGACAAAGGCGCGGTCAAGCCAGGTCTCGCCCCGGCCCAGTACCGCGTCCCGCACGGCCTGGGACACCCGTGTGCCAATGGCGCGTTGATCCTGGAACAGCCGCACATTGGTGGTGATGCGTACATCATCCATGAACAATGTGGCCGTGCCATGGCTGCCCAGTGGCAAGGAACCGCTCGGATAGACGATGCGGTTGATATGGTCGATCAGCGGCAGGTTCTGGTTCAGCAACACGCCGGCGCGCAGCAGCGCCAGCGTCTCACCGTAGACGCCTCGCACCGGAAAAGTCGACAGCAGCACCATTGCGCGGTCTTCGACGCTGCGCGTTGACGCAGTGGCGCCTCGGGTCGCCACCAGCGGTATGTGGATACGTGGTGCCAGGTCTGGCGCCATCGCCAGCAGGTCGGCGGCTTCCAGCAGGCTCACACTGGCGTGGGCGGTGGTGGATGCCGCCACGTCGTCCGGTGTCAGTGCTGCGCCGACGTGCGGGTCGGCTGCCACCGACTGCCAGTTTGCCGTGATCAGCTGGCCTTGCGGGTCGTACAGGTTGATGAAGTCGAAGCCCAGGCGTGCGCGTTCGCGCGCCAGTTGCGCCTGCAAGGCGGGAATGTCCCGGGCTTGCAGCGCCATATGCAGTTCATGCGATGCCGCGATCGCATCGGTGCCGGAGCCGACCTCGTTTTGCACCTGTCCGAAATACCCGCGCGCCACTGCCAGGTCGGACTGCACCTTGGTGATCAGCAAACGGTCGTAGGCGGCCGAGCCCCAGACCAGCAAGGCGATCAGCAGCAGCGGCAACACCACCAGCAAGGGCAGCAGCGCCATCGCCAGCAACTTGTTGCGGATCGAGCGGCTGATCCAGTCCGGCGTGAGCCGGGGCAGCAGCGCTCGCCGGGTCTGCGACACGCTCAAGCCTGACCCATCCACTCGGCGCAGCGGCGCTCCAGCGTGCGCCGCGAGATGCCAAGCAACTGGGCTGCCTGCGTCTTGTCACCCTGTACCGTCTCGAGGACGGCCCGGATGTGCTGTTTCTCCAGCGCGTGCAGGTCCGTCGTTGAGGTACCTTGTTGCGCTACATCGCCCCCCTGCGCCTGCGGAGCCTGACCGACGGAGTACAGCGCGGACACATTGAGCGCTCCCAGGATCAGCGAACGCTCGATCAGGTTGCGCAACTCGCGTACGTTGCCGGGCCAGTCGTATTGGCTCAGGTAGGTCAGGTCTGCCTCCGTGATGCGCAGCGGTTCGACGCCCAGTGCGGGGGCCAGTTGTTGCATGAAGTGCTGCACCAGCAGCGCGATATCCTCCTTGTGCTGGCGCAAAGGCGGCAAGGTGATCTCGACCACCTGCAGGCGGTAATACAGATCCTTGCGGAAATGGCCTGCGGCCACGGCTTCGGTCAGAGAGCGGTTGGTCGCGGTAACGATGCGCACGTTCACCGGCAACAGTTTCTCGCTGCCCAGCGGACGGATCATGCGGTCTTCCAGCGCGCGTAGCAGCATGGCTTGCACGGGCAAGGGCAGATCCGCCACTTCGTCCAGGAACAAGGTGCCGCCCTGGGCGTAGTAAAACAAGCCTTCACGCGCCTTGGTCGCGCCGGTGAATGCGCCCTTGGCATGGCCGAACAATTCGATTTCCATCAGCTCGGGCGACATCGACGCACAGTTGACCGGCACGAACGGCCCCTGCGCGCGCGGACTCAGCTTGTGCAGGGCACGGGCTGCCAGTTCCTTGCCGGTTCCGGATTCCCCCTGCAGCAATACCGTGCCGTTGACACCGGCTACCCGGGTCAGGGCACGCGAGAGTTCGCGCATCAGATGTGACTCGCCCACCAGTCCGACCGCGGCGTCGGGCCGACTCGACAAGG
>JBKJRR010000162.1:0-5491 GCA_046594635.1 Burkholderiaceae bacterium
GATAGCCGAATGGCCGACCACGCCACTGCCACCGGTACGATTGACCACTGTAACCGGCTGGCCGAGTTCCCTTTCCAGCAGGCTGGCAATGATGCGCGCCGTGGCATCGGTACCACCACCGGCACCCCAGGGGCAGACCATCGTGATGGGGCGCGTCGGGTAGTTCTGCGCGCTGGCTGGCAGGGCGGCAGCCACAAGAGCCAGACCGGCGACGGCGCCGGCAACAAAAGAACGGCGGGATTTCTGCAACATGAACGTCTCCTTCAAAATTTGTAAGTCCACAGGTGGGGTTGGTAAATTTAGCGCGCTTTCGACGACTGCGCATTAGGGTGTACCATAGTATCGTATGATGATTAGCGAAGCCGTCGGTCCGCTCTTGCGGTGCTGCACTGCTTTTCCGGCGATGGCTCACCGGCACATGATTGAACGGCGCTGCAATCGACGCCAGATCGCCAATGCACAATCTGGCAATGACCGACACACCTGCCCCATTCGAAGTCCTGCCGCGCGACCTGTCGCCCTACCGCAAGGGCAACACCGGCATCGACTATGTGCATCGATTCGAGTCGGGCAAGGCTGGACCCCATGTCATGGTCAATGCTCTGACCCACGGCAACGAGTTTTGCGGCATGGTGGCCGCTTGCCATCTACTCGACAACAACGTGCGACCGAAGATCGGCACGCTCACTGTGAGTTTCGCGAACGTCCAGGCCTACCAGAGCTTCGACCCCGCTGACCCGTTCGCCAGCCGCCAGATCACGCACAACCTGAACCGCATCTGGTCCGACGCGTGGCTCGACGGCCAGGACGACAGCGTGGAGTCGCTTCGCGCCCGCGCGATGCGTCCTGCAGTGGCCGCAGCCGACCATATTCTGGACATTCACTCCACCAGCCAGGACGTCGAACCGTTCTGGGTCTATCCGCAGTTCACGCGCAACACCACCGTGGCTGCGGCCTTGCCGCGACCGGGAGTGCATCTGGTCATGCCCAACGGTCTGGGCTCGGGAACACCGCTGATCCAGCATGGTCGCCACGGTCAGGCGGACGGGCCCGGCGCGGCGATGGTGGTCGAATGTGGCCAACACTTCAAACAAGTCGCCGCCGACCTGGCTGTTGCAGTGGCCTATGACTTCCTGGGCCATTTCGGTCTGATGGACCTGGCTCCTGCTGCGGCACCGCAACCACCACGCCGTTTCGAGTTGCTGCGCACGCACGTGATCGCCACAACCGACTTCGCATTCACGCGACCGCTGGTCGGCTTCGAGACTTTCGCCAAGGACGAACTCATTGCCACCGATGGCGACCTCGAGATCCGCGCGCCGTGCGACGACTGCACGGTGTTCATGCCGGCCCGGGTCGTGATCGTGGGGCGCGAAGGGGTCTACCTGACACAGCCGTTGCCTTGAAAGGGGTTTTCACAATGTCCAGGTAAGGGCAAGGGCGCCATCTGCCGGAAAAACGCGTCGTCGGCGATGGGCGCGCTGCCGGCACCGCCAGGAAACCGCTCAGATCGCGCGAGCCCTGCCACTGCATGCGGCGCTCGAACAGCTTGTTTCCGATGAATCCGTCCCAGACGCTCGGGCCGTCGGGAGCCACTTCGCCCCAACTCGTCACCATCGCGTACAGGCTTGCATGGTGTTCGCTGCGCGCATGCAGGAAGGCCACGGCTTTGGGCGCACACATCCATTTGTGGCAATTGCCGGTGTAGTAATCGGCCCCCAGCGCCGACAGACCGAGCGCGATCTGACCCGGCGCGTGTGCACCATCTATGAGCGTGGCGATAGCGCGCATACGTGCCTGTGCCAGCACCGGTTCGATCGGCAGACGCAGCGCCGTGGGGCTGGTGATGTGGCTCATCATCACGAGCCGTGTGCGCGGCGACCGCGTCGCCCGGTTGCAATCGCAACGACTTGGCGACGATATTGACGCCCGTTGTGGCGTTGGAAACGAACACCAGATCATCCGCAGCGGCGCCCAGGTAACTGGCCAGGCGCTCACGCGCATGCCGCAGCAGACCTGCGAAACGGCGGGAAAGAAACTGGACCGGGTTCCGTTCCATTTCCCGTTGCCAGTCTTGCCAGGTGTCAAACACGGGCTTGGGGCAGGCGCCGTAAGAGCCGTGGTTGAGAAAAACGACGGCAGGGTCGAGCAAGCAGGAAATGTTCTTTCATGGTGAGTCGATTTCAAGTTGACAGTTGCCCGAAGGTTTCCGAGATTGGCGCGACGCAGCCGGGTTGGGAATGGGCTTTGGAGTCGTCAGCCATGAGCGGCTAAGGCAACAGGCAGCGCTGTAGCCCCTCACCCAACATGTTCACTCGCCGCGCCAGCCGGACGCTAGGCTCGCACGGCTGGTCCGCGCCACGGCGACAAGTGCACCGTGCAGAGCGCAGCGACTGCAGCGCTGAGCAAGTTGCGTCGATGGTTCATTCGATCACCTCGTCGGCGCGCTGCAGCAGCGACTGCGGCAGGGTCAGCCCTAGCGCCCTGGCCGTCTTCAGGTTAAGGGTCAACTCGAACTGTGTCGGCTGCTCCACCGGCATGTCGGCGGATTTGGCACCGCGAAGAATCCGGTTGACGAACCCGGCGGCACTGCGCCAGTGCCAGGCTTCGGCCGACAGGTAGGACATCAGGCCACCGGCGGCAACGTAAGGGCGCCCACCGAAGATCGCCGGCACCTGTTGGCGCAGCGTCTGATCGATGATGCGCTGGCGATAGCGCGCGAACATCGGGTCGCCCAGCACCAACAGAGCAGCGCCCCTGGCGCGCTCGACGGCGGCATCGAGTTCGTGGTCCGCGCTGACATCGATGCGCTCGAGCTGCACGCCCAACGCCTTGGCGCGAACGGCCAGCGTGCCGTAGAAAAAGTCATTGGCTGGATTCGCGCGGTTCATGAGCACGCCCACACGCTTTAGCAGCGGCGCGGCCGAGTGCAGCAATTCGAGCTGCTTGCCAAGTACCTCTTCACCCGCCGCCGAGGTGCCGGTCAGGTCACCGCCCGGCTTGGACAGACTGGCGACAAGACCGGCGCCCACGGGATCGCCGGCATTGATCATCACCACCGGCAGGCCTGGCGCGCCGTCGCGCGCCGCGCGCACAGTGATCGTGCCAGTGGCCAGAATCAAGGCCACCGGAAACGCCTTGAGTTCGGCAGCAAGTTCACGCTGGCGCTGCGGATCCTGCCCGCCATAACGCACTTCGATCTGCAGGTTCCTGCCCTCGACCCAGCCGAGTTCGCGCAGGGCTGTGCGCAACACGTCCAGTCGCACCAGGTCCGCTGGCTGCTGTGCGGTGGTGGGCGTCAGCAAGCCGATGGCGACGGGCTTGCCCGCCATCTGGGCGGCAGCGCTGATGGGCCATGCGGCAGCGGCAGCGAAGACCTGGAAGAGATCGCGACGCCTCATTCGATCACCTTATCCGCCTGCAGCTGCAGCGTCTGCGGGATCGTCAGGCCGAACGCGCGCGCCGTATGCACACCCCATTCACGCAGGGCCAGGTAGCGGTCGCTGCAGTGACTCATCAGGCCGCCTTCAGTGGCGAACTCGAGGCTCGCGAAGACTGCCGGCAGTCTGCCGCGTTTTGCCAGCGCAACCAGTTGTTCGCGCCGGCTGTTGAGGAACGGCTCGCTGGTGAACACCAGTGCCCCGATGCGATTGTCGGCAATGAAGGCGAAAGCAGTGTCGATTTCCTGTGCATTCGCCGCCAACACCAGCGCAAGCTTGACACGACGGGTGGCAGCTGCGGCACGCACTTCTTGCTCGATGTAGCGGGCAGCTCGCGCCGTCGGCGACCGACGACGCGCCGTCGCGAACCCCGGCGAGGCCTGCAGCCGTGCCTTGGGCTTCGCGCCTTGCATCGCATCGGCCATGTCGCAGCCCCCTGGAGGTTTTCAGTTGTCGGTCAATTCTGCGCCTTAGTCGATCGCAGCGCCAGTCGCATCAGCTTGCCCACCGGCGCCATCTAAAACTGCAGCCGTTCGGCCGGACCGCAAGACCACCAGTAGCATCATCAGCACATTACCGTTGTGAAGACAGCACCATCTTCATGTCGGCGCGGGTCGTGATCGTGGGAAGCGAGGGGCCGCTCAACGACAGTATCGCTTCGCACAAGAAAAGGCCCCTCACATCGAATGCTGCGGAGGCCAGGTCGACGGGTCCCCCAGGTACTCAGTCGACCTTGATGCAGGTGCGCCTGATCGCCGGCGTCGTCACACGCAGTTCGGTCTGCATGAAGGCAGGCAATGCGGGTGGCCCGCGGCACGGTCTGACTGAGCAGTTCGAGCTTCTTGCCCACCAGCATCACCCCCGGCGTGAACGGCACGCCGGTGACGTTGCCCCCTGGCCGCGCGAGGCTCGCCACGAAGCCCTGCGCAACCGGATCTTCGCTGCCGTACATCTCGATCACCCGATTGCGCCCTTCGACGCAACCGAGTTCGGCAATTCGGGCCGCGAGCTCGTTCGCACTCGAAAAGGAACCTGCCACCGGCGCAGCCGTCTGCCCCAGGATACCGAGGCGGAAGATGCGCGCAGCCGGCCAAGCGGCGGGGGGAGACGGCCAGCAGAGTCGCCGCACCCCCCAGCCTAACGCGCCCGAGAGGACGTGTCTGCGCTTCATTCAATGACCCTGTCAGCCCGCAGCAAGAGCGACTGCGTGATCACCAGACCCATCGCCTTCCCATGCTTCGCGCTCGTCGGCGTTAAAATCCTTACCTCGTAATACCAGAGGGCAAGACCATGGAAGGCTCCACTGTCACCAGTAAAGGACAGGTCACCATTCCGATGGAGATCAGGCGTGCGCTTGGCATTCGGCAAGGCAGCAAGCTGGCCTTTGCGCAGAAGAACGGCAAGATTGAGTTGCGTGTCGTGCACCGCGCGCCCGAGCTTGTGGTTTCGGGGTTCGGCATGCTGGGTGCACGTGGCAAGCGGCTGCCAGCTGATTTCGATGCTGCAGGCCTGCTCGTGCCGCAAACCCGGCTGGCGCGGGGCAAGCGCTGATGCTGGGCCTGGACACCAATGTGCTCGCGCGCTACTACGTGCGCGAAGGAGGTCCGGCACGCGAGCAGGAAGAAGCCGCACGCGCCGTGATCGAGCGTGGCGAGCCGTTGTTCGTGCCAAAGACCGTCGTGCTCGAACTTGAATGGTTGCTGCGCGGCGTGTATGGCCATCCGGCCACGGATGTCTGCCGCGTCTTCGAGCATCTGCTGGCGCTCGAGCATGTCGAGGTCGAAGACCGCGCGACGGTGGAAACTGCAGTGGGCAACATGAAGCGGGGCCTGGACTTCGCCGACGCGCTGCACCATGCGGGCAGCCGCGCCTGCGCGGCCTTCGTCACCTTCGACGCCAAGGGTTTTGCCGGCAAGGCCAAACGGCTTGCGTTGACGCCGCCGGTGCGACTGCTGGTTTGAACGGAAAACCGGGCGCTTCATTCGATCACGTCATCCGCCCGCAACAGCAGCGATTGCGGAATCGTCAGCCCCAGCGCCTTGGCCGTTTTC
>JBKJRR010000326.1:0-6671 GCA_046594635.1 Burkholderiaceae bacterium
GACAGACCGAGCCACACGAAGTGGGCGAGCTCTGTCCCCAACACTTCGTGTGGCTCGGTCTGTCCCGCAAGCCGGACAGCCAGACATCCGACGAAGTGTTGGGGACAGAGCTCGCCCACTTCGTGTGGCTCGGTCTGTCCCGCAAGGTATCAGGTTTCGCGCAGCTTGAAACGCTGGATCTTGCCCGTTGCCGTCTTGGGTAGTTCTGGCACGAATGCGATCAGTCGCGGGTACTTGTAGGGTGCGAGCTTGTCCTTGACGAAGGCCTTGAGTTCATCCTCACTCGCCGCGGCACCATCCTTGAGCACGACGAAGGCCTTGGTCTTGGTCAGGCCGTCGGTATCCGCAATGCCGACCACGGCGGCTTCGAGCACAGCAGGGTGCTGCACCAGTGTGGCTTCGACTTCGAACGGGCTGACGTAGATGCCGCTGACCTTGAGCATGTCGTCGCTGCGTCCGCTGTAGGTATAACTGCCGTCGGCGTTGCGCACATATTTGTCGCCGCTTTTGGTCCAGCCGCCCTGAAAGGTCTCGCGGGTCTTGACCCGGTTACCCCAGTACATCATGGCCGCGGAAGGACCTTGGATAAACAGATCGCCGGGTTCACCGTCAGGCACTCGGCCGCCGTCCTCACCACGCAGTTCAACGACATAACCTGGCACTGGCCATCCCGTCGTGCCGTATTGCACTCTCTCCGGCCGGTTGGACAGGAAAATGTGCAGCATCTCGGTGGAGCCGATACCGTCGACGATGTCGATCCCGAAGTGCGATTTGAAGCGCGCGCCGATATCGGCCGGCAACGCCTCGCCGGCTGAGGACACCAGGCGCAGGGCCACCCCATCGCGCCCGGGCAGTTCCGGGTTGGCCAGCATGCCGGCGAATCCTGTCGGAGCACCAAAAAATGCAGTAGGCCGGGTGTCGCCGATGCCACCGCTCCAGCGCCTGAACGTGGCAGTGGGCGTCGGGCGTTCGGCCATCAGGATGGTGGTGGCGCCCACGCTCATCGGAAAGGTCAATGCGTTGCCCAGACCGTAGGCGAAGAACAACTTGGCCGCCGAAAAGCAGACGTCGGCCTCGGTCAGCTGCAATACGGCTTTGCCATACAGCTCGGCGGTCCAGTAGGGGTTGGCGTGGCTGTGTACCGTGCCTTTGGGCCGACCGGTCGAACCCGAAGAGTAGAGCCAGAAGCCCGGGTCGTCGGGATGTGTGGCGGCAGGCCGGGCCATCGGCGTGTGTGCCTGCAATAGAGCTTCGAACTCGACTTCAGCCGGATGCAGTGGCGCCACCGGACGCGCAACGATCACCTTGTGCACCTCGTGGTCGGCCTTGGTCAGCGCCGCTGTCAGTGCCGGCAGCAGGGCCCCTGACACCACGACGGCCTGTGCCCGGGCATGCTCGAGCATGTAGGCATAGTCGTCGGCAGTCAGCAAGGTGTTGACCGCCACCGGCACGATGCCCGCATACATGGCGGCCAAAAAGGTCACGGGCCATTCGTTGCAGTCGTGCATCAGCAAAAGTATCCGTTCCTCGCGCCGGATGCCCTGTGCGCGCAACGCGGCTGCAAGCTGGCGTACCCGCAGCGCGAGATCCCCATATGTGAGGCCACCGTTGTCGTCGATGAAAGCGAGTTTTTGGGTACGTTGCACATTGCAGGCGATCAGGTGCTGCGCGAAGTTGAATCGGTCGCCTGGCGGCGGCGCAAGGGTTTCTGGAGTGGTCATGGCGGTCTCTTTCATGTCGATCAAGCGGTCGCGCGGCATTCCAGCGCGGCCAAAGTCGGGGCTTCAGGCACTGAAGTCGATCCTGCCCTGCGGCAGCAGATACAGCACCAGCGCCCGTCCGCCACGCACAGTGGGGCTGTGGGCGCTACCCGGCGGGCAAACCAGCCAGCCCGCACCCCGGTTGTCGAATGTGGCGTCGGCGTCCATCGGCAAAATCAGGTCGATCTCGCCGTTCGGATGGACATGGTGGGGCCCGGCGATATCGTTCATGTCGACCACGTCGACCGAAAAACCCTGCAGGTCGTCCGCCGGTTTGAATGCCCGGCCATAACGGATGCCGTTGCCTTCGCGCTGGCACAACCATCCCTGCGCCACGCCAGTCTTGCAGGACTCGCGCAGCGCCTGGTAGGTGCTGCTGCCGGGGCCATGTTCCCGGTTGAGCCAGTCATCGAGAGTGTCGTCCAGCGGGCGATGGGCCAGTTGCGATGCCAGCGTGGCGATCTGCTCCCGGAATGCGGCTTGTGTCATCGAGGCGTCTCCTTTGTCCCTGCGTCCTGCTTGCGTTGGGTCGCAATATGCAGTATTGTGCTTGTTGGAACTTTAAGCGGCAGCTGAAAACATGTCAAGCACTATATTTCATGAACCCGATCTGGCGTCCGTACTGCAACTGGCCGACTCGGGTGATGCGGCCCAGGATAAAAAGGACCCTTTTCTGGTCGCCCTTGGCGGGCGGATCCGCAGCCAGCGGGCCCGCCGCGGCATCACGCGCAAGGCCTTGTCGCAGCTCGCCGACGTGTCTGAGCGGCATCTGGCCAACCTGGAGTACGGTGTCGGCAATGCCTCCATTCTGGTGCTGTTGCAGGTCACCGGGGCGTTGCAGTGCTCGCTGGCCGAACTGATCGGAGATGTGACGACCTCGTCGCCGGAGTGGCTGATGCTGCGCGAGTTGCTGGAGCACTGCGATGAGCAGACCCTGCACCGGGTGCGGGTCGCGGTGGGTGAAATGCTGGGAACGGGCGGGGCGCACGGCGCGCGCAGCACCCGTATCGCGCTGCTGGGTTTGCGTGGTGCCGGCAAGTCCACTCTGGGCGCCATGCTGGCTGAGGACCTCGGTTTTCCGTTCATCGAACTGAGCCGTGAAATTGGCCAGTTTGCCGGCTGCAGCTCGGCCGAGATCCAGGCCTTGTATGGGCAAAATGCCTACCGCCGTTATGAACGTCGCGCCCTTGAAGAGGCGATACAACTGCATCAGGAGGCTGTGATCGCGATCCCCGGTGGCCTGGTCTCCGATCCGGCCACGTTCAACGTATTGCTGTCGCACTGCACCACGGTCTGGCTGTCGGCAGACCCGCAGGACCACATGGCCCGCGTAGTGGCGCAAGGGGACACACGACCGATGGCCGCCAGCCGCGAGGCCATGGCCGATCTCAAGAGCATTCTGGCGGGACGCGCGGCTTTTTACTCCAAGGCAGAGTTCCGCATTGACACCAGCGCGCAAGGGCAGGCCGAGACCTTCGCCCTGTTGCGCGCAACGGTTCGGCGCGCGTTGACGTCGTAACGTGATCGATGCTGGCTGCAATGAAATGCATTAAAGTGCTTGACTCTTGTTCAATTGATGCACTATCATGCATTTCATCGCAGCCGCCCAATATTCTGAAGACATACAAGAGGAGAACATCGTGACCCAGGACAATACTGTCGATTACCAGACCCACCCGTCCCGGTACAAGCACTGGAAACTTTCCTTCCAGGGGCCGGTGGCGACTTTGGCGGCCGATTTCGACGAGAACGCAGGCTTGCGTCCGGGCTACAAACTCAAGCTCAACAGTTACGACCTCGGTGTCGACATTGAACTCAACGACGCGATCAACCGGGTCCGTTTTGAACACCCAGAGGTTCGCACTGTGGTGCTCACCAGCGCCAAGGAAAAGGTGTTCTGCTCGGGTGCCAATATCTTCATGCTCGGTGTGTCCAGCCACGCCTGGAAGGTCAACTTCTGCAAATTCACCAACGAGACCCGCAACGGGCTGGAGGATTCGTCGAAACACAGCGGCCTGAAATTCCTGGCGGCCGTCAATGGCGCCTGTGCTGGCGGCGGATACGAGGTGGCGCTGGCCTGCGACGAGATCATCCTGATCGATGACCGCTCCTCGGCGGTCAGCCTGCCCGAAGTACCCCTGCTCGGCGTGTTGCCGGGCACCGGTGGCCTCACGCGCGTCACCGACAAGCGCCATGTGCGCCATGACCTGGCCGACATCTTCTGCACCAGTGTGGAAGGCGTACGCGGCCAGAAAGCGAAGGACTGGCGTCTGGTTGACGACATCGCCAAACCGACCGTGTTTGCACAAAAGGTGCAGGCGCGCGCGCTGGAACTGGCCGCCAAAAGTGACCGTCCGGCCGACGCCAAAGGTGTCGAACTCCAAGCGCTCGAAAAGAAGGTACAGGCTGACGCGCTGCATTACCGACATGTGACGGTGGAGATTGACCGCACGCGGCGTACCGCCAGCTTTACCGTCAAGGCGCCGACCGGAGAGCAGCCGTCGGACATCGCCGGTATCGAGGCGGCCGGCGCCAACTGGTATCCGCTCGCTCTGGGGCGTGAACTCGAAGATGCCATCCTGTCGATGCGCACCAATGAACTGGAGATCGGCGTGTGGCTGATCCGTACCGAAGGCGACAGCGCCGCGGTGCTGGCCATGGATGCCGTGTTGCTGGCCCACCAGGATCACTGGCTGGTGCGTGAAACCATCGGCTTGCTGCGCCGTACTTTCAGCCGGCTCGACGTGTCCTCGCGCAGCCTGTTTGCGTTGATCGAATCCGGGTCCTGCTTTGCCGGTAGTTTGCTGGAGCTGGCGCTGGCCTGCGACCGCAGCTACCAGCTGGCGCTGCCCGATGACGCAGCCAAGGCGCCCGACATAACCATAGGCGAGATCAATTTCGGCCACTATCCCATGGTCACCGGCCAAAGCCGGTTGCAGCGTCGCTTCTATGACGAGCAACAGGCACTGGAGTCTGTGCGCGCCAAGCTTGGCCAGCCGCTGGATGCGGATGCCGCCTTTGCACTGGGCCTGGTGACCAGCAACCCGGACGACATCGACTGGGCTGACGAAACCCGCATGGCGATCGAGGAGCGGGTCGCCATGAGCCCGGATGCTCTCACTGGCATGGAGGCCAATCTGCGCTTCAATGGCCCGGAGAACATGTTCACGCGCGTCTTTGGTCGACTCACCGCCTGGCAGAACTGGATATTCCAGCGTCCGAATGCCGTCGGTGAGAAAGGCGCCCTCAAGGTTTATGGATCGGGCGAGAAAGCCGCCTTCGACTGGACCCGCGTCTGATCCCCTGAACAAACCTGCGTTGTGTGGCGCGAACGCCGGTGGCGCGCCGCAACCGAACCCTCTCCACCCAAGGCCTTACGGAGAACAACATGTCATCGATCAACTACAGCGAGAAAATTCCCAACAACGTCAACCTCACCGACGACCGCACCTTGCAGCGTGCGCTCGAGCAGTGGCAGCCCAATTTCCTGAACTGGTGGGGCGACATGGGCCCGGATGGGTCGAGCAACTTCGACGTTTACCTGCGCACGGCCGTGAGCGTCGATCCGCAAGGCTGGGCCCAGTTCGGCCCAGTGAAGATGCCTGACTACCGCTGGGGCATTTTTCTGAACCCCGGCGACCCCGACCGAACCATCCACTTTGGCGACCACAAGGGCGAGAAGGTCTGGCAGGACGTGCCCGGCGAACACCGCGCCAACCTGCGCCGCATCATCGTCACGCAAGGCGACACCGAGCCGGCTTCGGTCGAGCAGCAGCGTCATCTTGGCCTGACCTGCCCGAGCCAGTACGACCTGCGCAACCTGTTCCAGGTCAATGTCGAGGAAGGCCGGCATCTGTGGGCCATGGTCTACCTGCTGCACAAACATTTTGGCCGTGATGGCCGTGAAGAAGCCGAGGCGCTGCTTGAGCGGCGTTCGGGTGATGCGAACAATCCGCGCATCCTGGGCGCCTTCAACGAGGCCACGCCGGACTGGCTGGCGTTTTTCATGTTCACCTATTTCACCGACCGCGATGGCAAGTTTCAGCTTTGCGCATTGGCCGAGAGTGCATTCGATCCGCTGGCGCGCACCACCAAGTTCATGCTGACCGAGGAGGCGCACCACATGTTCGTCGGCGAGTCGGGCATCTCGCGTGTGATCCAGCGAACCGCCGCGTCCATGAACGAGCTCAAGACCGACGATGTGGGCAAACTGCGCGCGGCCGGCGTGATTGACCTGCAGACGCTGCAGCGCTACATCAACTTCCACTTCAGCGTCACGGTAGACCTGTTTGGCGCCGACGAATCCAGCAACGCCGCCATCTTTTACAGCTCCGGCCTGAAGGGTCGTTACGAGGAGGGCAAACGCGCCGACGACCATGTGCTCAAGGGCCAGACCTACAAGGTGCTCGTAGCCAAGGGCGGGCAACTGGTCGAGAAGGAAGTGCCGATGCTCAACGCGCTGAACGAAGTGCTGCGCGACGACTACATCAAGGACTCGGTCGCCGGCGTCAACCGCTGGAACAAGGTGCTGGAGAAAGCCGGCATTGCGAACCGGCTGGCTGTGCCACACAAGGCCTTTCACCGCAACATCGGCGCCCTTTCAGGCGTGAAGGTGGCTCCGGACGGCCGCGTCGTGTCGGACGCCGAGTGGAATGCGAATGCCGACAAGTGGTTGCCCAGTGGCGAAGATCGGGCCTATGTCGCCAGCCTGATGGGACGGGTGATCGAGCCGGGCCGGTTCGCCAACTGGATCGCGCCTCCGGTCATGGGCATCAATCGCCAGCCGGTGGACTTCGAATACGTTCGCTTCAACTAGGCGTACTTTTTCTGAAGGGGTTTACATGGGTGCAACTGACGCGCTGGTGATCAAGCAACATCTGATCGATCCGGAAATCTGCATCCGGTGCAATA
>JBKJRR010000432.1:0-4603 GCA_046594635.1 Burkholderiaceae bacterium
CGTGACCGATCGCACAGGACAGCGAGTTGGAGCCGTAGGTAAATCCGTGCATGAACCCGCCCGACTCTGCCAGCGCGTCGACCATCGCGCGTGACGCCAGCACCGCGCCCAAAGGCGTATACCCCGCTCCCAGCCCCTTGGCCAGCGTCACGATGTCGGGCCGGGCCACGGGCCAGTGGTGGGCCGCCAGGAAACAGCCGGTGCGACCGGCGCCACTCATGACCTCATCGAAGATCAGCAGCACACCATGGCGGCTGCAGATCTCGCGCACGTGGCCATAGTAGGCGTCGGGCGCGACCAGTGCCCCGGTGGCCAGGCCCCCTACCGGCTCCAGAATGAAGGCCAACACGGTCTCGGGGCCTTCGCGCAGAATCGTCTGTTCAAGTTCGCCCGCGCAGTGTTCGGCATACGACTCGGCCGTGTGGTCGCCCGGCAGGCGGTAGCCGAAGGGAGCGGGCACCTTGGGCATCAGGCGCGTCATGATGCCGAAATTGCCCTCCGAGACCGGGTCGCCGCTGATGGCAATCGTCCCCAGCGTGCTGCCGTGATAGCTGGGGTTGCGCGACAACACCTTCCAGCGCGTGGTCTGGCCCTGCGTGATGGCAAATTGGCGCGCCATCTTCATCGCGCTCTCGTTGGCTTCAGAGCCACCGGAAACAAAGAAGGCACGCTCCAGGCCAGGCCCGGCCAGGCCGGCCACGCTGTCTGCCAGGTCGATATTGGCGTGGTTCTCGAAAAAGACCCGGCTGGCATACGCTACCTTGCGGATCTGCTGGTCCGAGGCGGCGATGACACGTGCATTGGCATGACCGATGTTGGCCGCGATCGGGCCCGACGACGCGTCAATGTAGCGCCGACCCTGGGTGTCCCACAAGTAGATACCCTCGCCGCGGTCCACCATCGGCCGCCGCAGCGTGCCGTCCTTGAGGAAGAAGAGTTGTACCGGGCCGCCGCGCGGGCCGTACTGATGGGTGGGTTGTGTCATGTTTGTGTTGTCTGGGCATTCGGCAAGGGCCATGCAGTTGTCACGGGGATGCAGAGGTTGCTGCGCGTCGCGCTCGTTGCACCAACCCTGTCGCGACAGCCATCAGCAACACACTGACAGCGATGAGCAGGGTCGCAATCGCGGTGATGGTGGGGTTGACCTCCATCACCAGGTCATTGAACATGCGCTTGGGCACGGTCTCGTAGGTTCCGGCAATGAACGAGGTGATCACCACCTCGTCGAAACTGGTGACGAAGGC
Source organism: Burkholderiaceae bacterium (assembly GCA_046594635.1). GTDB lineage: Bacteria > Pseudomonadota > Gammaproteobacteria > Burkholderiales > Burkholderiaceae_C > CAISIP01. The sequence continues at coordinate 1,245 of JBKJRR010000432.1, forward strand.
AAAAATCCAGGCAGCCGCCGTGCTCGGCAGAAGGTTGGGAATCAATACCCGCCGGAACATGGTGAACCAGGATGCACCAAGGGTGAACGCCACTTGCTCGATCCTGCTGTCGAAACTGCGGATCGCCACCGTCAGTATCAGCACGACATACGGCACGCCGAGCAGCGTATGGCCCAGCAGCAGACCGGCGAACGAGCCCAGAAGTCCGAGGCGCGCGAGAGCAAAGTAAAGGGCCACGGCCGTGATCACAGACGGGATGATCAATGGCGCGATGAAGTTGCTCTGCATCGCCATGCGCCCGAAGAAGCGTCCGCGCACAAGTCCATAGGCCGCCAAGCCGCCCAGCACCAGCGCCAGGGTGCTGGACATCAGGGCCAGCAGCAATGAGGTCTGCATCGCCCGTACCCAGCGCGGGTCACCGAAGACCTGCGCATACCAGCGCAGCGAGAAGCCTTCTGGCGGAAAGCGCAGCGAAGTCGCGTTCGAGAACGACATCGGCACGACGATCAGCACCGGCAAACACAGAAAGACCAGTACGCCGATGCCGCACAACGCCAGCACGAAGCGGTTCAAGCGCTCGGCGGCGCGTGTGTCGCTGAAATGCGCCGGCACGGGATACCTGGCTGCGGTAAAAGTCATGTCACCTCCTGCGCGCGGGTCAATCGGAGATACAGCACAAAAAGGACGAGCGTGACCAACAGCAATACGGTTGAAATGGCCGAGGCCAGGTCCCAGTTCGGCATCTGGTTGACGAACAGGTCGAGCATGGTGGCCACCATGGGCACCCGCCCGCCGCCAAGCACTGCCGGCGTGATGAAGAAACCCAGTGTCAAGATGAACACCAGCACGGCACCAGCGGCCAATGCGGGTACGCTGAGCGGAAAGAAGATGCGCCAGAAAACCGACCACGGGCTGGCGCCCAGCGACTCGGCGGCGCGCAGCAGTTGCTCGTCGATCTTGAGCATGGCGGCAAATAACGGCAACACGAGAAACGGCAGCAACACGTTGACGGTGCCGATGATGACGCCCAGTTCGTTGTACAGAAAACTCAAGGGTGCCTCACGCAGGCCGAGCGCGATCAGGCTGCGATTGACAATGCCGGCATTGCCCAGCACCACGATCCATGCGTAGGTACGCACCAGAATGCTGATCCAGAAAGGAATGACCACCATGGCCAGAGCCACCATTTGCCAGCGCGGCGCCAGGCGCCGCAACCAATAGGCCAGTGGATACCCCACCAGCACGCAAACCGAGGCCGTGATCAGCGCGATGCGAAAGGTGCTTGCCAGCACCTTCAGATAGGCCGACGCTGCGAATACCTCCCTGTAATGGTCGAGTGTGAACCCACTCTGGCCGACCAGGCTCTGCCCGAGCATGGCCAGCAATGGCAGGTTGAATCCCAGCGCCATCACCAGCAGCAGAGGCAATACGAGGCGTTTCACGCTGCCATCACCCAGGTGTGCTCAGGTGCCCAACTCAGCCGCACTGGCTGCGCCGGGGCAGGAAGTGCCTGCAGATCATCCGCGAGCGCAACCACCGTCAGACCCGACGCGGTTCGCAGGTGGATCCGGGCCGACTGGCCGAAATAAACCACTTCCACTACGGTGGCCGGCAGGCCGATGCCTGCAGCCGCGTCCAGCACCTTGAGATGTTCAGGCCGAACCACCAGGCAGACATCGCCCACAAGTGCGGTACCGCCTTCGCATGGCACCGGTTCGCCGCTGGCCAGCACCATATGCATGCCAGACCCGTCGGTAACCATCCGCCCCTCGAACAGGTTGGCGGTGCCGATGAACCCGGCCACAAACCGGTTCAGCGGCCGACGGTATGCAGCAAGGGGTGTATCGACCTGCTGCACGCGGCCATGGTCCAGCACCACCAGTCGCGTCGACAACGACAACGCTTCTTCCTGGTCGTGCGTAACCAGCACCGTGGTGACGCCCAGCTCGCGCTGCAGCTGGCGCAGCTCCAGCTGCACCTCTTCGCGCAGCTTCTTGTCCAGCGCCCCCATGGGTTCGTCAAGCAACAGGATGTCGGGCTCGAACACCAGGGCCCGCGCCAGCGCAACGCGTTGTTGCTGTCCGCCGGAGAGCTGCATCGGGCGACGCGCGGACAATCCCGTCAGCCGGACCTGCTCCAGAACCTTGCCCACCTTGCGCGCGATCTCCGGCTTGCGCACACCCCGGATGCTGAGCGGAAACGCGATGTTGTCGAACACGGTCATGTGGGGAAAAAGCGCATAGCTCTGAAACACCAGACCCAGGTTGCGTTGTGCCGGCCGGATATGCGTGACGTCGCGCCCGCCAATGCGGATGTGCCCTGAGCTGGGTTCCGTGAGTCCGGCGATCATGGACAAGATCGTGCTTTTGCCCGAGCCGCTGGGGCCGAGCAAGGTGACAAGCTCCCCTTGGTCGATGGTGAGGTCGGTCGGTTCCACGGCCGTGGTGGCGCCATAGCGTTTGGACACGCCGATGATTTCAATGGTACTCACTTGACTACCCTCCGTGCTGCGCACTGCAGTATTCGCCTTGGGTCGGCCCGGCGGCTCATGATGTCGGGGCCAGGCCCAGAATCGCGCGGGCTTGGGCTGGCGAGGCCACCTGGGCACCTGCGGCCTGGACCAGGGTGGCCGCCTTGCGCACCAGCGCTGCGTTGTCCGGCGCCAACACACCGGCGTCGAGGTACAGGTTGTCCTCCAGGCCGACGCGCACATGTCCGCCGAGCTGTACCGCGGCGGTCACCATGGGGAACTGCGAGCGGCCAATGCCGAACGCCGACCAGGTGCAACCCTGCGGCAGCAGCGAAAGCATGAAGACCATCGCCTCGCGGCTGGCCGGCATGCCCCATTCGATGCCCAGGCAGAACTGGAAGTGCGCCGGTGCCAGCAGGTGCCCCTGCTCGATAAGCCGCGCGGCAAGGCGCATGCCACCAGCGTCGAAGACCTCGATCTCCGGCTTGATGCCCGCACCGCGAATGGCATCGGCCATGATGCGCAGATGTGCCGGGCTGTTCATGAACACGCCCTCGCCGAAGTTCATCGTAGCCACGTCCAGGCTGCACAGGCCGGGTCGCAGGGAGAGTATGTGCGCCACCCGGGCCTCGGGCATCAGCAGTGTCGAGTGCGCGTCATCGGCGACGCGCACGTTCGCGGCGCTGGGCACGTAGCGTCCGCCATAGCCGCTGGTCAGGTTGACGATGACGTCGACGCCGCTGGCCTTGATGTGCTCAACCACCTCGCGGTACAGGTGCATATGACCCACGGCGGCCCCTGTGACGGGGTCGCGCACGTGGATGTGCACGATGGCCGCGCCGTCACGCGCGGCGTCGATCGACTGCTGTGCGATCTGAGCCGGCGTAAC
>JBKJRR010000448.1:0-4745 GCA_046594635.1 Burkholderiaceae bacterium
GGCCTGTTCGGCGGCGCCGGCGTCGGCAAGACCGTCAACATGATGGAACTCATCAACAACATTGCCAAGGCGCACTCGGGCTTGTCCGTGTTTGCCGGCGTGGGCGAGCGTACCCGCGAAGGCAACGACTTCTACCACGAGATGGCCGACTCCGGCGTCGTGAACCTGGAGAAGCTTGAAGACTCCAAAGTCGCCATGGTCTATGGCCAGATGAACGAGCCGCCGGGCAACCGTCTGCGCGTGGCGCTGACCGGCCTGACGATTGCCGAGTCTTTCCGTGACGAAGGCCGTGACGTGCTGTTCTTTGTGGACAACATCTACCGCTACACCCTGGCCGGCACCGAAGTGTCCGCGCTGTTGGGCCGCATGCCTTCCGCCGTGGGTTACCAGCCGACGCTGGCCGAGGAAATGGGCCGCCTGCAGGAGCGCATCACCTCCACCAAGGTCGGTTCCATCACATCCATCCAGGCCGTTTACGTTCCTGCCGATGACTTGACCGATCCATCGCCTGCCACGACTTTTGCCCACCTGGATTCCACCGTGGTGCTCTCGCGTGACATCGCCGCACTGGGTATCTATCCGGCCGTTGACCCGCTGGACTCCACCAGCCGCCAGCTGTCGCCGCTGGTTGTCGGTGAAGATCACTACAACACCGCCCGTGCGGTGCAGGGCACGTTGCAGCGCTACAAGGAACTGCGGGACATCATCGCGATTCTGGGCATGGACGAGCTGGCCCCTGACGACAAGCTGGCCGTGGCCCGCGCGCGCAAGATCCAGCGTTTCCTGAGCCAGCCGTTCTTCGTGGCCGAGGTGTTCACGGGCTCGCCCGGCAAGTACGTCTCGCTGGCTGAAACCATCCGCGGCTTCAAGATGATCGTGAACGGCGAGTGTGACCACCTGCCAGAGCAGGCCTTCTACATGGTCGGCACGATTGACGAAGCCTTCGAGAAAGCCAAGAAGATGGCTTGACGGCCAGTTCTTCCTGATTGAACGAAAAAGGATACCCCATGGCAACAACGATGCGCGTCGACGTGGTGAGCGCCGAGGAATCGATTTTCTCGGGCGAAGCCAAGTTTGTAGCGCTGCCCGGCGAAGTCGGCGAACTTGGCATTCTGCCGCGCCACACGCCGCTGATCAGCCGGATCAAGGCCGGATCGGTGCGAATTGTGATGGCCGATGACACCGAGGAATTCGTGTTCGTCGCCGGTGGCATTCTCGAAGTGCAGCCCGATGGCGTGACTGTGTTGTCCGACACCGCCGTGCGCGGCAAGGATCTGGATGACGAGAAAGCCAACGCCGCCAAACTGGCCGCCGAGGAAGCCCTCAAGAACGCCAAGAACGACATCGATATTGCGAAGGCCACATCTGAACTCGCGGTCATGGCAGCGCAGATCGCCGCATTGCGCAAATATCGCCAGAAGCGCTGATCCTGGCGTCTCTGCGCCCCGGTGTATCCGCCTGGGTCCGCTTTGAAGGCCCCTGGCTTGTCGCAGGGGCCTTTTTGTTGCTGACTACAAGATCACCTCTGCGCCATCCGTTTCGGTGAGTCTTGAAAGCGGGCCGATAGCGGATCCGGCCGCGTGCGTTTGGCTTGTCAGCCCAGCTCCGGCGTATCGGGTAAATCGTTCGGGTTGGCCTTCGCGTCGGCCGGAAAATTTGCCACCATGGGCGCCGACACCTCCGCCAACGCCTGTGTCAATCCATCCTCAAAGTGGCCACGCGCGAAAGACTCACCCATGCGCCCGACCATGGCCCGCCACTCCTGATCCGACACGATGGCATTGAGGCCACGGTCAGCGACCAGCTCGATTTCCCGCTCGGCCAGCAGCAGATAGATGAGCACACCATTGTTGTGATGGGTGTCCCAGACACGCAAGGAGCCGAACATCTCGGTCGCCCGTTCGCGCACCAGCGCCGACATCGGCGTGCGCTGGCGCAGATGACGCGACAGATAGGACATGGGCAATCCGGCCTCGACGTAGATCCGGATCTCGCCGGTATGACGCGTCTCGCTGGCGGCAACGCGCGAGCGCAGGCGTTCCAGCATGCCGCTATCGATGGTGCGCCGGGTGTCAGACTCGTCGAGCCAGCGGTGCCGTAGTGCCGTACGCAGGGATTGCCACATGGTATGGATCTTTCTACCAGCGGCCCGACGCGCCGCCACCGCCGAAACTGCCACCACCGCCGGAGCTGAATCCCCCGCCGCCGCTGCCGCCGCCCCAGCCATTGCCGCCGCCGCCTGAGCCCCAGCCACCCGCCCCGCTGCCGGGCCCGGAGCCACGGCGAGCCAGCCCCGTGCCGGCGAACAAGGCATAGATCAGCGCCACAACCGCAGCAATCCCGGCGATCAGCACACTGGTACTGAACAGGAATGCCAGTACGCCGGTGATGCCGCCGGTGGCCAGCGCGCCTACCTTGCGCCCCATGAAGCTGCGCAATAGGCCGGCGCCGATCGGCAACGCAAACACAACGAAAACCAGCAGATCACCCCAACTGCCAGAACCCATATTCAAACCGTGATCGCGCTCAGCCTGGTCGTTTACGTTGGATGGCTCCGGCAGAGCCTCGCCGGACACCAACGCGGCAATCTGATCTACACCGGCCTGCAGGCCACCGGCAAAATCGCCTTGTTTGAAACCCGGGGTGATGGCGCCATCGATGATGCGTTTGGCCGCAAGATCGGGAATTGCACCCTCAAGCGTCTTGGCCACTTCGATACGCAGCGTGCGATCATTTTTGGCCACGATCAGCAGCACGCCGTCACCCACTTCGCGTCTGCCGATCTTCCATTCGTTGGCGACCCGGTTGGCATAACTGGCGATGTCTTCCGGTGCCGTAGTGGGCACCAACAGCACCACCACTTGCGAACCCTTTTTCGTCTCCAGCGCCGCCAGCTTGCCGTCCAACGCGACGATCTGGCTGGCGTCGAGCGTACCGGTCTGGTCAATCACCCGGCCGCTGAGCGCGGGCACTGGTAAAACACCTTGCGCGGAAGCGGTCAGTCCCATCAATGCCAGCAAGAACCCCATCGCCACCAACCGGCAACAACGGAGCCAGGTTTGCGGGTTGTCGGCGAGGCAACGGCCGGCCAGCAGATTGCGTACCAGGATCAGCACAAAGACTTACTTCTTGTTGAAGTCCACCACCGGAGGCGCCGAAATTTGCGCCTCGTTGGCCACAGTGAAGCCGGCCTTGGGCTTGTAACTGAACACCATCGCGGTCAGGTTGCTTGGAAAACTGCGCGCGAGCACGTTGTATTCCTGGATCGCCTGGATGTAGCGGTTGCGCGCCACGGTGATGCGGTTTTCGGTGCCTTCGAGCTGTACCCGCAGGTCGGAGAACCCCTGGTTGGCCTTGAGATTGGGGTATTGCTCGACCACAACCATGAGCCGGCTCAGTGCACTTCCGAGTTCGCCCTGAGCCGCCTGGAATTTCTGCATTGCAACGGGATCGTTGAGCGTCTCCGGCGTCACCTGGATCGAAGTCGCCTTGGCGCGCGCCTCCACGACCTTGGTCAGGGTTTCCTGCTCGAAATTGGCCTCACCCTTGACCGTGGCCACGATATTGGGCACCAGATCGGCACGCCGCTGGTACTGGTTGAGCACCTCGCTCCAGGCCGCCTTGGACTGCTCGTCCAGCCGTTGAAAATCGTTGTAGCCGCAGCCGCTCAACGCCAGCACAGTGATAAGAAGTGAGAACCAGCGTTTCATGGGAACCTCGTGAGGGAATATGTCTTGCACAAATGCCGACCCTAGCATAGCTGGGTCTGCCTTGTGCTGATTTCAAGGCCGCTTGCCCACCGGGTCTATGGAAGGCCGGCACAATCGGGTCTGTTCCACACCGACCTACCGCACCATGCCGAAAGCCAGGATAGCAGCCGACTTCTTGGGCGCCAGCGCTGAAGAGACAGAGGCTGCCTTCTACGAAGCCTTGCAGGCGGCCGACATCGAGCTGCTGATGGCTTGCTGGTCGGACGACGAGGATGTCGTCTGTGTCCATCCGGGCGGGCCACGCATCGTCGGACTTGCGGCCATCCGGTCGACCTTTGATGCCATCTTCGGCAATGGCAGTATCCAGGCCAGGCCTGAGAGCGTGCGCAAGGTTCAGGGCCTGTCCAGCGCGGTGCACAACGTGCTTGAACGTGTCGACGTCATGACACCTTCCGGTCCATCGCAGGCCTATGTGCTGGCGACCAACGTCTATCACCAGACGGCGCACGGCTGGCGTATGGTGGCGCACCATGCCAGCCCCGGCAACCAGAGCGAGGTGCAGGAAATCCACGAGGTTCCGCAGGTCCTGCATTGATGGTGTCACGGCATAGGTGCGGCTGCGCCAGGCAGACGTCCACATGAACTATGAGGCGCCGATCTGGCTTCCGGGTGGCAACCTGCAGACCATCTGGCCGGCACTCTTTGCGCGTCGCACGCAAGGTGGCCTGCCGCGGTATCGGCGCGAACGCTGGGACACGCCGGACGCGGATTTCATCGACGTCGACTGGCTCGACGGCAATCCGCCGGCGCCAGGCGCGGTGAAGACGCAAGCGATATTGCCGCTGATCGTGATGTTCCATGGGCTCGAAGGGTCCTCAGGCAGTCACTACGCCCAGTCCTTTGCGGACTTCGCCTCGAACCGCGGGGCCGCCTTTGCGGTCGCCCATTTTCGTGGCTGCAGTGGCGACCTCAATCGGGGGCCGCGGGCATACCACTCCGGTGACTTCCAGGAAATCGACTGGATACTGCGTCGTT
>JBKJRR010000500.1:0-4319 GCA_046594635.1 Burkholderiaceae bacterium
CTTTTACCGGAGCCGACAACGCATCACCCCTGCCGCCGCGCCATGAACGCCAGCCGTTCGAACAGCATCACGTCCTGCTCGTTCTTGAGCAGCGCGCCGTGGAGCGGCGGGATCGCCTTGCTGGGATCACGGTTCTGGAGGACGTCGAGCGGCATGTCCTCGTTCATCAGCAGCTTCAGCCAGTCGAGCAGTTCGCTGGTGCTCGGCTTCTTCTTGAGCCCGGGAACCTCGCGGACCTCGTAAAAAATATCCATCGCCTTGCTGACGAGGATCTTCTGGATATCGGGAAAGTGGACGTCGATGATCGCCTGCATCGTGGTCCGATCGGGGAACTTGATGTAGTGGAAGAAGCAACGGCGCAGGAACGCGTCGGGCAACTCTTTCTCGTTGTTCGAGGTGATGAACACCAGCGGCCGGTGTTTGGCCTTGATCAGTTCGCGTGTCTCGTAGCAGTAAAACTCCATGCGGTCGATCTCGCGCAGCAAGTCGTTCGGGAACTCGATGTCGGCCTTGTCGATCTCGTCAATCAGCAGCGCGACCTGATGCGCGGCGGTGAAAGCCTGCCACAACACGCCACGAACGATGTAGTTGTGGATGTCCTTGACCTTCTCGTCGCCCAGTTGGGAGTCGCGCAGGCGACTGACCGCGTCGTATTCGTACAGGCCCTGCTGGGCCTTGGTGGTCGACTTGATGTGCCATTGCAGTAGCGGCAAACCCAGCGCAGTGGAGACCTCTTCGGCCAGCATGGTCTTGCCGGTGCCGGGTTCTCCTTTGACCAGCAGCGGCCGCTTGAGCGTGACCGCCGCATTGACGGACAACATCAGGTCCTGGGTGGCGACGTAGTTCTTGGTACCTTGGAATTTCATGGTGCGAGGGCGCCTGCGCGAGGCTGTGAACGGTGATCGATGAGGGCGAAAACAGGGCCGATATAATCTGCGGGTCTGAGATTCCCCGGCCCACCTTTGATTGTCTGCGCAAAATGAACAAGTTGTTGTCGTCCCTGGTTGTGGTGTTTGTCGCGTCTGTGACGGCGCTCTCCGCAAGTGCCCAGGAGGTCAAGGGGGACGCTGCCGCCGGTGCAGGCAAGATTGCCATGTGTATCGGTTGCCACGGCATTGCAGGCTACCAGGCCAGTTTTCCTGAAGTCTACAAGGTGCCGAAAATTGCCGGCCAGGGCGCCAAGTACATCGCTGCATCCTTGCTGGCGTACCAGAAGGGTGAACGCAAACATCCGACGATGCGCGGCATTGCCGGGAGCATGAGCGAACAGGATATCGCCGATGTGTCGGCTTATTACGAAGCCAGTGCCCATGCAGCGCCTGCTGCTGCGGCAGCACCCGCGGCAAGCGCCAAGGCCGCCGAGTTGGTGGCCAAGGGTGGATGTGTTGCCTGCCACGGCGATAACTTCAACAAGCCGATCGACCCGTCCTATCCCAAGGTGGCCGGTCAACATGCCGACTACCTTTTCGTGACCCTGAAGTCTTACAAGGTTGAGGGTCAGGCGACCTGGGGTCGTTCCAACGGCATCATGGCGGGCATCGCCAAGCAATTCTCGAATAACGAACTCAAGGTAATGGCGAACTATCTGAGCAAATTGCCGGGCGACCTGCAGACAGTTCCGCAGTCCAAGTTCAAGTAATCACCGGGCTCACGGCCTGCCGGTGCGGTGGATCTGGCGCAGCGCCAGCGAGTGGTGTCAGTTGCGTGTGGCGTGCCGCTGCACGCAGGCAATGTAGACATCGCCGTCCGGCGGGCGTCCTGCCCGCTGGCTTTCCCAGATCATGGTCCCCAGACATTCCATCGCCGCATGATGGGCCTCATGCAGCGAATTGCGTCGGTGTGTCAGCAGTTCGACCGCCTGACGGATGCCGCGCGGCTGGTCGATCGAGCATTGTTCGCTGATCGACAGGTGCATTGACAGGTGCAGAAAAGGACTGGTACCTGCCTCGGACGGCTGGCCCATTGCGCGCAGGGCTGCGTCGACGTCGGCCAGTTCGGCATGGTATTGGGGATGTTCGTCGATCCAGCCGCTGGAAAGTGTCTCGATTGCGTCTAGGGGCTGGCCTGAGCGGGCCTTGGCAAAGACCCCGCAGAAGAAGCGGCGGACATCGGCTTGGGACGGTTGTATCAGCATGGCGGTGGCATTATCGCGGGCGGCCGGCAGGTGGCGCCGGTCCGGATGGTTCGGTCAAACCCGCCAGGGCGGCAATTGCCAATTGCGCCAAAGCGCCAGCGCACGCAGGCCCGCGGTGATGCCAACACAGGCGAGCAGGGCCAGATAACCCGGGGCCTGCGCCTGCCACAGGCCGACATAGACCCAGCCGCCGACAAACGCGCAAAGGGCGTACGGACGATGATCGGCAAAGGCGGCAGGGATCTCGTTGCACACCATGTCGCGCAACACGCCGCCAAACACGCCGGTGATCAGTCCCATCAATACGGCCACCACCGCCGGCATCTCCAGCAACAACGCCTGGTGCACGCCAGTGGCGGCGAACAGGCCCAGGCCTATCGCATCGGGCCACTGGATCGCGCGCTCGGTGAGCTGGAAATGGCGTTGGCGCAAAAACAGCATCGCCAGCACGCACAATCCCATCACCGCCCACAAGACTTCGACATGCCGAACCCAGAAAAACGGCCTTTGGTCCAACAGCAGATCGCGCAAGGTGCCGCCACCAAATGCGGCCAGGAAACCCACCACGCACACGCCGACGGCATCGAGCCGTTTGCGTGCGGCTTCGAGCACGCCGGACAGCGCGAACGCGGCGGTGGCGCCGAGCTCGACCAGCAAGCGCACGGTTTCGCCCCAGGTTTGGACACTTTGCATGGCGGGATTGTCGCGTGTTGAACCTTCCCATCGTCCAGGACCCGTTGTTCTACCTGGTGAGCATTCCGGCGGTGCTGCTGCTGGGCGTGAGCAAGAGTGGCTTTGGTGCCGGCTTCGGGTCGCTGGCGGTACCGATCATGGCGCTTGCGGTGACGGTGCCGCAGGCGGCGGCGATCCTGATGCCGGTGCTGCTGCTGATGGATGTGCTGGGTATGGCCGCATTTCGCAAGAACTTCGATCTGAAGCTGCTGCGTTTCCTGTTGCCGTGGGGGCTGCTGGGGACGGTCGTTGGCGCCGCGTTGTTCCGCGTGCTTGACTCCCATGTCGTGGCCGCCATCGTTGGTGGCTTCACGCTGCTGTTCCTGGCACAACGATTGGTTTTTCCGCCCCGGGCGGACGCCGCGCCGCCGCCGCGCTGGCTTGGCGCGCTGCTGACCGTGACCTCCGGATTCACCAGTTTTGTCTCTCATGCCGGAGGCCCGCCGATCAGCGCCTATGTGATTCCGTTGCGCCTGCCGCCGGTGCAGTTTGCCGCGACCATGGCGTTCTTCTTCTTTTTCATCAATCTGTCCAAGTGGATTCCCTACGGCTGGCTGGGCTTGCTCGATCTGCGTAATCTGGCGACTTCGCTGGTGCTGATGCCGCTCGCACCGATTGGCGTGTGGATCGGACTGCGGCTGGCGCGGCGCATCGACCCGAACATGTTCTACAGGCTTTTGTACCTGGGCATGTTCCTGACCGGGGTCAAACTGCTGTGGGACGGTTTGTCCTGACGTTCTGTGGCAGCGTTGTCGACATCGCAATGACGCCCGGATGTTGTGTCCTTGGCGTCAGGCCGGTCACCCAATGGGCTCTTGAGCGGTCTGCGCCGCCTTGCGCTGCGCCCGTTCCAGCCGTTCCTGCGCCATCTGCTCCTCGAGCTGCTGACGTCCTTCCTTGACCACTGCGATCAACTTCGCCCGGTCCTGGTAGTGGGGATGCATTTTCTCGAACAGTTCGAGGTTGTGCTTGCGGAACCGCCGGGCGCTGGTGTCTGCGTCCTGCGGACTGTGCCCCAGCAACTCGAGCACGCTGCGGGCGCTGCGCATGCTCGATTCGAACAACTCGCGTTGTACCAGCATCACGTTGCGGTCGCGCAGCTGGTTCCAGTGTGTGACGTCACGCGCGCGGGCGACGATCTGCAGGTTCGGGAAGTGGGCGTGGGCCAGGTCGACGATCTTGAGCGATTGCCCGACGTCGTCGACTGCGACCACGAGCACACGGGCCTGCGCGGCGCCGGCAGTGCGCAACAGGTCCAGCCGCGTGGCATCGCCGTAAAACACCTGGTTGCCGAAGTTTCGGGCCACTTCGACCATATCGGAATCATGATCGAGCACGGTGCAGGCAAAACCCTCGGCCAGCATCATGCGCGTGACGATCTGGCCATAACGCCCGAATCCGGCGATCAGCACCGGTGCTTCCTGCTGCTCGGAGATTTCTTGCAGCGTGACGG
>JBKJRR010000064.1:0-4375 GCA_046594635.1 Burkholderiaceae bacterium
TTGCGCCTGCATCAACTCCACCGCCAGTTGCTGGTTGATGGGGTTGTCTTCCACCAGCATCACGCGCAAACCGCGCAAGCTCACAACCTGCCCCACGGGCGCCGGACTTGCCACGCGATTTGTGTCGCCACCCGCCAGCCACTTGATCAGATCGCGCAGTGATTCCGGTAACACCGGCTTGGGTAGAAAATGCTGCACCCCCAAGGCACTGGCGGTGTCGTGCAGCAGGTCGGAGTCGTAAGCAGACACCACCACTGGCAGCGGTCCCTTGCGATCATGGCGCGCCTTGAGAGCGGTCAACACCCCGGCGCCGTCCAGTCGCGGCATGACCCAGTCAATCAGCAGAAGATCGTAAGGGCGTTGCGCGTGTTCGGCCTGCTCCACCATCACCAACGCAGTGTCACCATCATCCGCACGATCGATGCCACCGGGCATGACCGTGCCGACTCCCAACACGCCCAGCAGATCTTCCAGTGCCAGGCAGGCGTCCGGCTGATCGTCCACCACCAGTACCCGCATCGCATCTGCACTGGGCAACGGAATGGCAGGCGGCGCGGGCGGATTGGTCAACGGAAAATGCGCCGTGAAGTGAAAACTCGAACCCTGCTCCGGAACACTGTCGACCCACACTTTTCCGCCCATCAACTCCACGATGCGTTTGGAGATCGTCAGTCCGAGCCCGGTGCCGCCGTAGCGGCGTGTGGTTGACCCATCGGCCTGCGTGAACTCCTGGAACAACCGCGCCATCTGCTCGTGCGTCATGCCGATGCCGGTGTCGCGCACGGTGAACTGCAGCGTCACACCCTGCGCGTTGGCATCGTTCACCTGAATCATCAGTTTCACGTACCCGTGGTGCGTGAACTTCACGGCGTTGGACAGCAGGTTGGTCAGCACCTGCCCCAGCCGCATCGCGTCGCCCATGAGTGCGCCGCTTTCACCGAGCAAGCGTGATTCGGTCACGTCGAACAGCAGCTCGATATCTTTCTCATGCGCACGCTGACGCAGCAAGGACAAGGACTGCCCCGCCACGTCCTCAATGCGAAATCGCCCTTCCTCAAGCTCCAGCTTGCCAGCCTCGACCTTGGAAAAATCCAGGATGTCGTTGATGATGCCCAACAGCGAACGTGCCGCATCGTGGATCTTGCTGACGTAGTCATGCTGGCGCGGGTTGAGCTCGGTGCGTAACGCCAGGTAGGCCATGCCCAGAATGGCGTTCATCGGTGTGCGAATCTCGTGGCTCATATTGGCCAGGAACATCGATTTCGCGTGTGTCGCGTCTTCCGCCTGCCGGCGCGCCACTTCCAACTCCTGTTGCACGACACCCCGATGGCCGATGTCGTCCTCGATCGACTGCGCCATGGCGTCGACTGTTCGCCCCAGTGCGGTCAGCTCCTCGAATCCCTGCAGCTTGCCAGTGCGGGTGGCGTAATCACCCACGGCCAGACGGTCGGCATTGACACCGAGGCGGTGAATCGGCATCAGCACCTGCCGGCGAATCTTGCGCAATGCCAGCACGGCCAAGATGATGGTCGCGCCCATGCTGATCAGAGACAGCAGGATCCAGCGCTCCAGTGCCAGTCCCGATGCAGTCACCTCGTCCCGCGTGCGCTGATCGGTCATGCGCACCAGGGCGCCCACCGCATGCGAAAGGTCCGCCTTAAGTGCGTTGTACCCGTCGCTGTGGACCAGAGCGGAAGCATAGTCCAGCCGCGCCGGCCCGTCAGAGACGAACTCCTGCTTGTCCGGGTTGTACAGGCCCTGGGTGGCCGCAAAAGCTTTTTGCTCGACTTCGTTCATTGCGGCAGTCGCAGCAAAAACACCTTCGAGCGCCTGCAACTCGATGTCGCTGAACCCTTGTGACTTCATCAGGTCTGCCACCGAGCGTCGCTTACCGTCGGCCGGCAACGCATGGCGGATACGCCCGGCGATCACGTCGTCCCAGTAAGACGTTGAATCGACCTGCACCGGCGGCGCCTTCTCGCCCTGGCGCACCGCCAGGATGTCGTAGTAATAGAGCAGATAACGCGACTCACCTGTTGTGGTGTAGGCACGCACCAGGCGGGCCAGCTGCTCTGTCTCCTGCTGCAGTTCACTGGCCAGTGCCAACGCCGACTGGCGATGCTCCTGAGCCGATACCACAGTGTCGTAGGACTGCTTGATCAGCACCAGAAACATCGCGTTGGCACCCAGCACGAACAGCACTACGCCAAAGAACCAGATCGAGGCCCTGCGCAATCGCATGGTGTGGGTTCCTGGCTCAGGAGACGGTGGGGCTGGTCACATCCACCGGCCCCAGCACTGCAAACGCAGGCACCGGCCGGTGAAACCCCTTGAGCGACATGTCGCCCACCCATTCGGTCTGCACCTTGTCGGACACAAAACCCTGCACCCGCTGTGATATCAGGATCTGGCCACCCGTCGCTTCGCCACACAGACGCGCCGCCATGTTGGTGACGTTGCCGATCACGCCGTAGTCGCGTCGTCCCTCAAAGCCGATCGCGCCGATGGTGGCAAAACCCTGCGCCACGCCGATACCCATGGACAATGCGTAGCCGCGCTTTTTCCAGTCGCGCGCTAGCAACGCAAAACGCCGCTGCATGCCAATCGCCATTTCCACCGCGACGGCTGCCGGGTTCTCGATCTCGACCGGATCGTTGAAGTAGATCATCATGCCGTCGCCCGCAAAGTGCTCCAGTGTGCCGCTGAACGCCATCACCAGCTCACCCATGGCACTGTGATACTGATTCAACGCCAGCATCACATCTTCGGGATCCGAGGTCTCGGTGAACGCCGTGAATCCGCGCAGATCCACGAACACCGCGGCCACCTCGCGTCGGTGGCTGCGCAGCGGATCGTCGGATGCGCCCGACAACAGCATCTCCACCACCGACGGCGAGAAGAAGCGTTTGAGCCGCCCCATGCGCTCGAGCTCCTGCACACCTTGCGCAACCCGGCGCTCGAGCGTCTGGTTGAGCTCCACAAGCTCGCGCGCCTGACGCGATACCGCCAGATGCGTGCGAATGCGGGCCTTGACAATGGCCGGGCTGATCGGCTTGGTCACATAGTCGACGCCGCCCAGGTCCAGGCCGCGTGTCTCATCCTCGACCTCGCCCATGGCGCTGACAAAGATGATCGGTATATCCTGGGTTTGCGGCCGCTCCTTGATGCGGCGGCAGACGTCATAGCCATTGAGTCCGGGCATCATGATGTCCAGCAGGATCAGGTCGGGGGGATCGCCACCAAACACCAGTTCAAGGGCTTTTTCGCCGTTGATCGCAATGCGGGTTCGATAATCCGGCTTGAGGATTTCAACCATCAGCGACAGGTTCGCCGGGGTGTCGTCAACAACAAGAATCGTCGCTATCTCGTTCGAAGGTGGCACGCAACTCCCCTTAAACGCAGTCTGATCAATCACCGGCACGCCTGTCGCGCAACCGCCAGATGGCTTTGCATGTCACCCGGTAACCCGCCAAGCGATTTCATTATGACGAATCCGGCGCCTGTCGCCGGCCCTGGGCTGTCTGATTTCGCTGGCCTCGCATGATCGTGGTGGCATCGCCACGGTGTCGAACGGGACAAAAACCTGGCCAACCCCGTCGCGATTGCGTCATGGTCCCTACGCCAGTCCCAGCCCAACGGGAGCCAACCCGAACACACCCAGGGTACCGGGCGGACAGGCAAGCAAACGCTCGGCTACCATGGCGCCATGCCCCAATTCGCCGCCAATCTGTCCTGGTTATATACCGACCTGCCGTTCATGGCACGCTTCGAAGCCGCCGCGCGAGACGGGTTTTTGGCGGTCGAATGCATGTTTCCGTATGAGGCGACACCCGCCCAACTTGCGGCACGATTGCGCGACCTTGGCCTGAAGATGGTGCTCTTCAACGGGCCCACTGGCACCGTTGCACAGGCGGCGCCTGGCGCCACACCAGACCCCGGCGCACGCGGCACGGCGGCCCTGCCCGGACGCGAGGCCGACTTCCGTGACTCGGTGGAACTGGCGCTCGAATACGCGGCGGCGCTGCAGTGTCCACGTATTCATCTGATGGCAGGGCTGATGGCCCAGGGCCCGTCGCCGCAGGCCATGCATGCCACTTATGTCGACAACCTGCTTTGGGCCGCGACAAGAGCGGCAACGGTCGGCGTCCAGGTATTGATCGAACCGATCAATGCACGCGACAACCCGGGTTATTTTCTGTATCGCCAGGATCAGGCCCACGCCATCGTGCAGGAGGTCGGCAGCGACAACCTCAAGGTACAGATGGACATCTACCACTGCCAGATCGTCGAAGGCGACCTGACCACAATGCTGCGCCAGTACCTGCCCACCGGCCGGGTCGGCCACATGCAGATCGCCGGCGTACCGCAGCGCCAC
>JBKJRR010000247.1:0-10371 GCA_046594635.1 Burkholderiaceae bacterium
CTGGCCCAGGGCCAGGCCGCGGATGACCAGGGTCAGCGTCTGACTGCCGGCGATGCCGCCCATGCTGGCCACGATCGGCATCAGCACCGCCAGCGCCACCATCTGTTCGAGGGTAGCCTCGAAGCGGCCGATGACCCAGGCCGCCAGGAAGGCCGTCACCAGGTTGATGCCCAGCCAGACCGCACGACGGCGCGAACTCACCAGCACCGGCGCGAACATGTCGGCTTCGTCGTCCAGACCGGCCATCTGCATCATCGTGCGATCGGAGTTCTCGCGGATCAGGTCGACCACGTCATCAACCGTGATGCGACCGAGCAGTCGATTGTTGCCATCGACCACGGGCGCCGACAACAAGTCCAGGTCCTGGAACAAGCGCGCCACCTCTGCGCTGTCGGTGTCAACCGGGATGCCGATGATGTCGGTCTGCATCACATCGGTCACCCGGCGCATCGGCTCTGCGGTCACCAGCGCACCCAGACGAAGTATTCCCTGGTAGTTGCCCTGGCGATCGACCACCATCAACATGTCGGTCTGCGGCGGCAAGGACTCGCGCAGGCGCAGGTAGCGCAAGACGGTACCGATCTTGACATCGGCACGCACCTCGATCGCATCGGCATTCATCAGACCGCCGGCCGAGTCCTCCGGATACGACAACATCGACTCGAGCTGCTCGCGCCGCGCGCCGCTGGTAGCCTGCATCAGGCGCGAGCCGAGTTCTTCCGGCAAGCTCTGGATCAGATCGACCAGGTCGTCGAGCTCCAGGTGCTGCGCCGATGCGACCAGGTCTTCCAGATCGAGTTCGCCGGCCAGTGCATTGCGGATCTCGTCGTGCAGATAAGTCAGTACCTTGCCGGCACGCTCGGTGTCGACCATGCTCCAGACGTCCGAGCGCTCCCCCGGCGGCATAGCCTCCAGCAGGCCCGCCACCTTGGCCGGATGCATGCGCCGCAAGGTTTTGGCGACCCGTTTGAGCCGCCCCGCACGCAGCGCCTTGCGCACCGCATCCAGATGGTTGACTTCGGCGCCACGCGGGTTGCGTCGCTGCTCGGCCTGTTCGGCCTGCTCGGCCGCCGTGTCCTCGCCAGCCTGGCCGGCCAGCTCGGTGCTCAGCAACAGGTTCAGGTGCGGCTGAATGCGCGCCTCCAGCGTCGGATCGACCTGCTGCCACAATGCGGCCCGCTGCTCGGCATCGAGCATTTCCAGCAGCGCAGCCGTCTTGGCCGGATGCATGCGCGCGACGAATTTGTGCACGCGCTTGTTGCGCCCCTCGGCCAGAGCCTGGATGACCAGGGTGATGTCGGACTGCGGACGGCTATCGTCCGACACAGCAGGTTCAAGCTGCGTCATGGGTCAAAAAGCACGCCGCCATCAATGCGCGCTGGCGCCGATGTGCGCATCCGGCTTGACCTTGTGCAACAAGGCCTGCATCGCGGTCTGTATCCGTTCGAGCGCGGCCTGGGTCTGGCCCTCGAAGCGCAGGACCAGCACTGGCGTGGTGTTCGAGGCGCGCATTAGACCGAAACCATCTGCCCAGTCAACGCGCAGACCATCGATTGTGGTGATGGCCGCATCGGGCCCGAAGTCCGCCAGCGTTACCGCCTTTTCCACTACCTCGGGCGCCTCGCCTTCGGCACAGGCGACGTTGAGCTCGGGCGTGGAGAAGCTGGTCGGCAAGGCGTCGAGCATCTTGTTGGCGTCGGCCACGGCGCTGACAATTTCCAGCAAGCGGCAAGCTGCATAGGTGCCGTCATCGAAACCGTACCAACGCTCCTTGAAGAAAATGTGGCCACTCATCTCGCCACCAAACGGCGCATCAAGTTCCTTCATGCGGGCCTTGATCAGCGAGTGCCCTGTCTTGTACATCAGCGGCTTGCCGCCTGCCGCCGCAATCGCCGGCGCCACCTGCTGTGAACACTTCACGTCGAAAATGATGGTGCCGCCCGGCACGCGCGACAAAACGTCACGCGCGAAAAGGATGATCTGGCGGTCCGGATAGATGTTGTTACCCTGCTTGGTGACGATTCCCAGTCGGTCGCCGTCGCCGTCGAACGCCAAGCCGAGTTCCGCGTCGCTGCTGGCCAGCATCGCGATCAGGTCGCGCAGGTTCTCAGGTTTACTCGGATCAGGGTGGTGATTGGGGAAGTTTCCGTCCACTTCGCTGAACAGTTCGATGACCTCGCAGCCAATCGCGCGCAAAATGCCCGGCGCCGATGCCCCGGCCACGCCGTTTCCGCTGTCCACCACGACCTTGAGCGGCCGGGCCAGCTTAATGTCGGAGACGATACGCTTCGTATACTCCTGCAGCACATCGAGGTTGCGCACCGTGCCGCCATCGCGCAACTGCCAGGTTTCCTGCTCAATCATGCGCCGCAGCGTCTGGATGTCATCGCCGTAGATGGCGCGACCGCCCATCACCATCTTGAATCCGTTGTAGTCGCGCGGATTGTGGCTGCCGGTCACCTGGATGCCGCTGGAACAGGCGGTGTTGGCGGCAAAGTACAACATGGGCGTCGTCGCCATGCCGATGTCGATGACCTCGATGCCCGTGGCCATCAGGCCGCGTATCAGGGCCGAGCTCAGGCTCGGTCCGCTGAGCCGACCGTCACGCCCGACCGCGACCACGGTTTCGCCCTGGCTGCGCGCAACCGTGCCGAAAGCCTTGCCGATTCCCTCGGCAACCGCATCGGTAACCGTCGCGGGAACCACGCCGCGAATGTCGTAGGCCTTGAAAATGGACGCTTCTAACTGCATGGGGTGGTTCTCCAGTGTGAAATGGGTCTGTCGCTGTCGGGAAATTGTAGAGTGCGAGCCGCCGTATCAGCCCACAGGCACCGGTCATTGTGCGGGACATCTGCGCCGATGGGGCAGGACACGGAGGTTGCGGCAGATCGTCGGGCCGCCCTTGTTGTCGGCAGGCTGCAGTTCCGAGGCAGATGGATTCCGGCCCGGCCAACCGCGTATGGTGCAACCGCAGGCACATGTCCGAAAACGGCTAGTCGGAGCGGTCGACCGGCGTAGGATGGCCCCATGTCCAACGCCCTGCCCTCGATTGACGCCGATGCCTGCTACCTCGCGCTCAAGGCCCGGGACGCGCGCTTCGACGGGCGCTTCTTCACCGGTGTCACCTCCACCGGCATCTACTGCCGGCCGGTCTGCGCCGTACGTACGCCGCGCCGCGAAAACTGCCTGTTCTTCGCGCATGCGGCCAAGGCCGAGAGCGCTGGGTTCCGGCCCTGCCTGCGCTGCCGGCCGGAGTTGGCGCCGGGCACGCCATGGTGGTCGATCCAGGATGCCTCGGCGATCCTGGCGCACCAGGCGGCACGCATGCTGGATGATCCCGATGTCTGGGCGGGCGAAGACGTCTCGGTGCGCCGGCTGGCCGAACGGCTGGGTGTGAGCGACCGCCACCTGCGACGCATATTTGAAGCGCAGTTCGGCGTCGCGCCGATGCAATACCTGCAGACCCACCGGCTGCTGGCGGCCAAGCAATTGCTGGCCGATACCGATCTGCCGATCCAGCACGTCGCATTGGCCAGCGGGTTCTCCAGCGTACGCCGCTTCAACGCTGCGTTTGTGACCCACTATCGACTCAACCCGACGGCGCTGCGCCGCGCCGGTTCGCCGCCGCCCGTGGGCTGCGTCGCGGTTCGGCTGGCCTACCGCCCGCCGTATGACACGGCCGCCATGGTCGGGTTTTTCCAGCGCCGGCAGATCGATGGCGTCGAGTGGGTCGACAACACCACGCAGGGCGGTCTCGCCCATGTGGCGCGGACCCTGCGCCTGCGCCAGGGCGGTCAGGAGTATCTAGGTTGGTTTCTGGCACGTTTTGACGCGCACAACCCCCAGGTGCAACTTCAGGTCAGCGACAGCCTGCGCCCGGTGCTGCCGCAGGTGATCCGCCGCGTGCGCCACTGCCTGGACCTGGACGCTGACCCGCACGCCATCAACGCGGTGCTGCACAAGCAGTTTCCCTATGGTGACGGCCTGCGGGTTCCAGGCTCACCCGACGGTTTCGAGCTGGCCGTGCGCGCCGTGCTGGGCCAGCAGATCACGGTGGCCGCGGCGCGCACATTGGCACAGCGCCTGGTGCAGCAATGGGGCGACAGCGTCGCTACGCCGCATGCACAGCTCAGTCGTCTGTTTCCCACCGCCCAGGCGCTGGCCAGCGCCAGCGCTGACAATCTGGGGGCACTGGGTGTCGTGCGCCAACGCCAGGGCGCGATCCAGGCGCTGGCGCGGGCGGTTGCAAATGGCCAGCTGAACCTGAGCGCCGGCGTCGACATTCCCGCCACGATGGCAGCGCTCAGGGAACTGCCGGGTATTGGCGAGTGGACCGCGCATTACATAGCGATGCGCGCCCTGCGCTGGCCCGACGCCTTCCCCAGCGGCGACGTGGCGCTGCACAAGGCCCTGGGTCTGCGGGAACAGGCGCATCCGGCACGCGCGGCCGAGCAGTTGTCGCAGAGCTGGCGGCCATGGCGCAGCTACGCCGTGTTGCGCGCCTGGCATGGTTTGCCAACCACCCCCGTACGGTCCCCATCAGGAGAATGACATGTTTTTCGATCCCACCACCGTCACCACGCAGATGGATACCCATCTGGGTCTCGTCACGCTGGCCGCGACCGATCAGGGTCTGGCCGGCCTGTGGTTTGCACGGCAAAAGCACCATCCCGACATCCAGGTCTGGCGCCGGGACGATCGTCATCCCTGGCTGGTGCAGGCCTGCGCCGAACTGGCGCAATACCTGCACGGAGAACGCACCGGCTTCACTGTGGCACTGGACCTGCGCCGTGGCAGCGAATTCCAGCAGTCGGTCTGGAATGCCCTGGGCGCGATTGCGCATGGCGACACAGCGAGTTACGGCGCCATCAGCCGCCAGATCGGTCGACCGTCTGCGGTCCGCGCGGTTGGCGCAGCGGTCGGGCGCAATCCGATAAGCATCATCGTGCCCTGCCACCGCGTACTCGGTGCCAACGGCGCGCTCACCGGTTATGCCGGCGGACTCGGGCGCAAGGCCGCATTGCTGGCACTGGAGTCGACGGCACACGCCATGACAGTGTACACAGCAGCGCCGGCGCAAACAAGGACAATGCGGCCCTGAATCGCTGTTGCGACCGCAAGGTCAGCTCCATCGCGCCGGGCCCCCTGCGGTCCGCCAATCATCTGCTTATGAAATCACATACGATTGCCGAGTTCGTCGCGCTGGCCGCGATCTGGGGCTCATCCTTTTTGCTCATGCGCCTGGGCGCCGCCGAATTCGGCGTCATGGCAACTGCGGGTGGGCGCGTGGCCATCGGAGCCGTCACGTTGGTACCGATCCTGTGGTTCAGCGGCCACTGGCCGCAGCTGCGCCGCAACGCCGGCAAGATCCTGTTTATCGGCATCCTGAGCTCCGGCGTGCCGTTCGTGCTGTTTTCGTATGCCGTGCTGTCCATCAGCACCGGCCTGTCCGCCATCCTCAACGCCACTGCTCCGCTGTTTGGCGCCGTCATCGCCTGGTGGTGGCTGAACGACCGTCCCGACCGATCCCGTACGCTGGGTCTGCTGATCGGCTTTGCCGGTGTGGTGCTGCTCGCCAGCGGCAAGGCCAGCTTCAAAGCCGGCGGTTCAGGCTGGGCGGTATTGGCCTGCCTGGGCGCGACGCTGTGCTACGGCATTTCCGCCAACTTCACCAAGCGCTATCTCAGCGGCGTGCACCCGTTGGCGGCGGCGACCGGCAGCCAGATCGGTGCCACGCTCTTGCTGGCATTTCCGACCTGGCTGTACTGGCCGGAGCAAAACCCGGGCATGGTTCCCTGGTTGTCGCTGATCGTGCTTGGCATCGTGAGTACCGGCATGGCCTACATCCTGTATTTCCGGCTGATCGCACAGCTCGGCCCGGCGCGCGCCATCACCGTGACCTTTCTGATACCGGTGTTTGCCGTGTTTTTCGGCGTCACTCTGCTGGGGGAGGAGCTGACCGGGTGGATGATCGCCTGCGGGGCCGTGATCGTGCTGGGAACCGCCTTGTCGACCGGCGTGTTGCGCCTGCCCGCCGGCAAGGCCAGACCGGTCCACTGAGCAAGCAAAACGCCGCGGCACGCAGCGCAGTCGGTCACTTGCGCCAGAACTCCGGCGCGAACAACACCATCACGGCAATCAGCTCCAGCCGGCCCAGCAACATGCCGACGGTGCAGACCCAGGTCTGAAAGTCGGTCAGCGTGCCGAAGTTGCCTGTCGGACCCACGCGGCCAAGGCCCGGGCCGATGTTGTTCACGGTGGCCACGACGGCCGAAAAGGCGGTCACGATGTCCAGCCCCGACAACAGCATCAACATGGTCAGGCCCAATGTCGTGGCGCCGTAGATCAGCATGTAGGCCATGACGTTGGAGATGACCTGGCTGGAGATCGTGGCACGCCCCATGGTCACCGGATTGACGATGCGCGGGTGGATGGCCCGCACCACCTCACGCCGTGCCTGCTTGACCAGCACCACCATGCGTACCATCTTGATGCCACCACCGGTGGAGCCGGCACAGGACACGAAAGTGCCCAGAAACATCAGCCAGATCGGGGCAAACACCGGCCACATGGCGTAGTCCACCGACGCATACCCTGTGGTCGTGGCCAGGGAGACCACATGAAAGGCGGACGCCTGAAAGGCGTTCGCCGCATTGTCATAGGTGCCATGGAACAACAACACGCCAGCCAGGCCGACCATGGACGCGAGCAACACCAGGGCGTAGGAGCGGATCTCGGCGTCGCGCAGCAGGGTCCGGAAGGATCGCGCACGCCAGACGATGAAGTAGCGCGCAAAACTCACCCCCGCCAATGCCATGAAGATGATGGCCACCCATTCGATCTGGGGTGAATTCCAATAGCCGAAGCTGGCATCATGCGACGAAAAACCGCCTAGGCCCATCGTGGTGCACATATGCATGAACGCATCGGGCCACGACATGCCGACATATCGGTAGGCCAGCATGCAAGCGAGCGAAAACACAAAATACACACTCCACAGGCCACGCGCAGTCTCGGCGATCCGCGGCGTCAGGCGCGCGTCCTTCATGGGCCCTGGCGTTTCCGTCTTGTACAGCTGTACCCCACCCACACCCATCAGCGGCAACACGGCGACGACCAGCAGGATGATGCCCAGGCCACCGATGAGTTGCAGAAAACAGCGCCACACGTTGACCGAGACCGGCAGGTCATCAAGCCCCGACAACACCGTGGCGCCAGTGGCCGTCAGCGCGCTCATGGACTCGAAGTAGGCATCCGTGACGCTCAGGGTTTCAATGGCCAGCAGCAGCGGAATGGCGGAAAACGCCGGTAGCACCAGCCAGACCAGGTTGACCAGCAGGAAGCCGTCGCGCGGCATCAGCTCGCGTCGATGCCTGCGCGTGAGCACCATCACCAATAGGCCTACGCCGAGGGTCAACGCCATGGCCGTGGCCCAGGTGCCGTGCAACGTCGAGTGATCGAGCACCAACGCGAAGCCCAGCGGCACCAGGAACATCAGCGAGTAGCCCACCAAAATGGTGGCCAGCACATTGAGAACGGGAAGCAGACCAAACATCAGGGATCAGAAAAAAGTCGCACTGACCTGGAACATTTTCTCGACCGCACGCAACTGGCGCTTGCTGGGCACGTAGATGATGACGTGATCACCTTCGACAATCACCAGGTCGTGGTACGGCATCAGCACCTCGCAGTCGGAGCCAACGCCGCGCACGATGGCTCCAAAGCGTGCGCCCGGCGGCAGCTCGATGGCGTCGATGCGGTGACCGACCAGACGCGAGGTCCGCTTGTCGCCCCGCGCAATGCCCTCGATGGCCTCGGCGGCGCCACGGCGCAGGCTGTGCACCGCTGCCACATCGCCGCGTCGCACATGCACCAGCAACTCGCCGATCACCGTCTGGGCTGGCGACAGCGCGATGTCAATCGCGCTGCCCTGCATCATCTCGGCGTAGATGCGCCGGTTGATCAGGGAGATGACGCGCCGTGCGCCCAGGCGCTTGGCCAGCATTGCCGACAGGATGTTGTCCTCGTCGTCACTGGTCAGCGCGATGAACAGATCCATGCTGCCGACGTTTTCCCCGATCAGCAGGTCCTCATCGGTGGAATCCCCCTGCAGCACCATGATGTCACCCGGCAGTTCACCAGCGAGTTGTTCGCAGCGCTTGCGGTTGGACTCGATGATCTTGACCTGGCACTGACCCGACAGACTGCGCGCCAGGCGCATGCCGACCTTGCCGCCACCAGCGATCATCACGCTGCGCACCGGTTCGTCGTTCTTGTGAATCGCCTGCAGGATGGGCCGTATCTTGTTCTTGTCGGCGAGCACGAACACTTCGTCACCGGGCAAAACCTGGGTGGACGCATCGATCGGCAGTTCGCGGTCCTGGCGGTAGATCGCCACCACCCGCATCGGTGCTTGCGGGAACAAGGCCTTGAACTCACCGATGCTGTGGTTCACCAGGATGCTGCCGGAGGCAGCGCGCACCGCAATCAGGTGCGCTCGGCCAGCCGAGAAAACAAGCACCTGAAGCGCTTCAGGGTAGGCGATGAGCAGGTTGATGTACTGCATCAACGACTCCTCGGGGCAAATCACATGATCGACACCGAAACCCTCCGGGCCAAGCAACGCATCGCCTTCCACGAATTCGGGTGAGCGCAGGCGTGCAATCGTGGTCTGTATGCCAAACACGCTGCGCGCCACCTTGCACGCTGCCAGATTGGTCTCGTCCAGCGATGCACAGGCGATGAAAAGGTCGGCGTCCTGGGCACCGGCGCGACGCAGCACCGAGGGCTGCACACCGTCGCCCGCCACACCCCGCAGATCGAGCCGGTCTTCGAGTGCGCGCACAAGGTCCGGATCCGGATCGATCACGGTGATGTCGTTCTGCTCCGAGGCCAGGCTCTCGGCAACACTTTCGCCGACTCGCCCGGCACCGAGAATGATCAGTCGCATGTTTTATGTCCCGAAGAGGGGCGATGATAACGGGACCCCATCAGCGGGTCCGGGGTTTGCAACAGATCGTCGTCATGCAGCAGCAGTGTCGCGCAATGAAGGGTCTGGGTCACAATGGGCATCCGGTTTCCTGTACCCAGTATTGTCCGCGTCAGCACACGTCAATGAATGCCATGGTCATCACCCGCCCGCCCCAGCCCTATCCGCCGATTGACCCGTACCACAGCGACATGCTGCAAGTGGACGCTGTCCACAGCCTGTATTGGGAGGAATCGGGCAACCCGCACGGGGTACCGGTGGTACTGGTCCATGGCGGCCCGGGCTCTGGCACCGTGCCCCGGCACCGGCAGTTTTTCGACCCGGCGCACTATCGCATCGTGCTGTTCGACCAGCGCGGTGCTGGTCGTTCCACGCCACGGGCCGAATGCCGGGACAACACCACGCAGTTGCTGGTGGCCGACATGGAAACCCTGCGCACGCGGCTCGGAATAGACCGCTGGATCGTGTTTGGCGGCTCCTGGGGCTCGACGCTGGCGCTGGCCTATGCCCAGGCCCACCCGTCACGCTGCCGCGCGCTGGTATTGCGCGGCGTGTTCCTGTGCACGCCCGAAGAGATCGACTGGTTCCTGCACGGCATGGGCCGCTTTTTTCCGCTCGCCCACCAGCAGTTTGTCTCGCTCCTGCCGCAGTGTGAACGCAGCGATCTGCTGGCGGCCTACATGCGGCGCCTGTTTGGCGATGACGCAACACAACAACTGCTCGCCGCCCGGGCCTGGAACCGGTACGAGAGCAACTGCGTGCACCTGTGGCCTCAGCCATCGGAGCCAGACGACGCATCGAGTGATGCCAACGCCCTGGCAGTTGCCCGGCTCGAGGCCCATTATTTCCACCATCTGGGCTTCCTCGCGCCGGACCAGCTGCTGCGTGAGGTCGGCCGGTTGCAGGATATTCCGGCGCTGATCGTGCAAGGCCGCTACGACGTGATCTGTCCGCCGGCGACCGCCATCCGCCTGCAACAGGCATGGCCACAGGCGCAGCTGCAGATCATCGAAGACGCGGGACACTCGGCGTTTGAACCTGGCATCGAGGCCGCATTGCTGGCCGCCATGAACCAGCTGCGTGACCACGGGCACTTCGAGCCACACGGAGCGGCATAGTCCCGTGCCGTCCCGACCACGATGTCCGACCTGTCCCATCAACCTCGCCAGCAGCGCGAACTGCGCCACTTGCTGCATAGCCGACGCACTGCGGCATTGGGTAGCGTCAATGCCGACGGTACGGCCATGGTGTCGATGGTGCCCTACGCCATCGAGTTCTCGGCACCCAGTCTGGTGATCCATGTCAGCAGCCTGGCGGCCCATACCGGCAACCTGCTGCGCCAGCCCGCGGTGTCGCTGCTGGTGATGGCACCGGAGATAACC
>JBKJRR010000394.1:0-10405 GCA_046594635.1 Burkholderiaceae bacterium
ATCATGACGCCGGTCGATATTGCGTAGCTCCAGATGTTCCACTTTCAGGCGTTTGGCGATGGCCTGGGCTTCTTGCTCTAACGCTTGAACCGCCACATCCGAAATCGCTGCCGCGCCACCGTACACCGCAAACGGCAGGCCGACCAGTGCGTTGCCAAACAGGCGGCTATTGACATGCGCCAGCGGCAATACACCTTGGATCACGCCATCGCCTTGCGCATACAGGAAATAGGTGTCGTGGCGAAAAACACTGCCGATGACCGATTGCCATGCAGCCTTGTGAAAAAACGTGGCCTTGGGGCACGCCATGACGAACGCATCCCAGCGCTGCACATTGGCAACATCGTCGGGCAGCAGACGCTCAACGGTCAGCACATCAACTCACGCAAGTGCCAAAGTTGCGTCTTTCAACGCAACAGAACCTGGAGCCGCAAGGAAGATGTTGTCCATTCGATCCCAGCGAAAGTCCTTTAACAATTGCGCCAGCCGACGCTCCATCCGCCCGATATTCACATAGTGCCGAAACCGTGTCTTGCTGCTTATTCCGTCAACGCGGGGCTGATCGACATCGATCTCCCACGGGTGGAAGTAGAAAATGCCCGACTGTTGATCAGCGATGTTGACCCGATTGAGCATCCAGCGCGACAAAGCATATGGGAACAGGCGAAAGTATCCGCCCCCGCTGGAAGGCAGATTGCGATCGAACAATCGGACCGTCGTGATGGGGACCTCCAGCAGCCCAGGACGCACTTCGTGCGCATGGCGCGGCGCGTCCGGCATGCCGTAGTGGTCGTGACGTATCGGATAGATGCTGGAGCTGTAGCGGTAACCTGCCGACAAAAGCGCGTCAAATGCCCACAAGTTACCTTGGCCAATCGAAAAGCTCGGGGCGCGGTAGCCAACAACTGCTACGCCACCTAGGTCTTCCAGGATGGATTTGGCTCGGGTGATGTCTTCCAGGAATGCGGCCTGCGTGAGATCGCTCGCACGTTCATGGCCGTAGCCGTGACTGGCCAGCTCATGTCCACCAGCGACGATGCGGCGTACCAATTGCGGGTACCGCTGCGCGATCCAGCCAAGCGTAAAAAACGTCGCTTTAGTGTCCTGCAAGGCCAGCATTTGCAGGATCCGGTCCATATTGCGCTCGATACGGCATTCGCGATCATCCCAGCTTGATCGCGCAATGTGCGGCGCAAACGCCGAGACCTGGAAGTAGTCTTCCACGTCAATCGTCATGGCGTTGACCATCGGTGCGCGCATCGTCCAGGCTCCCTATTTACGCACTGCTGCGACCAGCTTTTGCAGCATGGAGAGAGTTTCAATATTCACCCGCTCCAGCCGCAGCATGCTGCGCTCCAGTCGCTGCAAACGATCGGCATACTGCTCGGAGCTCAATTGGCTCAACTGACTGGAAAATTCATCGCTGTAAGGGGCGATGCCCTGCAGTTTGGCCAGATCGATATCCACCATGGAATCGGACGCGTCAAACCGGGACCCTGACTCCAGCGGCGCGCGCGAAGATGAATTCCTTCCAGCACCGCCGCCACCCTCGTCATGCAACTCGCTGACGACCTCTTCGACATCCTCCAGCGTCAGCGTCTCCTTGTCCCCGAGAAAACCCAGCAACAGCAACCTGTCGCAGACCGAGTTGATGCGCCGGGGAATGCCGCCGGTAGCCTTGAAAATCGCCTCAAACGTTCCTGCGCCGAACTCCGGCTTACCCGTGCTGCCTGCACACTTGAGCCGATGTTCGATATAACCTTGTGTTTCCTCGATATCCAGCGGACCAATATGGCAAGTCGCGGTAACCCGCTGGCGCAACTGCTGCATGTTCGGATGTTGCAATATCTCGCGAAACTCCGGTTGCCCGACCAGAAAGGTCTGCAGCAGCGCCTGTTTGCCAAACTGAAAATTCGACAACATGCGAAGCTCTTCGACCGCCCGTGGCGTGAGGTTCTGCGCTTCGTCCACGATCAACAGGCTGCGCTTGCCTTCGCTGATCTGCGTTACCAGAAACGCCTCCAATGCCATCAACAGGTCAGCCTTCGAAACATCCTTGACCCGTACGCCAAACGCTGCGCCGACCATGCGCAAGGTGTCTTCCGCGTCAAGCTGGGTGCTGACCAGGTTGGCCGCTGTCACTGAATTGCTGTCCATGCTGTCGAGCAATCCGCGTACGATGGTGGTCTTGCCCGCGCCTATCTCGCCGGTGATGACGATAAAACCTTCATTGCGCAGCAGGCCGTATTCCAGATAGGCCTTGGCACGACGATGTTGCTTGCTACCGAAGTAGAAGCTGGGATCCGGATTGAGTTGAAAAGGCTTGCTATTTAGCCCATAGAACGCTTCGTACATGAATCAGAACTGTACATTCAGGTTTCCGATGACAGCGGTCTCGGTATACGGAGCCGTGCCACTGTCGAAAACAATCCGGCGTGCACCGATGTTGGCCGTAGCATCCTTGGTCAAGCGCGTTGAAAGGTTCACGTTGACCGACTTTGTGGAGGTGCCGGTCTGTCCCGATGTGCCTGAGGCATTTTGACGGGCCGCGACAACGTTGAGCGTGGAGTTGGGCGAGAACCGATGTGAAAAATTGACAGTCAGTCCATTTTGACGAACCACACCGGACGTTGACAGATCGTCTACCGCAACCGAAGAGGCATCCAACCTGGTGTTGGAACTGCGACTTGCAGTCAGGCTGATCGTATTGCGTGCCCCAAACAGCGCGAACGATAGTTGCTGTTGATTTTGCAGCGAAAGCGCCGACGTCAAAAATCCGCCAATGGCGGTTGTCGCTGGCCTGATTCCGTTTGCCTGAAGAAAGGCAGCATATTGTTCACGCCTGACCGCATCAGGTTCGCCGGCGGAGAATTGGGCCAGCAGCAAGTCGTACAGAGAACTAGGTGCAGTTGCCGCCGACAAGCCGGTACTGGTAACCGAACCCCTGGTATCGCTGAATGTCCAGGCTGTATTGGACGTGCGATACGCCAGCGCGATACTCTGCGTTTCACCGAACAGCCGCCGCTCACGGGTAATTGAAACACTGGTCCGTTTGGAAGGTGCCCATCTGATCTTGAGCCCGATGGCTCCGCTATTGTCCCTGTCGACGCTGAACTGAGCCTCGTCATTTGGCGTGAACGTCAACCCTAGTGCCGTAATATTCTGACTTTGAGAGTTCACGGTCACGTAATCGTTGGATTCGCGACTCGCTCGGACATAAGCACTCCACCGATCGGTGAACGGATAACTCACCTGACCGTTGATCCGCTGGGAACTTGTCGATCGGCTTGCACTGTAATCGACCGTTTGATGATCGGCTGACAGGTTCCAACCCGCACCTTTACGCGCACCGATACCATTCAGACTCAGCGAAAGGTCTCGTGAGTCGACGTCCGACACTGACGCTGATCCGCTGCGACTGGAGGTAAGGCTATAGCGCGCTTGGTACTCGGCCGCAGATCCGAACCGACCACGCACATAGGGGGACAATCTGAACACCGAAGTTTCGGTGCTGTTGCCGTTCAATGCAGAGCCATCCCCAACAGGCGCGCCAAACGCAGAAATGGACTGCTGGCCAATGACACCGCTGACATCCACAAAAGCCCAATTGTCGACCGCCTCAATATTGGCGGTGGCATTGAGCGAGTTCTGAGAGCGCCGCCCGGACGTGCCTCTGGCATACAGCTGTTCGGTCAGCGAATAATCCAGCGAGCCCTTGACTCGACCGCCGTTGCTCGAAAGACGGATCCCTGGACTGATCTGTGTGATCAGTTCGGACTGCTTGTTGGTACTGCTGAGAGAAACGTTATTCGTGTAGGTCTCGGTAACCGAGATACGTGGAACGATGGTGATGCCGGCACTGGCTCCGCTGGCCTGCGCCCATACCGAACTCGGGAGCACGGCGCAACATCCGGCCAATGCGGCAACGATGCGCGTGAAGCCCACGGGGGTCACAACAAAGCAGTTCAGTGACGACAACTGACTGCTCCAGGTGCAATGCAAGGCTCCACTAGGTAACCTTGTTGCCATAACCGTATCCGTAGCCATATCCGTAACCATATCCGCCACCGGCGCTGGTGCGAACCTGATTCAATAGCAACAGCTTGACGGGGCAGGCCTCAATGGTGGCCAAAGCGTCCTCCACGTCAGAGCGCAGAGTCTTTTCGGCGTGGACGACCATTACAACTTGCCCCATATGGGTTGCGAGTACCCGTGCTTCCGTCGTCAGCAGCAGAGGCGGCGAGTCGAACACGATGATCCGATCAGGGTAACGTTTGCCCAAATCCTCGATCAGCCGCGTCATTGCCTCGCTGGCCAGCATCTCTGTCGCGTGTTCATGGGGCGTGCCGCTGGGCAGAATCGTCAAGGTATCGATATTGGTCTTGAGCAGCATTGTCGACAAATCAGCCGCTTCATCCTGCAGCAGATCCAGCAGACCCGGCCCGGTGGGCAGACCCAATACACGCAGAATCGATGGGCGCGCCACGTCGGCATCCACCAACATGACCGTGTTGTCCATTTCAGCCGCAATGCTGATCGCCAAATTGATGGCAGTGAAGCTTTTACCTTCGCCGGGCACCGAACTGGTGACCATGATCAGATTACCATTTACCACCGGCACAGCGCCTTTGCCCATGGCGTTGGCGATCAATGGCCGTTTGATGACGCGGTATTGATCGGCAATCTGCGATCGCGGCGCATTGGGCGTGACGATGCCTGCAGCGGCCAGCGCATCCATGTTGAGTTCGACTTGTCGGGATGTTCTCTTTGGCCCCACATCTAGCGGCGCAGCTTTGTTCGCCACGTTGTCTGACCGTTGAATTTCACCGATAACTGACGAAGGGACAGGTGAAGGTGGCGCTACAACGCTGGGTTCCGGCATCGCCGCGCCGGCTCGGCGCAACTGCGCCAATCGTTGCGTTGCTTGTTCAATCAGACTACTCATGGACAGATCACGCGGCCCGGTTGGCGAGTACCGTCAAGGCTACAACGGCGGCAATAAAAATACCCAGCAAGGCGCTGGATGCAAGACCAAACTTCTTCATATCCCGCCGCTCACGCGCCCGGGTCACGTCAGACATCACCAGGGTCACGACCCCGAGAATGGGTAGACCGACCGTATTGCGTACGGCGCGGGCATCGAAGAACACCGAGCGCAACTGGCTTAACACAAAGGCCAGACCAAGACCCGCACCAATAGCCGCAATCAGCGCGGCCGGCAACAGCAACAGTCGGTTGGGAGCCACGGGCTTTTGCGAAGCTCGCGGCGGATCGATCAAGCGAAAATCCACTATACCGGAGGCCCCTTCCAAATCCCCGGACAAGGATGCGGATTCCCGACGCGAGACCAAATCCTCATAATTCTTCTTGTGGATGCCGTAGTCCCGATTGAGCTGGGCGAACTCAGACTCGATCTGGGGGGCTGTTTTCATCAGTTCCCTTGCCCGAGCCAGTCGCGCTTCATATTCTCCTACGCGCGCGCTAAGCATGGCCACTTGCACCTCTGAAGAGGCCACCATACGCCCAAGCTCCTGCGCAATAAGAGTCTGCCCCGGACCGCCAGACGGCATTGGGTTTGCCATGGCCACCTTGCGCAACTCCGCAACTTCCTTCTTTCTTTGGTCTTCCAGGTCTTTCAACAGACGCTTCGCATTGGCCACATCGGGATGGCTGTCGGTGAATCTTTGAAGCAAACCATCAAGATTTTGCTTCAATGCGGCTATGCGGCCATCCAGTTCCGGTGTGGACACATTGATGGCCGACTCCTGCAAGATGCTTTTGGTTGTGACGTTGGCAGTCTGGGACTTCTCCGCGTCGATCTGGCGCTTGGCCGAGTCTCTGGCCTTTTCAGCTTCTCGCAACTCCAGTCGGGCCTGATTGACCTGAGCGGAAATTGCGGCAACCTTGGATGCCATGTCGCCACCCTCAGCGCCCTGAATTTCCATGTTTTTCAACCGGAACTCCTTCAGGCGACCCTCGGCCTCTTCGAGTTTCACCACATAGGTCTTGATCTGCTCCTCGATGAATTTGCGCGCCGTATCCGAGTCTTTGCGCGTTGCGCCAAGACTGGACTCGACAAAAATCGACACCAAGGACTGTACGACCCGCTTGGCACGATCCGGGCTTGTATCGCGATAGGACAAGGTATAAAGATTGTCCCGCCCTGCGTTTTGTATTTGCAACGAGCCGGTCAATTCCTGAATCAATTTTTCCTGTGCAGCCTTGGACGTACTGCCCAGATCCAGGTCTGCCATGCGTATCAGCTTTTCAACATTGGGCCGACTGATCAGCGTACGGCTGAGCATCGTCACCTGCTGCTCGATGTTGGGCTGCACTGCCAGGCCCGACATCAACGGCTTGAGAATGGACTGCGTGTCGACAAAAATACGGGCCGATGCCTCGTACTTGTCCGGTACGGCGAGCACTACGACGATGCCGACGATCGCGACAAACCACGACATCGCCAATGCGGGCCAACGATGGCGCCACATTCCCTTGGCTACGGATACGATTTGGCCCAGTAACTCTTCCATTCGCGCGCTTAAGCCTGTCTAAGTCATCGTCAGCAAAGACGGGAGTTGGCGCGCCTGATACTCGGCACGCCCATCATTTTTCAGAACCAGCCTTGCGGTATGACGAGAACATCGCCCGGCTTCATTTCAACGTTGGCAGATAGATCGCCGCGCTTGATCAAGTCCTTGATACGCACGGTGTATCGCTTGTCGCCCTCGGACGCACGCAAGATCGATGCGGAATTTCCGTCCGCAAAATCGGTCAGCCCGCCTACGGCAATCATGACATCGAGCAAAGTCATCTTCTGCTTGTAAGACAAGAACTGCGGCTTTGCAGCCTCCCCCACTACCCGAATCTGCTCGCTATAAGGGCCAACGAAGCCAGTCACGATAACCGTCACGATCGGGTCACGCACGTACTTGCTAAGCGCTTTTTCAACGTCGCGGGCTATTTCGCCGGAGGTCTTTCCCTGCGCCACAAGCTCATCCACCAGCGGCGTGGTGACCTTGCCGTCAGGCCGCACCGGCACTGACAGCGAAAGCTCCGGATTGCGCCAAACAATGATGTTGAGAGAGTCGCCAGCGCCAACGATGTAGTTGTAGTCAGGTGTGGCCGCCGCCACAGGGGCCGGCGGGTACTTCGGGTTGGAGAACGACGCACACCCCAACACGAAGGTCGAAACCATTGCCAACAGCACAACCCGAACGCCGCGCCCAAACCCATACATTGTCATCATGACCAATTCCTTCACGAAACAATCGCAACCTGTTATCAATGAAGAGGAATATAGCGTATTTGCTTGACGCAAACGCGATTCCGGCAAGCGTAAGCCAATACTTGTACCAAACGTACAACTAGTTCACGTTGTCGATGCAACTCCCCGACGGCCGGTCAGCACTTGCGCCAACATCTAGTCAGCGCTTGCGCCAGGCACGGAACGTCGACACAAGCCGGCCGCGAATCAGGCGCCTGACTTCCCACGCAACACGGGCCGAATAAACTTTAGCAGCAGCCACTGCAGGGGATTCGCATTGCCGAACGGGCGCCAAGTGTGCTTGAGGGTTTGGTGGTAGGCATCGAAATGCATCCCCCAGGGTGCGGCCCTGATCGAACCACGCTGCAAAAGCAACTTCAGTACA
The DNA here is from genome assembly GCA_046594635.1 of Burkholderiaceae bacterium. Classification (GTDB taxonomy): domain Bacteria; phylum Pseudomonadota; class Gammaproteobacteria; order Burkholderiales; family Burkholderiaceae_C; genus CAISIP01. Next base: position 7,653 of record JBKJRR010000394.1, read on the forward strand.
GAAGTCCCCATGACTCCCGCACACAAATCGCAAGCCATCACCGTTGAAGGGCCCCGTTTCTCCTGGAAGTTGACGGCCTCGGGAGCAACCAGGTAGTCCCGCTGCACCATCGCCGGCGAAAGCCCGGCGATGAACCGCGCGTATTGCTCCTGCACATCATGCCCCTCCCATCGGAAATACTCCTCGGCGCTCATTCCGTCGGGTGAGAAATAAAGCAGTGCCACCCCCATGCCCAGTGGCGCGGCGGTCAACACGGGGATTCCCTTTTCTCGGCATTTGGCAAAGACCATGCGGCGGGCGGGTAAGGCGAAGAAGTCCAAGCCATCGACGTAAATGTCGACATCGCGCAGGAAATCGTCGACGTTTTCGGCATTAACACCGTCGGGGAATAGTCGCAAACTCAGTTCGGGATTGATGTCCTTTGCCATTTGGGCAAGTACATCTAGTTTATTGCGACCCATTTGTGACACAAAAGCTCCAGCCTGCCGATTCAGGTTGTGGACATCAAATTCGTCAAAGTCTGAAATTGCGAACTTACCGATACCTAACCTTGCCAGAGTCAGCAGGTGCGCGCCACCGACACCGCCGAGTCCAGCCACTGCGATTCGCGATTTCCGCAACTTTTCTTGCTCTGCGTCTGTAATCCACCCGATGTTCCTTGAAGTCGCCGTCGCATAATGAAACAAGATTTTCTCAACCATAGTGAAGCTCCTGTTGGCCGTGTAATGCAGGCAGCCCGTGCTCAGTGCACAGATGGATTTGGTGGAAAAATGCCTCAACTTGGAGGCTGCTACCTTGCCAGTTCATCCGCATTGACACCAAATACCGCGAGACATGTTGTCGTGCGTCTCGTTTTGGGGAAAGCAGCGCCCTTCGGATCGCTTAGAGCCTGCTTGGAGCTGGTTTTTTGCACGGCATCGTAAGGAAACTCGCATGTGAAGGCGAAGGAAGTTGTTGTATATCAGGACTGAACTCAGCCTGAAATCAAAATGACAGTCGCCACTCGCCCCCTGCACAATATCGTTTGGATACCGGGGACATTGCACTACCGCTTGCAGAGACTACAAATTGAACTACGACACTCTAATTGATCTAGCTCAAAGTGGCATCTTAGCGCCGTCAGCTGACAACCAGCACGTGTTCAAGTACGAGCTAACCACGAATTCCATCAACCTGTGGCCAAGCCCAGAATTTGCAGCCACAAGCGAGCGCCATCGCCGTATCCTGGGGCTGATTTCGTTGGGTGCGGTCGTGGAAAATATACGTTTGCGTGCCGGCCAACTTGGATTTGCCTCCAATACCCAATGGTGGCCAGAACATGACGGTTCCGATGGAATGCTGGCACGTCTGACATTCGAGCAATCGACACAAAAAGAAGATGAACTTGCACTCGCGATACCGCACAGGCATACCAATCGACGCATGTATCACGGACCAGCCTTGAGCGGCATAGAGATGTCCCAACTCAAATGCGAAGTTAACTCGTCGCAAGGAGTGCAGTTTGTGTGGCTTCTAGGTGATGCACGGCGCCGCGCCTTGAAACTGATATGGCGCGCCGAAAGTGAAAGGTTCTTACGCAAGAGTTTACATGACGAGATATTTGCCTCGATCCGTTTTGATCTGTCGTGGCAACAGTCCGCGGAACGGGCGCTGCCGCCAGGCGCGCTTGAAATCGAAGCCCCGATGCGCCCGCTATTCAAGGCCCTTCGGCACTGGCCGTTGATGCGTGCGCTGAACCGCGTAGGTGTGCACCATCTAGTTGGCATGCGCGCGGGATGGCTTCCCTGCTGGCAGGCGCCCGCCTTGGCCGTTTTGACGACAACCGAACCGCTCGAACCAGGTGCTATTGCAGTTGGAGCGGCACTTGAAAGAGTTTGGTTGCGCGCGACGCGACTGGGTCTGGCGATGCAACCTTTGGCTGCGTCAGTCGTATTGCCATTGCAAAATGCTGCAGACAATGGTGCTTCCGAATGCGTTCGCACTGCGTTAATCAAAGGCTGGCAGGGCATCACTTCGGATTCGACTCCGCTCATGGTATTTCGAATCGGACGCGCAGAAGTACCAGCCATTCGCAGCAAACGTCTGCCGGTGAGCGAGTATTTCCTGGCTGAACCTTGAACAAGTGGGCCGAAGGCAAACATTGGCAATGTCCTCCGGAGCAGGGGAAGGCATAGCCGCCTCGGTGGCGTAATCCGCGAGGCATCTAAATGTGCCTCATTTTGAGGCCATCCTCTGTCAAGCATTCAGTGGGAAGCCCACTACGCCGCAAAAGGATCAGCTGGCTGGCCGCCAAGTTTAAGAAACAAACGCATATCGTCTAAGTCCGCCCGATAGCGCCTTGGTAAATCGCGGCGCATTTGTTTGATCCGGGCCGATAGATCGGCTGGCAAGGGCTCAGGAGCAGTTTGTACAACAACCAAAAACGGCGAGAGAAAAGTGCCATATGTTCTAGCGCCCGACGGCAACAACTCACCTGCAAGCGACTTGAACTCTTCAAATTGAAAGGCAGCCCGCAGCGAGCGCTCATAGTCGAGCCAGAACAGATGCAGATGCGGGTGATACTTCTCGTTCATATACGCGAAGTAAATGACCGATTTCAGCGACTTCATCCGCCCAAAGTCGGTCAGGTATAACGCGCCGTCGGGCTTCAGGACGCGTTTGATCTCGGTAAAACAAGCACGCAAATGCGCGATTGAAGGCAGGTGATGCAGCGCCATGGTACTGATCACCAAATCAACCGAAGCGCTTGGCAC
>JBKJRR010000235.1:0-3245 GCA_046594635.1 Burkholderiaceae bacterium
GCTTAAATGGCTGCCACAGGCGCAGTTCGCGGGTTACTACGTTGCGCAGGCCAAGGGCTACTACAAGGCCGAGGGGCTGGACGTGACGATCAAGGCCGGTGGGCCCGACATTTCGCCGGTTCAGGTCATCGCCGGCAAGGGCGCCGACGTGGTCGTCAACTGGATGCCTGACGCGCTGGCGGCGCGTGAAGCCGGGGTGCCGCTGGTGAATATCGCGCAGGTATTCAATCGCTCCGGCATGATGCTGACCTGCAAGAAGGCCAGCGGCGTGTCCAGCCCGAAAGACCTCAAGGGCAAGACCCTGGGTGTCTGGTTCGGCGGCAACGAATACCCGTTCCTGAACTGGATGGCCAAGCTCGGTCTCAAGCCCGACACCGACATCAAGATCATGAAGCAGGGCTTCAACGTCGACCCGCTGCTGCAGAACCAGGCCGCCTGCATCTCGACCATGATCTACAACGAGTACTGGCAGGTGGTGGACGCGGGTGTCAAGGAAAGCGATCTGGTGACCTTCTTCTATGAAGACCAGGGCGTCGCGTCGCTGGAAGACGGCCTATACGTGCTTGAATCCAACTTGAAGGATCCAGCCTTCGTCAAACGCATGGGCAAGTTCCTCAAGGCGACCTTCAAGGGTTGGAACGAGGCCGTGAAGGACCCGGCAGGCGCCGCCAAGATCGTCGTGGCCGCCGACACCTCGGGCAGCGCCAACGAAAAGGTACAAAAGCGCCAGATGGAAAACGTTGCCAAGCTGATCACCACGGCCAATGGCGCGAAAATGGGTTACTTGGAGCCGGCCGCCTATGAGCGCACGGTCAAGGTGTTGTTGTCCAGCGGAAGCTCGCCGGTGATCAAGAAGGATCCGGGCAAGGCGGGATACACCCATGCCGTTTGGGAAGCCGCAAAGTAAGCCGTCGCGACTTTTTGAAGTGCCACCGGCCTGGTGACCGGGACGGTGGATTCAGGTTCGTCGTCAGCAGTCTGGTCGACTTCCTGCTTGACGACCTTCGACGTTATGGCCACGCCGTCGAACCGATGTAAAGGGCCGCGTGTTGACCACGCAAACACACGGCCCACATTGGAACGACTGGCTCACATTTGTCGATCCAGGCGAGAATGCCTCTGCCGTTGCACGCCCTGTTGCTCCTCGTGGCACGCACGGAGCGGCCAAACGACACGGAAAAAGTCGCTGACCAGACAACGGACGACCGTTTGCAATAATTTGAAAAGCTCGTCTTTCAGTGCGGGTCCACGAGCCCCTTGACCCGATGTCCTATTACTACTCCAGACTGCGCACGTCGAGCATTGGCAACCACTTGCTTCTTCTGGCACTTGGCACGCTGCTGCCGGTTGTGTTGTTCGCCGCCGGCCTGGCCGTGTTTCAAGCCAATCAGGAACGCCAGACGTTCGAACGCGGCATGCACGCCCGTGTCGTCGGGCTCACAAGCGCCATCGACGCCGAATTGCGGGCCACGGTGGCCGCGCTGCGCACACTGGCGCAAAGCCAGTCGCTCGCAGATGGCAACTTGCAACGTTTTCACGGCCAGGCTTTGCGCGTCAAGAATCTACACCCCGACTGGGTAACTTTGATTCTGGCCGGCCCCGATGGCACATATAAGGTCAATGCGATGGAGCCCTACGGCGCCGACCCGTTGCGCGTCGACCAGACAGCCAGCTTTGAGGCCCTTCAGCGCACTTTGCAGCCAACGATCGGCGGCCTGTCATCGGGCCCAGCGGCTGAGCGACCGGCATTCCCGGTTCGCGTGCCAGTGCTGCAAGAAGGGCGACTGGCCTATGTGCTTAGCGCGGTGGTCGACCCGGCGGCCATCGCGCGCATTGCGCGCGAACAGGGCATGCCCGACGACTGGGTGGTCTCAGTGGTCGACGATCGACAGCTTCAGGTGGCCCGCTGGTACCAGGGACAGGTCAAGGTCGGGGTGACGGTGGCGCCAGCGTTTCACGCCGCACTTACATCGGGCGCGGCCGAAGGGGCCTACCGCGGCGGCACGCTGGAAGGCACGCCCTCGTATGTAACCTGGCGACGCTCGGCGTTCAGCGGCTGGTCTGTGGGAATCGGCGTCCCTGCCAAGAGCGTCGAGGCCAGCGCATGGCGCGCCCTGGTGATCGGCCTGTTGGGCGTGGGTGTATCTCTGGTACTTGCGCTGCTGCTCGCTCGGCTGCTCGCTCGTCGCATCAGCGAGCCGGTGGCACTGCTTGCGGCCCAGGCGCGCGCGCTGCGACGCGGAAGCCACATTGCCTTCCCGCAGGACACGCGGTCCGAAGCCCAGAGCCTGCTGCCCTCCGACGAAGCGACGGCACTCAACGAAGCAGCCCTGTCCGGCGATGACGCACCGGCATCGACGCGCCCCGTCATGCGGGAACTGCATGAATTGCAGCACGCCCTCGACGGTACGGCACAGGCGATACATGCGCTCAAGCAGGCTCGTGCGCAGGCCGAAAGTGACAACCGGGCCAAGGACGAATTCCTGGCCATGCTCGGCCACGAACTGCGCAATCCCTTGCACGCGATCACTGCAGCCGCGCAATTGCTGCGCATGCGGCCCAATGGCCCCCCCGCCACCGTGGCGCAGGGCGTGCTGACGCGACAGATCGCACACCTGACCCAGCTGGTCGACGACCTGCTCGACGCCAGCCGGGTGAGCCAAGGCAAGATCGACTTTGAGCGTCGACCGCTCGACTTTGCCGCTGTGGTTCAGCGGGTGGCGGAACAGGTGGTGGGCAGTTCGCCCCAGCACCGGCTCGATCTGCGGCTCGCGCAGGCATGGGTGTCAGGCGACGAAACCCGGCTTGAGCAGATCGTCACCAACATGGTGGGCAATGCGGTGCGTTACTCGCCTGACGGCGGCACCATTGAATTGGTGCTTGCACGCGCTGCCGACCGCGTGTTGCTGAGCGTGCGCGACGAAGGCGTGGGCATGTCCGCTGAGCTGTTGCCGCGAGTGTTCGATCTCTTCGTGCAGGGCAAACGCAGCGCCGCGCGTTCACAGGGTGGGCTTGGCATCGGTCTCACGCTCGCGCACCGGCTTACAGAGCTGCACGACGGACAGCTGACCGCCCACAGCGACGGTGAAGGCCACGGCAGCACGTTCACGCTAACGCTGCCAGGCGTCGATCCGCTGCCGGTCAGTGAACCGGCACCGCTGCCCGCTGGTACCAGCGCAGTTCACCCGCTCAATGTGCTGCTGGTCGACGACAACGACGATGGTCGATGGATGTTGCGCCAAGTG
>JBKJRR010000290.1:0-12467 GCA_046594635.1 Burkholderiaceae bacterium
ATCAGGTCGATGGCAATGGCGCGCGCGGCGGCCTTGCCCTGTGTCGTGCCCATGGTCTTGCCCAGTTGTCCAACCCACACCTGGCCGTCCTTCTTCGCAATATGGCCGCTGAGGAAAATCAGCTTGCCGGTCTGCACGAACGAAACGTAGGCGGCAGCCGGTACGGCGACCGGGGGCAGGGTGATGCCGAGTTCGGTGAGTTTGTCGTAGATGTTCATGGTGCTTGTCGAATTCAGGATTGGGATTGGGATTGGGATTGGGATGGAAGAGTTGCAGCGTCCATGCGGACCTCCAGTGGCGCATCGGTCCCATCCAGTGGCGTGACGGTGACTGCCACTGACAGTTCATGGCTGGCGCCACCATGGATCACACCACGGATCGGCGACACATCGGCGAAGTCGCGCCCCACGGCCAGCACCACATAGTCCTGCCCCGGCGCACCCCAGCCCCAGCGATTGTTGGTGGGGTCGAAATCGCACCAGCGCGTGGGTCCGGTCTGCGTGGGCAGCAGCAGCGAAATCCAGGCATGTGAGGCATCGGCGCCGACCAGTCGAGGCTGGCCCTGCGGCGGGGTGGTCAGCAGATAACCGCTGACATAACGCGCCGACAAACCCAGTGAACGCAGACAGGCCAGCATGATGTGGGCGAAGTCCTGGCACACCCCTTTTCGCTGATGCAAGGCCTCCAGCGCCGGTGTATGGATCTCGGTGCTCTCGCTGTCGTACTCGAAGTCCTGGTGGATGCGCCGCATCAGATCCAGCGTCGCGGCGTGCAGGTCGGCTTGCGGCGTGAAGCTGGGGCTGGCGTAGGCCGCAAACTCGGCGTGGCGCGGCACATACTGCGATGCGAACACGAACTCGACATCGGCGTCATACACGCCATCGACCCGGTAGCGAAAATGCTCACAGACCCGTTCCCACGGCACGGCGCTGGCGGTGACCGTCAACGGGTGGGTCTGAACGATACTGGTGGCAGTCACCCTGAGTTCGGTATGCGGAATCTGCAGCGACACAAACGTGCGGTGATTGCCGAAGACGTCCATCGCGCTTTTGCGCTGCGAGGGCTCCGGTTCGATCGTCAGTGTGTGGGATAACAGCTGCTGGGCCTCGGTTTGCCTGGGTTGCAGGCAGGCGACGTGTTGCGCCACGTCCACTGGCGGGGCGTATTCATAGTGGGTCTCGTGGATGACAGACAGGCGCATCAGGCCCCCACACTTTGTTCCGATGCGCCGGAATGGGTGAAATACGTGGCGCTGATCTGCTCGGATACGTTATGCGCAGCGGCCATGCACAGGTCCAGCAGACAATCGAACTGACGCCATACGGTCGTTGGTGCCTGGCCTGTCTCCTGCACTGCGGCGGATGACGCCATCTCGGCGATACACAACTGCGCCAGATTCCACTGAGATGGGTCAGGCACCAGCAGCGACATCGGGCTGAGTTCGTTCGGTTCGCTGCCAGCGAGCTTGGCCAACCGGCCTCTCAAGGTATGGGCCACCCACGCCAGTGAGCGCGGATTGTCCCGGTTGAGCACCAGCAGATCGACCAGCGCCAGCAATTCCCGACTTTGCTGGAACTGCGCATGAAATGAGATGCTGCTATCGAACAGGGTCACCATGGCCTCGAAACCTGCGTCGTGGTCCAGTGACCCGGTCTCCAACCCGGCAGACAACGAGGACGCCAGAAAACCCAAGCGCTCGACATGGCGCCCGATGCTCAGTAGTCGCCAGCCGTCGTCGCGCGTCATGCGGTCGGTCTGCGCTCCGGTGATGGCCACCATGTGCCGGCCGACCTTTTTCAGCAGGTCCAGCGCGTCCAGCGTGCCGTATTCGGCAGGTGCATCCAGTTTGGTGAATGTGCGCAGCATTTCGTCGTGCGCACGTTCGATCAGGTGCCAGTGTTCGTAGGACAGGCGTTCGCGTACGGACGCACCCGCCTGTTTTACCGCATGCAGGTTGTAACCGACGCTGGCGATGGCGTCACTGCCCAGACTGGCGATCAACGAGCGTTCGAACACTCGGCGCGACTGCGACAGCGCCGGTACATCCTCCAGTACGAGAAAGTGCAGGCGCGCCATCCGGTCCAGCCAGTTCAGCAGTCGGGTATCGGTCTGGTCTTCGCCATTGAGGCATTCGAGGGTCAGGCGCGCCAATGCGATGGTGTTCTCTGCACGTTCGGTATAACGGCCCAGCCAGTACAAATTCTCGGCCGCCCGGCTGGTGACCAGGCGCTTTCGCTGGGTCACCATCTCCACGGTCAGTGCCGCAGGAAGCAAGGTGGTGCGGTCGACTTCGGAATCCGTCATGACCCACACGTCGGCGCTGCTGCCCCCGCGTTGCATTGCCGCGATCTCGGCTCGGGCTCTGGCGACCCGGGCCAGGCCGCCGGGCAGCACCTGCCACGATTGCGCGCCATCGCTCACAGCGAACACGCGCAGCATGGCCGAACGCGGAACAATCCGCCCGGAATCGGCGGTTGCGCCAGCTTGCCAGGTGGGAACCTGCGACAGCGGCATGTAAGCCTGCACGGTGTGTTCGTCGCCTTGCAGTGCGATACGACCAGCCCATTCGTCGATCTCCCGCGTCGACAAGTCGCGACCCAGCACCGACTGGAAGCTGCCGCCGTAGCCAAGTGCCGGATAGGTGGGCTTGATGGCGCAGGCCGACAGCCGCGGCAGTGCGGCGTCCATGGCGGCGCGTTCGCCACTCCACCAGGTCGGCAACGCGGCCAATGAGAGTTCTTCGCCCAGCACCTGGCGCGCCAGCGCGGGCAGGAAACCGAGCAGGCCTGGGGATTCCAGAAACGCCGATCCAGGCGCGTTGGCCATCAGCACGTTGCCAGCCCGTACCGCCTGCAATAGCCCCGGCACACCCAGGCTGGAGTCGGAGCGCAGTTCCAGTGGGTCCAGAAAAGCATCATCGAGCCGTTTGAGCAGTCCGTGAATCGGCACCAGGCCGCGCAGTGTCTTCAGATACAGCCGCTCGTCGCGCACCACCATGTCGCCGCCCTGAACCAGGGTCAGACCCAGGTAACGCGCCAGGTAGGCATGCTCGAAATAGGTCTCGTTGTAGGGCCCCGGAGTGAGCAGTGCAATATGGGCATCGCGTCCGCCCGGGCTGGCGGCCTTGAGGTTCTCGACCAGGGCCCGATACGCACCCGCCAGTCGCTGCGTATGCATGTTTTCGAAGGCCTGCGGGAACAGCCGCGAGATGGCCAGACGGTTTTCCAGCAGGTAGCCCAGGCCCGACGGGGCCTGCGTGCGTTGTGACACGACCCACCAGTTGCCGTCCGGGCCATGTGCCAGGTCAAATGCGGCGATGTGCAGCCGGGTGCCGCCGACAGGTTCCGCGCCATGCATCGCACGCAGGTAACCCGGATGGCCCTGCACGAGGGCCGGCGGTATCAACCCGGCGCGCAGCAACTCCTGCGGCCCATAGACGTCGGCCATCACCCCCTCGAGCAGGCGCACACGCTGCAACACGCCAGCTTCGATCTGTCGCCAGCTCTGCGGCGTCACGATGAAGGGGAACAGGTCCAGTGACCACGGCCGCTGCGGACCGCCCGCGTCCGCATACACGTTATAGGTCACGCCATTGTCGCGCAACTGGCGCTGCAGACGTGCGGCCTTGTCATTCAGATCGCTGGGATCGTGTGGACCCAGGTGATCGAAAAATGATGCCCAATGCCCTGTCATCGGACCCGATATTGCATCGGCTCCGCTGCCTTGCGCGGTCTGACCACGCATCTCGTCCAGATGACCCGGGGTGGCCGTCGTCTGACGCGCGTCTACCGCGTCCGCAGGCACCACGGGCTCGGGGTTTGAATCCTGGCCCATCTGTCAGATCAGCGCTGGCGCATGTCCAGCGTGAACGGAAATTCCCGGCTACGCACCACATCGATGCTTGCAGGAACGTGCGGCATATCGCCAGGGGTGTGACCCATCGAGACAAAGCGCGAAAGCCGGCGGCTCTCAGCCTCGTTGGCATTGACCGGCAACGACTCGTAGCTCAAACCACCGGGGTGCGATACATGGTATTGGCAGCCGGAGATCGAGCGCTGCATCCAGGTGTCGACGATGTCGAAGGTCAGTGGTGAGTGCACATCGATCGACGGATGCAGCGATGACGGCGGATTCCAGGCCTTGTAGCGCACACCGGCCACGAAGCTGCCCTCGACATGTGGGCTGCATCGGCAACGGCTTGCCGTTGCAGGTGATTGCATAACGGCTCTCGTTGAAGCCGCTTACAAACACCTCGATACGTTCGAGCGACGAGTCGACATAACGCGCTGTACCCCCGGGTGCACCTTCCTCGCCCATGACATGCCAGGGCTCGAGTGCATTGCGCAGTGTGAGCTCCATGCCGCCAGCTGTGATGCTGCCCACCAGCGGGAAACGGAACTGCAGATGGGGCGCAAACCAGGCCGGGTCGAACGGGTACCCCGCCTGGCGCATCTCGTCAATGACATCCTCGAAATCCATCCTGATGAAGGTCGGCAGCATGAAGCGGTCATGCAGCGAGGTACCCCAACGGCTGAGCTTGCCCTGATAGGGTTGCTTCCAGAAGCGCGACACCAGCGCGCGCAGCAGCAACTGCTGCGCAATGCTCATTCGGGCATGGGGGGGCATCTCGAACGCACGCAATTCCAGCAGGCCGAGCCGGCCGGTCGACGAATCCGGCGAATACATCTTGTCGATCGAGAACTCGCTGCGATGCGTGTTGCCGGTGACATCGATCAGGATGTTGCGCAGGGTGCGATCGACCAGCCACGGTGGCATCACGGCACCATATTTTTCGCGGTTGGCGTGGATCTGCTGCAGTGCGATCTCCAGCTCGTACAACTGGTCGTTGCGCGCCTCGTCCACCCGAGGAGCCTGGCTGGTCGGGCCCACGAACATGCCGCTGAACAGATAACTCAGGCTGGGGTGGTTGTGCCAGTACAGCAGCAGGCTGGCTAGCAGCTCGGGCTTGCGCAGGAAGGGGCTGTCCGAGGGCGTGGCACCCCCCATCACGAAGTGATTGCCGCCGCCAGTGCCGGTATGGCGACCGTCATTCATGAATTTCTCGGCTGACAGACGCGACTCCCAGGCCGCGTTGTACAGGAACTCGGTGTTGCGCACCAATTCGCCCCAGGACTTGACCGGATGCACATTGACCTCGATGACGCCCGGGTCGGGCGTGACCTGCAGCAGCTTCAGGCGTGGATCGCGCGGCGGCGGATAACCCTCGAGCACCAGCCGCACAGCCTGTTCGGTGGCCGTGGCTTCAATCGCGGCCAGCAACTCCAGGTAGTCTTCGAGTTTTTCCAGCGGAGGCATGAACACATACATCACGCCCGAGGCCGCGCCCTGTTTTTCCGCCTTGGGGCCGTTGGCCCGTCGCGGGTCGCGAACTTCCACGCACAGGGCCGTACGGCTGAGCCAATGAGCCGACTCCTGTGCGTCGGGGACACGCGCGGTATCGGCAGGCTCACCATGGCCTGTGGACGGCGCCGTGGTGCCGGCCACGCTGATGGCCTGCGTGGCCCTGGCCGTTTCCTGCGTCACGTGCGCCGGCTTGGACGGGACGATGGCGCCCTCGGGGTAGGGCATCAGCGCCGCCGGGCTGCGCGCGGGCGCAACTTTGGCCGACGGTGCGGTCGGCAACGCGGGCGCCGCCACGTAGCGCTGGGCCAGGGCGGCATGGGTCGGCAACTTACCGCGTGCATCGTAGGGATCCTGCGGCGTGTGGTACGGGAAATCGGCCTGGCTGACCCAGGGCAGCGAGTCCAGTGGCAGACGCAGCCCCATCGGTGAATCGCCGGGCATCAGGTACATGCGCTCGTCGCGCACAAACCAAGGCCCGGTTATCCAGCGCGGGCCGCCTGTTGCGGCTTCATCGGCCGCCTTGATCGGCAGCACGTAGCCCACGACGGTGTCCAGGTTCTGGCTGAACACCCGGCGCAGCCGCGCACGCTCCATTTCGTCATCAAGACGCGACACGAGAGGGTCGACGTTGATCGGCAACCTGCGCTCGCGCCACTGGTAATACCAGGCGTCCTCATATCCGGGCAGGATGTGTTGGCCGCTCAAACCCAGACGCTGCGCCAGAGCGTGGGTGAAGTCGCGTGCGACTTCACTGGTGTATTGCGTGGCGTTTCGCTCGTCGACAAAAATCTCCGGGTTGGCCCAGACGGGTTCGCCGTCAGCACGCCAGTAGATATTCAGTGCCCAGCGCGGCAATTGCTCGCCCGGGTACCACTTGCCCTGGCCAAAATGCAGGAAGCCGCCCTGACCGTATTCGGCGCGCAGCTTTTGCACCAGGGCGGTGGCAAAGCCGCGTTTGGTGGGACCGAGCGCATCGGTATTCCACTCCCCGGCATCGCGGTCGTTGACCGCCACGAAGGTCGGCTCTCCGCCCATGGTCAGCCGCACGTCACCAGCGATCAGTTCCTGATCGACCACTTCTCCCAATTGCATCACTTGTGCCCATTGCTCCTCGGTATAGGGCTTGGTGACGCGCGGTGCCTCATACAGGCGGGTGATTTTCATCTCGTGCGCGAACTCGACCCCAGCGAGCTCGACACCGCCTTCGATCGGCGCGGCGCCCGAGGGCTGCGGCGTGCAGGCCAGTGGTATGTGGCCTTCGCCGGCCAGAAGGCCGGAGGTAGGGTCGAGTCCGATCCATCCGGCCCCTGGCAGATAAACTTCGCACCAGGCGTGCAGGTCGGTGAAATCGACTTCTGTGCCACTGGGGCCATCGAGCGCCTTGACATCGGGTGCCAGCTGAATCAGGTAACCGGATGCAAAACGTGCCGCCAGACCGTTGTGGCGCAGCAGATTTACCAGCAACCAGGTGGAGTCACGACAGGAGCCCGCTGCAAGGGTCAGGGTCTCGTCCGGTGTCTGCACACCCGGCTCCATCCGGATCAGGTAGCGGATGTCCTTGCTCACCATCTGGTTGACGTCGATCAGGAAATCGATCGTGCGCCGTTCGGCGCGGTCGATCCGCGCCAGACATGCCTTGACGATGTCGGACGCCGGTTCCACCGCGAGATAGGGCGCGAGCTCCTGCTCCAGCAGCGGTTCGTATTTGAATGGAAATGTCTCTGCTGTGGGTTCAAGGAAGAAGTCGAACGGGTTGTACACCGACATGTCCGCGACCATGTCGACCGTAATCTTGAATTCTGTGGCTTTTTCCGGGAAAACCAGACGTGCCTGGTAGTTGGCAAACGGGTCCTGTTGCCAATTGATGAAATGGCCTGCAGGCTCTACCTTCAGCGAATACGCCAGGATTTTGCTGCGGCAATGGGGCGTGGGGCGCAGCCGGATCACTTGCGGACCTAGTATGACAGGGCGGTCATATTGATAGTGGGTGACGTGGTGTAGCGCGGCGTGGATAGACATATTTGAATCTCATGGTTTTCCGCCAATCGGCGGGGGGCCCCGGTGAAAGCTTTTCACCCGCCCGGCCATTGATACTAGCAGGGCGCATGGTGTTCATCCGTCGACGCGCAGGGTCGACTTTTCGCAACCCATGTGCGACGGGTCCTCGCATGCGACTGACGCTGGGATCGAACAGGGCGCCAGAATAGCGCGGGTCGATGAAAGGAGAAAGCGCAATGCAGGCAGCAATCAACGAAAAGACAGTAACGGTGGCGCGGGTTTTGCGTTTGGGCGCATGACGACGTCGGGACGTGTGGATCGTGCGGGTGGGCTCGTGTACTCCACTGACAGCGGCCGGATGTGCCCGTACTGCCGCCAGCCGCTGGCCCGATGTGCCTGCCGGCAAGGGCCGCCGGCCGCCGCGGGTGACGGCATCGTGCGGGTCGCCCGCGAGAAAAAGGGCCGCGGCGGCAAGACGGTGACGCTGGTGCGTGGCCTGGCGCTGGAGTCGGCAGCGCTGCTGGCCTTGGCGCGGCAACTGAAAGCGGCATGCGGCAGCGGCGGTACTGTTTCCGAGGGGGTGGTTGAAATTCAGGGTGACCATGTGGAGCGCGTGATGGTGGCGTTGCAGGGACACGGGTTCACCGTCAAGCGCGCAGGTGGCTGATTACGCGGGCGGCGTCGCCGTGGGTGGCCGCCAGGCAATGGCACGTACATGAAACGGTGGATGGATCCGCGCGATTGCGCGCCTCAGGCCGCCTACGATGCCGACGATGCATTTCGGCGACTGGCACTTGCCCGGCACCGCGGGCAGGTGGTTGACGGCCCTGCTGGCGTGGGTCGTCGGCACAGCGATGCAATTGGTTCAACCGGCCTTGTGGCAAGGTCCGGCGTATGGCCTCGTCCTGTTTGTCGGTTTGGCAATTGCTGCCGTTGCGATGCGCCATGGGCGCACAGGCCCAGCTGCGGGACTATGGCTGCCCGTAGCGGTGGCTGCGCTGGCCTTTGGCCAGGTGGGCCTGCGCGCGGTGGCATTCAAGTCCAGCGGCTTGTTGCCTGAACTCGAAGGGCGCGATCTGCTGGTAACCGGTGTCATTGCGGCGATGCCACAACGAAATGACAGCGGCCTGCGCCTGCAGATGGACATCACGTCAGCCTACTGCGACGCCCGGCCCGTACGATTACCGCCCCGTATCCAGCTGGGCTGGTACCAGGATGTTGGCGGCAGCGGATCAAAGGAGACCGGGTCGTTGCCGGCGATCTGGGCAGGAGAAAGCTGGCGCATGCTGGTGCGTGTAAAGGCGCCGCACGGCAACAGCAACCCGGGTGGCTTCGACTATGAACTGTGGCTATGGACACACGGTGTGCAGGCAACAGGCTATGTGCGCCAAGGCAATGCCGGGGACGAGCCGCGCAGGCTGGGGCAAACCGGTCGCCATCCGATCGAATGGATGCGCCAGGCCGTGCGCCAGCGCATTGATGCCCAGTTGCCGCAATCGGCACAAGCGGGCTGGATCACGGCCCTGGTAACCGGGGACCAGAACGCGATCGATCGGGCCGACTGGGATGTGTTCCGTGCCACGGGCGTAGCACATCTGATGAGTATTTCGGGTCTGCATATCACCATGTTTGCCTGGGCGGCGGCGGCGCTGATTGGCGTGGCATGGCGGCGCAGCGCCAACCTGTGCCTGTTCTTTCCCGCGCCCCACGCCGCCTTGCTCGGTGGCCTGGTTCTGGCCGTGGTCTACGCGCTGTTCAGCGGCTGGGGCGTGCCGGCGCAGCGCACGGTTGGCATGCTGGCGGTAGCGTGCCTGTTGCGTTTGTCCGGCAGGTTTTGGCCCTGGCCCACAGTCTGGCTGTTGGCGGGTGTGACAGTCCTGCTCATCGATCCCTGGGCGCTGTTGCAAGCGGGCTTCTGGCTGAGTTTTGTGGCTGTCGGCGTGTTGTTGGCATCTGGCAAGCCGGCGATCGACACGGGATCGTCGGCATGGCGCGGCGCGGTGATTGCGATGCTGCGTGAACAGGTTGTCGTCACGCTGGCGCTGACGCCCCTGGTGCTGTTGCTGTTCAATCAGATGTCTACGGTGGGTTTCGTGGCCAACCTGTTGGCCATTCCCTGGATCACTTTGCTGGTGACGCCACTGGCCATGCTGGGAGCCATTCTGCCGCCAGTCTGGGACGTGGCCGCGTTCGCCATCCGCGTGCTGGCCGCTGTACTGGCGTGGTTGGCGCAATGGCCGATGGCCACGTTGTCCGTGGCGACGGCGCCCCCCTGGATCGGCATCTGCGGCGTCCTGGGCGGTCTGTTGCTCGCCCTGCGGCTGCCGCCCGCGTTGCGAATTTCCGGCGCGGCCCTGGTGTTGCCGGTGCTGCTGTGGCAGGCGCCGCGCCCGCCCGTTGGCGAGTTCGAATTGCTCGCGGCCGATGTCGGCCAGGGCAATGCAGTGCTGGTACGCACCACACACCACGCGCTGCTGTACGACGCGGGGCCACGGTATTCGCGCGACAGCGATGCCGGGAATCGGGTGCTGCAGCCCTTGTTGCGTGCGCTGGGCGTGAAACTGGACCTGCTGGTCTTGAGCCACCGCGACAGCGACCATGTGGGAGGCGCTGAGTCGGTGCTCGCAATGTACCCGCAGTCCCGCCTGCTGGGTTCGCTCGAGCCTGGCCACGACTTGTGGTCCATGCGGCCAGGGCAGCAGTGTGCGGCGGGCCAGACCTGGCATTGGGACGGAGTCGAGATCCGTGTCCTGCATCCTCGGGCTGCGGATTACAAGACGCCCGCCAAGCCCAACACGATGTCCTGTGTGTTGCGCATCGAGTCCGCGGCGCGCCCCGGGCAGGTGGCCTCCGTGGCACTGCTGACCGGAGATATCGAATCGCCCCAGGAAAAGCAGCTGGTATCGGACCCATCCGTACTGGCCTCTGACCTTCTCCTGGTGCCGCACCATGGCAGCAAGACATCGAGCAGCGATGCCTTCCTGGATGCGGTGTCGCCGCAGGTCGCGCTGGTACAAAGCGGCTATCGCAACCGTTTCGGTCATCCTGCTGCCGCTCCAATGGCGCGTTACGCCATCCGAGGTGTAGCGGTGTACGAATCGCCCCGATGTGGTGCCATGATGTGGCGTTCGGTCGACCCGGCGGTTGTCCTGTGCAATCGGCCCGCACAGCAACGCTACTGGCACCATTCGGGTGCAATGAAGCCGTTGTGACGCCCGGTTCCCGATCCCGTTTCGCTTGACACAGGTGCTTACCCGCAATTTGACGCAGCATAAAACTTGCTAAGCTTGCACGCTGCGCACAGCTGTCAGGAGATTGCAGAAAATGATCAAATTTGACGAGATGTACACATCTCTGCCCTACGAGTTTTTTTCCGGTGGAGAGAAGATTCGCGACCATTACAAGATCTACGACGAGTGGCTGGCACGCCAACCGGGTGACATGATGGCGAATCGGCGTGAGGAAGCCGAGATGATCTTTCGACGCGTCGGCATCACTTTCGCGGTTTACGGCGACAAAGACTCCACAGGCGTTGGCAGCGAGCGACTCATCCCGTTTGACCTGATTCCGCGCATCATCGCTGCGCGCGAATGGGACGCGCTGGAAAAAGGTCTGGTACAGCGGGTGACAGCACTGAACCGATTCATTCACGACTGCTATCACGATCAGGAAATTTTCAAGGCCGGTATCGTCCCGTCCGAACAGCTGGTGGGAAACGCGCAGTTCCGCAAGGAAATGATGGGTGTCGATGTGCCGGGCGGCATCTATTCACACATCTCTGGCGTCGACATCGTGCGCGCTGTCAATGCCCAGGGCGAACCCGAGTACTACGTGCTCGAAGACAACCTGCGGGTTCCCAGCGGCGTGAGCTACATGCTGGAAAACCGCAAGATGACCATGCGGCTGTTCCCCGAACTTTTCAGTGCGCACAAGGTCGCGCCTGTGGCGCATTACCCCGACCTGTTGCTTGAGACGCTGCGCGAAAGCAGTCCAGCAACCACGGCAGACCCCACGGTGGTGGTACTGACCCCGGGCATGCACAACAGCGCCTACTTCGAGCATGCCTTCCTCGCCCAGCAGATGGGGGTGGAGTTGGTGGAAGGCCAGGATCTGTTCACGCGCGACAACTTTCTCTATATGCGCACAACCCGCGGGCCCAAGCGTGTGGACGTGATTTATCGCAGGGTCGACGATGATTTTCTTGATCCCAAGGTGTTCCGATCGGAATCGACACTTGGATGCGCAGGGCTGATGGATGTCTACCGGGCCGGTCATGTGACGCTCTGCAATGCGGTGGGCACTGGCGTGGCGGACGACAAGTCGATCTATCCCTATGTGCCCAAGATGATCGAGTTCTATCTGGGCGAGAAACCTTTGCTGAGCAATGTGCCGACACTGATGTGCCGCAATGCCGACGATCTGCTGTACACGCTGGACAACCTCAAGAATCTGGTGGTCAAGGAGGTGCATGGCGCTGGCGGCTACGGCATGTTGGTCGGGCCGGCGGCGACCAAGGCCGAGATCGAGGAGTTCGCGAACATTCTGCGGGCCAGGCCGGAGAACTACATCGCCCAGCCCACGCTGAGCCTGTCGAGCTGCCCGACTTTTGTCGAAAGCGGAATCGCCCCACGCCACATTGACCTGCGGCCGTATGTGCTCAGTGGTAAGAAAGTTCGCATGGCGCCGGGTGGCCTGACCCGTGTCGCACTCCAGGAAGGGTCGCTGGTCGTGAATTCGTCGCAAGGCGGTGGCACCAAGGACACCTGGGTGCTGGAAGAGTGATCTACCGCCCCAACAACCAAACATGTACGAACAAGGAGCGCCCATGCTGAGCCGAACCGCTGATCACCTTTTCTGGATGTCCCGCTATGTTGAGCGGGCCGAAAACACCGCCCGCTTGCTGGACGTGAACTACCAGACCGCCTTGCTTCCGCAGTCCGAGGCCGTCGCAATGGCGGGCTGGCAGGGTCTGGTCAGCACCAGCGAGCTGATGCCGGCCTATACCGAAAAATACGGTACCGTAAATGCCCGCGACGTGATGAATTTCATGGTCAGGGACGAATCCAACAGTTCCAGTATCCTGTCCTGCCTGACAGCCGCAAGGG
>JBKJRR010000346.1:0-3539 GCA_046594635.1 Burkholderiaceae bacterium
CGGTGCAGGCGCGTGGGGCGGTGAACATCACCTCGGCCACTACCACCGAAAGTTTCGGCATCAACGTCTACACCCAGTCGTGCAACTACGGCACCACGGCGTGTTTGAACCAGAGCCCGATTACGGCCGGGACACTCGTGGCGGGCGGACCTGGCGATGGCGACATCAGGCTGCGGACCCATGACAACGGCAACATTACAGTGACCAACCTGACGGCCGCAGACCGTATCGACATCAATGCGGGCAAGCTGTACCGCACGTCCCCCTTCTTTGCCACAGTAACAAATCAGCCAACCAGCAACAACATCGTGCTGGGTACTGTTGTCTCGGGCGGGCGCGCAAACATCGCCAATATCGGCCAGGGCGACCTGACCATCACCAGCCTGAGCGCCGGCAATCGCGTCGATCTGCGCACTGGCACCAGCTTTACCCCCGTGGCCTTCACGAGCCAGAAGACGAACAACACCATCACGGTCGGCAACCTGGACCCGATGGGCGCAGTCGACGACTTCCGGGTCACGAACAGTGGCATTGGCAACATCACCGTCACCGGGGCGGTGGACCGCAGCAACTCGGGCGACATCACCCTGTCGGCCGGCGAAGGCTCGGTGACGGCGCTTGGTACCCTGACCGCGCGCGACACCATCAGCGTGACCGCTTCCGTCACCGGAGCCGCCGCGCTCGGACAGCTGATCTCGGGTACCCTCAGCTCGAACGGCAACGTCACGGTCAGTGCGGGCGGCAATCTGTCGTTCGGCGCGATCGATGTGACCGCGGTCAGCGTCAACTCGGGCAACGTGTCGCTCACTTCCAACACCGGTTCGGTGACGACGACGCAGGACAATCCGGCCAATGACGTCAACGCAACCGGCAATGTGACGATCCAGGCCGGCATGGCCATCGGCGACGGCATGTCGGCGCGCCCGATGGACATACGGGCTGGCGCCAGCCGGTCGGTGTCGCTGACGGCCGGCACGCACATCGGCGCGGCGTTGAAACCCGTCAACATCGATACCGGTGGCACGGTTCAGATCAGCTCCGCCGCTGGCCAGTTCCATGTGGCCGCGACGGACGGTGTACTGGAGAAATCGCTGTCCACGATCAGCCTGTCGGCGTCGGCTGCGGGCATCGGCACGGGCAACCAGTCGACCTTCACCTCGCTGGATCTGGACGTGACGGCAGCCAGCGACGGCAGCGTCATCACCATAGGCGACCTGCTGCGCAGCGCGGGTACGCTAAATTCATTCCAGTTCTCTGCGACGGGAACCAGCGCCCTGTTGTTCGGCAATGTCAATCTGGCCACGGCGGGCCTGAACCAGGTCGTGCTGAATGCCACCAATGGCCTTACCCAGACATCGCCCTTGACCAACGGCGTCACGGCCGGCACCGCCAACCTGACGGGCGGCGCCGGCGCCGTGGAGTTTGGCGCGGTCATGGCCCGCTCGCTGCGGGCCAGCGGCGCCGGCCTGTCGACGCAGTCGATCACCACCACCGGCACCAGCCGTTCCACCTCCGGCGCAATCCCCGACACGCTGACAATGTCTTCGACGGCTGGCAATATCCTGGTGAGCGGCGCCCTGAACAGCGCCACGGTGATTGATATCAACAGCAGCGGCAACCTGACCGTAACCGGGGCCGTGACCGGAACTGGTGCCAGTCGCAGCGTGATCAATGTGGCTGCCGACCGGGTTCGCCTGAATGCGGGCGGCAACATCACCACAGGTGGCGCGGTGAGCAGCCTGACGGCCACTGCGGTGACCGCTGGCGGCTCGGTCGACGTCAACGGCACTGTTTCCGGCGGCACGACGCAGGGCAACTTCAATGTCCAGCAAGATGTGGTCACGGTCACGGCAGGCTCGGCATCCAGCATCGATGCCGACGCGGTGGTCGGCGGCTTCAGCAAGACCGTCACCGGCGGTACCCTGAACCTGGTCAATGGCATCACCGGCGGGTCGTTCGGCGGCACCACCGTGACTGCGGGCACGTTCAACACCGGTAACCTGCAGGCCAGCGGTGCGCTGACGATCAATGCCAACGCCGCCTATGCGCCCGGATCGGCCATCGCCTTGTCGGGCTCGAGCACGATCATCACGGCCCAGAACGGCATCGACCTGGTCAGCGGCGGCGTGAGCCTGACCGCACCAACCGTCAGGCTCAATGCCTCGGGCGGCAACATCGCTGCTGCCTTGACCGGTACCACCAACCTGACGATCAATACCGGCGGCAGGTTCAATGTCAGCTCCAGTGTTCCGTTGTCCAGTGTGGCGATTACGGCGGACGGACTTTCCGCAACGGCGCCTGGCGGATCGAGTGCCAGTGGTTCTGGCCAGGCCTTGACGGTATTGGCCGGGCCTGTCGCGATCAATCTGATGTCGCCGACAGCGGTCAACTTCAACTACAACGAATCCAATGCGCTTGTCACTGACATCACGCTCGCGACGACCGGTGTGCTCGGCAATGGCAGCCAGGTGACGGTGAATGCGAATAACGCGACATCGGCGAACATCAGCGCGCCTTCGGTCATGCTCGGGACCGGTGGCCTGTCACTGTTCACTGTGGGCGACATCAACCTGACTTCGGTTACGGCCGGCGGTGCCTTCGTGAACGTCAACAGTTCCGCAGGAACCGTCAACTTGACTTCGGTCCGCAGCGGCGGCGGCTCGATCACCGCGGCGACCCAGGGCGATGCGACACGGCACGTGAATGTCAACGATGTCGTGTCGCTGGGTGGCAATGTCACGCTGACGGCGGGCAATGGCAATATCGTGGGCATCGGCGCGGCATCGATCAATTCGCACAATGGCCAGGGCCTGGCGAGCGGCACGACCAACCTGCGTGCCGACAACGGCGCCGTGGGCAGCGCAGGGACTCCGATCAACACCGCTGGAGCGACCAACCTGGTGCTGCGGGCCCGGAACGCTATCGAGGTCGATGTGACCGGCGCGCGGTTGACCAATCTGACCATCACGACACAGGCCAGTGGAAGTGGCCTGGTCGACATCAGCGGCAGCGGCATCAACTTTACCGGCCTGAACATCGCGCGCAGTGGCTCCGATCTGCTGCTCAATGGTCTCAATCCAGTCACGGCTGGTGCGTTCTCGCTGACCGCGGCCGACGGTAATATCGTCGTCGGCGCGGACATCGCCAATGTCACGAGCCTGGCACTCAATGCCGGCAGTAGTTTCAATACGACCGGTGACCTGCGCATCCAGGCCGGTACCGGGCCGCGGTCGGTGGTTGCGGGCAGTTATGACCTGCGCGCCGGCCAGGACGTGCTGATCAGCGCTGGCGCCACTGCGACGGACACGGTCTCGGTGAGCCAGACCAGCGCGTTCGTGAACAACACCGTCATCGCAGGCCGCGACATCTTGTTGACCGCCGGCGGCGGTACCGCCGCGTTGAGCCAGGGCACATCGACATTCACCCAGACACTCTCGGCTGGCCGCGACCTGCGCGTCATCGGCGGCTCCGCTGGCGTCGCTGGTGCGACGGCGACGATCATGTCCAATGGCTCGCAGACTCTGACCGCAAACGGCAGC
>JBKJRR010000357.1:0-4840 GCA_046594635.1 Burkholderiaceae bacterium
AGCGAGCATGCGCACAAGTTGCGCTTGTTTCTGGAGTTTGCACCCGAACTGGGCCAGCGCGAGATGCCCGACCCGTATTTCGGCGGCCCCAAAGGCTTTGAATACGTGCTGGACCTGTGCGAGGCTGCTGCCCGCGGGCTGATCGCTGAGATCAGCGGCGCCAGGACCTAAACCGCACCACGACCAACCCCAACCGACATCCGGACAGCTACAAAGTGTTGGTGTCCGAGCAAAAAATTGCTGCGCAATTTGTTGATCCGGCACGCAAGTTGGACAGCCGACAGCCAGACTTCCGACAAGATGTTGGTGCCCGAGCAAAAAATTGCTGCGCAATTTATTGATCCGGCACGCAAGTTCTCAAACCTTGTAGTAGTCCCGGTACCAGGCGACAAAGCGGGCAATGCTGTCCTTGATCGGCGTCGCTGGCACGAACCCGACCCAGAAGCGCAAGGCATCGGTGTTGGCGTAGGTCGCGGGTACATCACCATCCTGCAACGGCAACAGGTTTTTCTCGGCCTTGCGGCCCAGAGCCTCCTCGATGCAGGCAATGAAATCGAGCAGCGGCACCGGGTTGTTGTTGCCGATATTGAATACCCGGTACGGGGCATCGCTGGTCGCCGGATCGGCCACCAACGGATCGTAGGTGGGGCTGGACGTGGCCGGTCGATCCAGCACGCGCAGCACCCCTTCAACGATGTCTTCGACAAAAGTGAAGTCGCGCTTCATATTGCCTTCGTTGAAGACATCGATCGCGCGACCCTCGAGTATCGCTTTGGTGAATAGAAACAAGGCCATATCCGGACGGCCCCATGGCCCGTAAACCGTGAAAAAACGCAGTCCAGTCGTCGGCAGCGCGAACAGATGGCTATAGGTGTGCGCCATCAGTTCATTCGCCTTCTTGGTCGCCGCATACATGCTGACCGGATGGTCGACGCTATCGTGCTCGGAGAACGGCATGCGGGTATTGCCACCATACACACTGGAACTCGACGCATACACCAGGTGCCCGACCTGGTTGTGCCGGCAACCTTCCAGGATGTTCATGAATCCGACAATGTTGCTGTCGACATAGGCATGCGGGTTCTGCAGCGAATACCGCACCCCGGCCTGCGCCGCCAGATGGATCACCCGCTCGAACTTCTCGGTCGCAAACAATTGCTCCACGCCCTGGCGATCCGCGACATCGGCCTTGATGAACCGGAAGTTCGGGCTCGACGTCAGCCGCGCGAGTCGCCGCTCCTTGAGCGTCACGTCGTAATAGTCGTTCATGTTGTCCAGGCCCAACACCTGGTCGCCGCGCTCGAGCAGGCGCAGTGTCGTGGTCATGCCGATGAACCCGGCCGCGCCGGTGACAAGAATCTTCATGGTCTGTTGCCTGGGGGTCAAAAACGATGGCTTATCTTAGCCGCTACACAGGCGTGGCCGGTCGATGCCAGGCTGCTCGACAGCCAACCCGAAGAACTACGCGTTCAAATCCCCAACCGCCGGCAGATCTCCAGCGTGGGCGCACTCTGATTCATGGTGTAGAAATGCAGCGCAGGCACGCCATTGGCACGCAACTTCTCGCACAAGTCAGTCACCACATCCAGCCCGAACGCCCGGATCGAGGCGATGTCTTCGCGGTAGGCCAACAGGCGCAACTTGATCCAGCGGGGAATCTCGGCACCGCACATGTCCGAAAAGCGCAACAACTGGCTGGAATTGGTGATTGGCATGATGCCCGGAATGATGGGCACGCTGACCCCCAGTCTTTTCGCATCGTCGACAAACTGGAAATATGCGTCGGTGTTGTAGAAGTACTGCGTGATGGCCGAATTGGCGCCGCTCTTGACCTTCATCGCGAACGCGTGCAGGTCATGGTCGGGGCTACGGGCGCGTGGATGTGTCTCCGGATAAGCAGCAACCTCCAGATAGAAATGGTCGCCAGTTTCGTCCCGGATAAATTCCACCAGGTCGCAGGCGTGGCGGAACTCCCCTTCTGAGCCATAAGGGCTGGGCATGTCGCCACGCAAAGCAACGATACGCCTGACGCCGCGCGACTGCAGCAGACTCAATTGCTCACGCACATTGGCCTTGGTCGCACCCACACACGAAAAATGCGGTGCAGCCTCGACACCTTCGGCCATGATCTCGGCCACGGCACTAAAGGTGCCGTCCTGCGTCGAACCACCGGCGCCATAAGTCACCGAGCAGAACTCCGGCTTGAGCCCATACAAAGCTTGGCGCACCACGCGAATTTTTTCGGCGCCTTCGGCTGTCTTGCTGGGGAAAAATTCCATGCTGATCGGCAATGGGGTATCGGCCATGATGTTCACTCCTGTACTCGACTCGAATGAATGAAAAATTCCTGGTTGCCGTCACCCCCCTGGATCGACGACGCGAAATATGCATGCACTTGCAGGCCCAGCGCCTGGTGCGCATCCCGCACCCGAGACTCGACCAGCGTAAACATCGATGGATCGGTCACGATGCCGCCCTTGCCCACCTGGCCCGGCTGCAGTTCGAACTGCGGCTTGACCAGCATCAACACCACGCCACCCGGTTTGAGCAGTGGAACTGCCGCCGGCAAGACCAGCGTCTGCGAGATGAAGGCCAGATCACCGACGATCAAATCGAACCCGTCGAACACCAGATCCGGCATGGTTTGCGCCACAGCGGGCAAGATGTCGTCCAGTACCAGGTTTCGAGCATTGACCCGCTCGATGCATGTCACGCGCGGATTGTTCCGCAACAACTCGTTCAGTTGAGCCGACCCCACATCCACTCCAACCACATGAGCGGCACCAGCCTGCAGCAGGCAATCGGTGAAGCCCCCGGTCGACTGACCCAGGTCCAGACACAGGAGCCCTTCCACCCCAATCCGCCGGTGCAGCAATGCACCGGCCAGCTTGAGGCCACCGCGGGACACGTACCTTGCCTCCGCCGTATCCATCAGTTCGATCTGTGCATCGGGCGCCACATCGTCGCCGTTCTTGGCCACGGTGCGCCAGTCGCCGTCGGTTTTCCAGCGTACGCCGGCGCCGATCAGGCGTTGCGCCTGGGAGCGGGTCCCGGCCAGCCCGCGCTGTACCAGTAGTTGATCGATGCGCATGGTGCCCCGTTCAGGTCAAGTAAAACATGCCGCAGCCCTGGCCAACCCGGGCAACGGCGTGCGGAAGAATCGGGCGCAGTGGCCAGCTACACAGCGCGCGGCGCCAGCGCGCCGGGCCGCACTCGCAGCAGCCGCCAGCAAAATCAATAACGGTAGGTGTCGGCCTTGTACGGACCGTCCTTTTGCACACCGATGTACTTGGCTTGCTCGTCGGTCAGTTCGGTCAGCATGACGCCAACCTTCTTCAGATGCAGTCGCGCGACTTTTTCGTCCAGATGTTTTGGCAACACATAGACCTTGCCGGCCTTGTAGGCCTTGGGTTTGGTGTAAAGCTCAATTTGGGCAATGGTCTGGTTGGCGAAGCTCGACGACATCACGAAACTCGGATGTCCGGTGCCACAACCCAGGTTCACGAGCCGGCCCTTGGCCAGCATGATGATGCGCTTGGACGGCTTCTTGCCCTTGGCAGGGAAGATCACGTGGTCCACCTGCGGCTTGATCTCTTCCCACTTGCATTTGGATAGCGAAGCGACGTCGATTTCGTTGTCGAAATGGCCGATGTTGCAGACGATGGCCTGGTCCTTCATCGCATCCATGTGCTTGAAGGTGATGACGTTCTTGTTGCCGGTCGCCGACACGAAGATGTCGGCCTTGTCGGCCGCATATTCCATGGTCACGACCTTGTAACCTTCCATTCCCGCCTGCAAGGCGTTGATCGGGTCGATTTCGGTGACCCAGACCTGGGCGCTCAAGGCACGCAACGCTTGCGCCGAACCCTTGCCGACGTCGCCGTAACCGGCTACCAGGGCCACCTTGCCGGCGATCATCACATCGGTGGCGCGCTTGATCGCGTCGACCAGCGACTCACGGCAGCCATACAGGTTGTCGAACTTGGATTTGGTGACTGAGTCGTTGACGTTGATTGCGCGCAGCGACAGGGTGCCCTTGGCTGACATCTCGTTCAGGCGCAATACGCCGGTGGTGGTCTCTTCGGTCACGCCGATGATGTGCTTGAGGCGGCGGCTGTACCAGGTCGGGTCCTGCTTGAGCTTGGCCTTGATGGCGGCAAACAGGCAGACTTCCTCTTCGCTACCGGGCTTGGCCAGTACCTTGATGTCTGTTTCGGCCTGGGCACCCAGGTGCATCAGCAGCGTGGCGTCACCACCGTCGTCCAGGATCATGTTCGGGCCTTCGGTCTTTGAGCCCTTGGGGCCGAATTCGAAGATGCGATGGGTGTAGTCCCAGTAGTCGCTCAGGGTCTCGCCCTTGTAGGCAAACACCGGCGTACCGGCGGCAACCAGCGCCGCCGCGGCATGGTCCTGGGTCGAAAAGATGTTGCACGAGGCCCAGCGCACTTGTGCGCCAAGGGCCTGCAGCGTCTCGACCAGCACACCGGTCTGGATCGTCATGTGCAGCGAACCGGTAATGCGCGCGCCCTTGAGCGGTTGCGATTTGGCATATTCCTCGCGGATGGCCATCAGGCCTGGCATTTCGGTCTGGGCGATGTCCAGTTCCTTGCGGCCCCAGGGGGCAAGGCTCAGGTCGGCAATGTCAAAGTCCTGGTTCTGGATCGGGGTCAAAACGGCGCTCATAAGTCACTCCAATAGTTGGTTCTTACAACCACCCATCTGGCAGGACACCTTGATATGAAGGCTCACCACACAGATCAGTGGGTGAGCGCCGTTGGTGCGGATGGACCGGCCTTGCGACCGATGTGTCCATGCTGTCCGAGCCTCGTTCACCATCGAT
>JBKJRR010000363.1:0-16424 GCA_046594635.1 Burkholderiaceae bacterium
GGGAGGCATGATGAAACTGTGGACAGTGGTACTCGGATTGGCACTGGTGTTTGCCGGCTTCGACGCCGACGCGCGCCGCATGGGTGGCGGCGGGTCGTTCGGCAAGCAATCGAACAATGTGACGAATCGCTCTGCGCCGGCCACGCCGGCACAAGGTGCGAATAACGTGGCCGGCAAACCCGCGACCGCGGCTGCGGCAGCGCCGCGCAAACCCTGGGGTGCCATGCTCGGTGGACTGGCCGCAGGCCTGGGTCTGGCCTGGCTCGCCCATTCGCTGGGTTTTGGTGAAGCATTCGGCAATGTGCTGATGCTGGCCTTGCTGGCGATGGTCGCCGTGGGCGTGATCGGCTGGTTCATGCGCCGGAACAAGGCTGGCCCTCAGCGTGGCGCAAATGCGCCGTTTGCCTTCCAGGGCGCCGGAGCCGGCTCCGGGGCGTCGGTCGAGGAACCCAAGCCTTACCGACCCGAAAACGTCGGCAACGATGCGTCGGCGCGTCCCTGGGAGCGCAGCAATGCCATGCCGCTGGAGTCGCTCGCGGGCAACCAGAACCGGGAATCCATCATTGGCTCTGCGCTGACGGGTTCGCAGTCCTGGGGTGTTCCGGCCGGCTTCGATGTCGACGGATTCCTCAAGGCCGCGAAGGCCAACTTCGTGACCCTGCAGGCCGCCTGGGACAAGTCGGACATCTCTTCGCTTCGTGCCATGATGACGGACGAGATGCTCAGTGAGATCCGGACCCAGTTGGCCGATCGCGAGGCCCATACCGGCGGCCCGGTCAACAACACCGATGTGGTCATGATCGATGCGAAGTTGCTGGGCATTGAAGACATCGGAAGTGACTACATGGCCAGTGTCGAGTTCTCGGGCATGATCCGAGAAGAACCATCGGCCGGGCCAAGCCCGTTCCGTGAGGTCTGGAACATGACCAAGCCCAAGTCTGGCTCCAGTGGCTGGCTGGTGGCAGGCGTTCAGGCCTTGCAATAACGCCGACTCGCCTCGGCGACGGGGCGAATACGGGAATAATCGGGGACTATGGCAACACAGTCCCCTTTTCATTTGCTCAAAGGCTTTCTGCGGTCGATGGCGACGCAATTGCAGCCACCACCATGGGCCGTCGACGAGGCGCAGCGTCGCATTGTGTTGTTGCTCAACCATGTGCTGATGCGCGAACCCGCAGCAATGGAACGGCTGGCACGGCAAAAGCGGGCGGTGCTGCTGGTGCAGTGGCGAGGCTTCTACATCCGGTTTTTGGTCACGCCTGCGGGGCTGCTGGACCTGGCGCGTGACGATGCCCGGGCCGATCTGAGCCTGACCGCCACCGATGAATCCGTGAGCACCATTGCGCAGTCGTTGGCGCGTGGTGACAAACCGGCGATCCGCATCGAGGGCGATGTGCAGTTGGCCGCCGACGTCAACTGGCTGGTGGACCATGTGCGCTGGGATGTCGAGGAAGACCTGGCCCGAATCGTAGGAGATGCCCCAGCGCATGCGTTGGGTACGGTCGCCCGGAGCATGGCCCAGGTGCTGCAGCAGTTCGCCGGTGGCGCTTCTGCCGCACCCAAGGACGCCGGTGGTACGGCGCCATGACGCGGCTGTTTCGGGGTGCGTTCATCGTCTGGATCGTGCTTCGCTACGGCCTGGACGAGTTGTTCCTGAACAGTTTCCAGAAGCCGTGGTTGCGTGCACTTGCCCGACTGTTGTCGATCGGACGCAAGCTGGAGTCGCCACGCGGTGTGCGACTGCGTGAGGCATTGGAACGTCTGGGTCCGATTTTTGTCAAGTTCGGACAGGTGCTGTCGACCCGGCGAGATCTGCTTCCGCTGGATGTGGCCGACGAACTGGCCCGGCTGCAGGACCAGGTGCCGCCGTTCGATTCGGACATCGCGATACGCAGCATCGAAAAGGCATTCCGCAAGCCCCTGAACGAGATCTTCGCCTCGTTCGAGCGCGTGCCGGTGGCCAGTGCGTCGATCGCCCAGGTGCATTTTGCGGTGCTCAGGGACCGCCATGGGCAGCTGCACGACGTGGCGGTCAAGGTATTGCGCCCGGGCATGTTGCCGGCGATCGAGAAGGACCTGGGACTGATGCGCACCATGGCGTCGTGGGTGGGGGGGCTGTCCAGCGATGGCCGGCGCCTCAAGCCGCGCGAAGTGGTGGCCGAGTTCGACAAGTACCTGCATGACGAACTCGACCTGGTGCGTGAGGCAGCCTGTGCCGCGCAGTTGCGGCGCAACATGGCCGGGTTGGATCTGGTGCTGATTCCCGAGATGCACTGGGACTATTGCAGCCCGGACGTGATCGTCATGGAACGCATGCGCGGCATCCCGATCAGCCAGGTCGACCGCCTGCGTGCGGCCGGTGTCGACATACCCAAGCTTGCGCGTGACGGCGTCACGCTGTTTTTCACCCAGGTTTTCCGTGACGGCTTTTTCCATGCCGACATGCATCCGGGAAACATCCAGGTCAGCATCGAGCCGGAGACCTTCGGCCGCTATATTTCACTCGACTTCGGCATCGTCGGTACGTTGACCGAATTCGACAAGGAATACCTGGCGCAGAACTTCACGGCCTTTTTCCGGCGCGATTACAAACGCGTCGCCGAACTGCACATCGAATCGGGGTGGGTGCCACCAGGAACCCGCGTTGACGAGCTGGAAGCGGCGGTGCGCACCGTGTGCGAGCCATATTTCGATCGTCCGTTGAAGGAAATATCGCTGGGTATGGTGTTGATGCGGCTGTTCCAGACCTCGCGCCGGTTTCATGTCGAGATTCAACCGCAGTTGGTACTGCTGCAGAAAACACTGCTCAATATCGAGGGCCTGGGCCGCGATCTCGACCCCGAACTCGACCTGTGGAGCAGTGCCCGTCCGTTTCTCGAAAAATGGATGCTCGAGCAGGTGGGGCCACAGAAGTTGCTCGAGCAACTCAAGGAAGAGGCACCCCGGTACGCCAAGCTTCTGCCGGGCCTGCCGCGCCTGTTGCATGACTATCTGCGCAAGGAGCAAGGGCAACTGCCGCGCGAGATCAAGGAACTGCTGGCCGAAACGCGACGAACCAATCGATTGCTGCAAGGCCTGATCTACGGTGGCATCGGGTTTGCGCTGGGCCTGCTGGCCATGCAGCTGTTGGTGCACGTGCGGTTGTTCTGACGCAACCCCGCTGAGCGCCTGGAGGGGACACGCCCACTATAATCGAGGGCTTTGCCACTTCCCAACCCTTAGCGATACCAGCATGCCCATCTACGCGTACAAATGTGATTCTTGCGGGTTTGCCAAGGATGTCCTGCGGAAAATTTCCGATCAACCACTGACCCAGTGCCCTTCGTGTCAGGCCGAGGCGTTCAAGAAGCAGGTGACCGCAGCTGGTTTCCAGCTCAAGGGCTCAGGCTGGTACGCCACGGACTTCAAGGGAGGTGGCGCCAAACCAGCGGAAACCGGCGAGGCGAAGTCCGCGGAATCAGCTACCCCCAAGACAGAGAGCGCGACATCGGAGGGCGCGAAATCGACCTCGTCGGATTCGGCAAGTACGACCCCTGCCACTGCGCCAGCGGCCAAGAAGGTCGAGTCCACACCCAGTTCCAGCAGCTGACCCGCCAAGCGCTGCGCCCACCCCATGCCTATCAAGAAATACCTGATTACCGGACTGCTGGTCTGGCTGCCACTGGCGATCACCGTGTGGGTGATCACCTGGTTGATCGGATTGATGGACGGAGTCTTCGGTGGTGTGTTGTCGGGCCTGCAGGCCTTTCTGCCTGGCGACGGGCAAAACACGGTCATCGATCGACTGCGGGCCATCCATGGTCTCGGTTTGTTGCTGGTGTTCCTGACATTGCTGTTCACCGGCGCGCTGGTGACGAATGTGGCCGGCCGCTGGATGGTCGCTCAGTGGGATCGCCTGTTCGCGAATATTCCGTTCATCAAGTCGATCTACAACAGCGTCAAGAAGATCTCGCATACCTTGTTTTCCAGCGAAGGCAACGCGTTTCGCACAGCCTTGCTGATCCAGTACCCGCGCGCTGGTGTCTGGACCATCGCGTTCCAGACCGGCAAGCCCCAGGGTGAGGCCGCGCGCCTCTTGGGGCCCGACTTTGTCAGCGTATACGTGCCGACGACACCCAATCCCACCAGCGGCTTCTTTCTGATGCTGCCGCGTTCCGATGTGATCGAACTGGAAATGAGCGTCGACGAGGCGCTCACCTATGTCATTTCCATGGGTGCAGTTGCGCCCGTGCCCGGTGTACGCCGGATCGAAGCCTGAAATCCTGAACCGTCGGACCCCACTGCGGGTCCGGCCAATGAAAGCTACCCATGAGCATGCGTTCCCAATATTGTGGACTTGTGACCGAGGCCCTGCTGGGCCAGGTCGTCACCCTTTGCGGCTGGGTGAACCGGCGCCGCGACCACGGTGGTGTGATCTTTGTCGATCTGCGCGATCGCGAAGGTTATGTGCAGGTGGTTTGTGACCCAGACCGTGCCGACATGTTCGCGTTGGCTGAAGGCGTGCGCAACGAATTCTGTATCCAGGTCAAGGGGCTGGTACGCGCGCGCCCGGCCGGCACCGTCAACGAGAACCTGGGCAGCGGCAAGATCGAGGTGTTGTGCCACGAGATGGTCGTGCTCAACGCGTCGGTAACGCCGCCGTTCCAGCTCGACGACGAAAATCTCAGCGAGACGACGCGGCTCACGCATCGGGTG
Source organism: Burkholderiaceae bacterium (assembly GCA_046594635.1). Lineage (GTDB taxonomy): Bacteria > Pseudomonadota > Gammaproteobacteria > Burkholderiales > Burkholderiaceae_C > CAISIP01. The sequence goes on from JBKJRR010000363.1 coordinate 4,696, forward strand.
CTGGACCTGCGTCGCCCTTACATGCAGAACAACCTGATGCTGCGCTACCGGGTGTCGATGGAAGTGCGCAAGTTCCTCGACGGCCAGGGTTTCATCGATATCGAAACCCCGATGCTTACCAAGTCCACGCCTGAGGGTGCGCGTGACTATCTGGTTCCGAGCCGGGTGCACGACGGACATTTCTTCGCGTTGCCGCAGTCACCTCAGTTGTTCAAGCAACTGCTGATGGTGGCCGGCTACGATCGTTACTATCAGATCACCAAGTGTTTCCGTGACGAAGACCTGCGCGCTGACCGCCAGCCGGAATTCACGCAGATCGATATCGAGACCTCGTTCCTCGAGGAACAGGAAATCCGTGACCTGACGCAGGCCATGATCACGACGGTGTTCAAGAATACGATCAAGGTCGACCTTGGCGAGTTCCCGGTCATGACCTATGCCGACGCGATGAACCAATACGGTTCGGACAAGCCGGATCTGCGCGTGAACATGGCGTTCACCGAACTGACCGATGTCATGGCGGATGTCGACTTCAAGGTGTTTGCCAGTGCGGCGAAAGCCAAGGATGGACGTGTGGTGGGCCTGCGGGTTCCGGGCGGCGCGCGCGACACAGGTGGCATGAGCCGCGGCGAGATCGATGCCTATACCGGATTCGTAAAGATCTACGGCGCCAAGGGGCTGGCTTATATCAAGGTCAACGACATGGCGGCGGGACCAGGAGACGCCGACGCACGCTGGTCCGGACTGCAAAGCCCGATCGTCAAGAACCTGCACGACGCTGCGCTGACCGAGATCCTCGCACGTACCGGTGCGCAAAACGGCGACCTGATCTTCTTTGGCGCCGACAAGTCCAAGGTGGTGAACGATGCCATGGGCGCCTTGCGCCTGAAGATCGGGCACAGCGAATTTGGTCGCAACAACGGTCTGTTCACGGCTGGCTGGCGCCCATTGTGGGTGGTCGATTTCCCGATGTTCGAGTTCGACGACGAGGCGCAGCGCTACACCGCCACGCACCACCCGTTTACTGCGCCCAAGGATGGTCATGAGGACTGGATGGTGTCGGACCCGGCCAAATGTATCTCCAAGGGCTACGACATGGTGCTCAACGGCTGGGAAATGGGTGGCGGCTCGGTCCGTATCCACCGTGCCGATGTGCAGCAAAAAGTGTTCGATGCACTCAAGATCACGCCGGAGGAAGCGCAACTCAAGTTCGGCTTCCTGCTCGATGCCCTGCAATATGGTGCGCCACCCCATGGTGGTCTCGCTTTTGGCCTGGACCGTATCGTCACGATGATGACGGGCGCAGAGTCGATCCGCGATGTGATCGCCTTTCCCAAGACCCAGCGTGCCCAATGCCTGTTGACGCAGGCACCGTCCACCGTGGACGAGAAGCAATTGCGGGAGTTGCACATTCGTCTGCGCACTGTCGCGACAGATTGAGCATGTGAACGCGGGTGATGGCGCGCTATTTCGCAGGTGACCCGATGGCACCCGCGCATATGCCTATCGCCTACAAGATTCCGCAGTCGGTGCTGGTCGTGATTCACACCGCGTCGCTCGACGTGTTGCTGATCCAGCGCGCGGACGCACCGGATTTTTGGCAATCCGTCACGGGCAGCAAGGACCGATCGCGGGAGCGGTTCCGAACGACGGCGGCACGCGAGGTGCTGGAGGAGACCGGCATCGATTGCCGGCCCGGACGCCCGCTGGCAGATGCCTTGTGCGACTGGCAGATGGAAAACGTTTACGAGATCTATCCGCGCTGGCGCCACCGTTATGCGCCGGGCGTGACGCGCAACACCGAGCATCTTTTCGGACTGACCGTGCCCCGGAACACTCCCGTGCACCTCAACCCGCGCGAGCACCTGGCCTGGCGCTGGCTGCCGTGGCGTGATGCAGCGCAGGCCTGCTTCTCGCCGTCCAATGCCGAGGCCGTCCTGTGGTTGCCGCATCGGCTTGCACAGGAGGTAAAGCCATGAACATCGTGCGCGTGGCGACCTACAACATCCACAAGGGCGTGCAGGGCATGGGGCCGCGCCGACGGCTGGAGATCCACAACCTCGGCCATGCGGTTGAGCAACTCGATGCGGACATCGTCTGTCTTCAGGAGGTGCGCAAGGTGCATCGTGGCGAGGCCCGCTTTTTCGCCCGCTGGCCGGAACTGCCTCAGGCGGAGTTCCTTGCGCCACCTGGTTATGAGGCGATTTACCGCACGAATGCCACGACCCGCCATGGCGAACACGGCAACGCGATGTTGTCACGCTGGCCGGTGCTCGACCACCAGCACGAAGACATGTCGGACCACCGGTTCGAGCAGCGTGGCCTGTTGCATTCCCAGATTGAATTGCATGGGCGAGCGGTGCATGTCGTGGTCGTCCATCTCGGGTTGATTCGGGCCAGTCGCACGCGGCAGGTCGCACAGTTGCATCGCTTCATCGAGCGTGAGGTGCCAAGCGCCGCTCCGTTGATCGTGGCCGGTGACTTCAACGACTGGGGCAAGACCGTGCGGCGCGAGATGGCCGCTTTCGGCATGGCGGCCTTTGACGGTCAGCCCCAACCGACGTTTCCTTCGCGCTTGCCGCTGGTACAACTCGACCAGATTTTTGTGCGCGGCATGTTGCCGCTGGGGTTGCAGGTGCCACGTGGTCGGATCTGGTGGCGCATGTCAGACCATTTGCCACTCGTGGCCGAATTCGCGTTGCCGGACTGATGCGGCCACATGCCCAGACCATGACCGGGATGCGGTCTGCGCATCAGATCACCCTGCTACAGGGCGGACGGGATTTTTTTCCGGCACTGGAGCAGGCTATCGATGCAGCCCGGCATGAAGTGCGGTTGGAAACGTACATCTTCGAGTTCGATGCCTCGGGGCAGGTAATCGCCGAGGCGATGATACGCGCCGCCAACCGCGGTGTTCCGGTCTACCTTGCGGTGGATGGGGTCGGTACGCCGCAATTGCCGCCATCATGGACGCGCCGCTTTGATGACAGCGGGGTCGCCTGGCAAGTGTTCCAACCACTGGGGCGGTGGGGTGCACTGATTCCCAGTCGTTGGCGCCGCCTGCACCGCAAGATGTGCATCGTCGACGGTGGGATCGGATTCTGCGGCGGCATCAACATCATGGATGACTTCCACGACCCGGCGGTCGGACCCTTGGATGATCCCCGACTCGACTTCGCGGTGCGTGTGACCGGGCCGTTGGTGCAGAACATGCAGGAGACGGTGGCCGCCTTCTGGTGGCGTACGACGGTGGCCCAGGAATTGCGCGAACACGAGCTTCCGGCGGCCTGGCGTGAGGTGTGGCAGCAGGTGCGCGGGGCCATCGCGGCACGTCGCAAGAGCGCCGGTGAGCCGGACGAAGGGCCTGACTCTGAGCTGGGCGCGCAGCTTGGCCCGAGCGCCCGCGCCGAGTTGGTGCTGCGCGACAACCTGCGCAATCGCCGCCGCATCGAGCACGCCTATCTCAGGGCGATTGGTGCCGCACGACGCGAAGTCATCATTGCCAATGCCTACTTTCTGCCCGGTTTGCGTCTGCGCAAGGCGCTGATCAAAGCGGCGGGGCGTGGAGTTCGGGTGCGACTGCTGCTGCAGGGCCGTTACGAGTATTTCCTGCAATACCACGGCTCGCGACCGGTTTACGGCGCCTTGCTGGCCGCTGGCGTGGAGATCCACGAGTACGCGGCGAGTTTCCTGCATGCCAAGGTGGCTGTGGTCGACGGGCGCTGGGCCACGGTGGGCTCATCCAACCTTGACCCGTTGAGTCTGCTGCTGGCGCGAGAGGCCAATATCGTGGTGCGTAATCGGGACTTCGCAGAGGACTTGCGTCAACGACTGGAGCACGCGATGACGCAGGGCGGGCGTCGGGTTGACGCGATGGCGTTCGCCAAACGGTCCTGGCGCTTGCGCGCACTGGAGCAACTGGCCTTCGGGGTCATGCGACTGGGGCTTTTGCTGGTCGGCCGGCGTTACTGATGCAGAGTGCGCGGGCGACAGCGTCGGGGCTGTCCGCTAACGCCGTCGGGTGATTCATTCGCTGGTAGTATGGGCCGATGTTAATGTCGTCCATCCCCCCTATGAGTGCAACAGACACGGAAGAAGGCACACCGGTATCGGTCAAGATCCGTGAGCGCCTGGTCGCTGCGCGCAAGCGTTTTCACGCGAATGACAATATCGCCGACTTCATCGAGCCTGGCGAACTGGAGCTTCTGCTGGACGAGGTCGAGTCCAAGATGAAGGGTGTGCTCAGCAGCATGGTCATTGACACCGACAACGACCACAACACCGACGCGACGGCACGTCGGGTGGCCAAGATGTATGTCAACGAAGTATTCCGCGGACGTTTCGTCAAGGCGCCGACCATCACAGAGTTCCCCAATGCCGAGCACCTGAACGAACTCATGATCGTCGGGCCGATCACGGTGCGCAGCGCGTGCAGCCACCATTTCTGCCCGGTCATCGGCAAGATCTGGATCGGTGTGATGCCCAACGAACATACCAATGTCATCGGTCTGTCCAAGTATGCGCGCCTGGCCGAATGGGTCATGGGGCGCCCGCAGATCCAGGAGGAGGCAGTAGTGCAACTGGCGGATCTGATCCAGGTGAAGACGCAGCCCGATGGCCTGGCCATCGTCATGGAGGCCAGCCACTATTGCATGGCCTGGCGTGGCGTCAAGGACATGGACAGCAAGATGATCAACTCGGTGATGCGGGGCTCGTTTCTGAAGGATCCCAACCTGCGTCGTGAATTCCTGTCCCTGATACCTGGAAAGGCCTGATGCCATGCTGGTAAGACTTTTGTATGCAAGCCGTGCGGTGGATACCAGCGCGGACGCGATTGAGGCCATCCTGTCGCAGTCGCGGTTGGCCAATCCGGTTGGTGGTATCACGGGCATCCTGTGTTACGGCGGCGGTATCTTTCTGCAGGCCATCGAGGGCGGCCGCATGGCGGTGAGCGAGCTGTATGGCCATATCCAGAAAGATCTTCGTCACAAGGACGTAGTGCTGCTGCACTACGAGGAAATTTCCGAGCGCCGTTTCGGTGGCTGGACCATGGGCCAGGTGAACATGTCGCGCATCAACGTGTCCATCCTGCTCAAGTACGCCGAGCGGCCCGAGCTCGACCCCTACTCGGTGTCAGGCAAGGTTTCACTGGCCCTGCTCGAAGAGCTGATGGCGACAGCCTCCATCATGGGCCGCGCCTGAGTCAAGCCGGTGGCCAGCGGCGTGGCGCGTTGGTCGCCATACAGCCCCGGTCGGTCGGGTGCCGGCTCAGCTTGGCATCAGTATGTTGATCGGATGCGACTTCAGCAGCCGGCCGGGACCGCGCAAGCCGATCGTTATGGCGCTGGGCGGGTCGCACGCCTGCGTCGTGACGCTGGACAATTTATCGGCGTTGCCGACATTTGCGGATTTCTCTGATTCGCTGCGCCGTCATTGCGACTGGGTCGGTGGTTTCGATTTTCCTTTTGGTCTGCCGCGCGAACTGGTGCTGCACATGGGTTGGCCCACAAGCTGGCGGGACTGCATGCGTACCTATGCCGCGTTGAGCCGACCTGAAATCCGAAACTTGTTTGCGGCATTCTGTGCGTCACGGGAAACTGGCCGAAAATTCGCCCACAGGGCGACCGACCGCTGGGCTGGATCCAGTCCGTCGATGAAATGGGTCAATCCGCCGGTGGCGTACATGTTGCACGCAGGGGTGCCACTGCTGATCGAGGCCGGCGTCAACTTGCCGGGTCTGGACGCAGGTGATCGCAAGGATGTCGATGCCCTGGGTCGGCCCCGACGCGTGGCGCTCGAGGCCTATCCGGGTTTGCTGGCGCGCGAGGTGCTGGGGCGGGACAGCTACAAAAGTGATGATAGGGCGAAGCAGACGCCGCAGCGACAGGCGCGACGCGCCCATTTGATCGATGCGCTGGCTCAGGGACACACGCGTCTGGGATTGCAGCTGCAACTGACGCCCACGCAACGTGCAGAGCTCATCGCGGATGGCAGTGGCGATCGTCTGGACGCAGTGTTGTGTCTGATGCAGGCCGCGTGGGGTGCGCAGCACGGGTGGCCCGGATACGGGTTGCCGAAGACGATCGATCCGCTGGAGGGCTGGATCGTCAGCGCCGTCGCGGTTTAGCGTTCCGGATGAATGACGGTCTCGTCGAGTTTGCGTGCCAATTGGGTCATTGCCAGGGCAGCCGGGCAACCAGGAAGTGTCTGTATCAGCAACTGGCGGCGCATGACGGCCTGGCGCACCGACGGATCGGCTGGAATGTCTGCCAGATGGACCAGGCGTACACCCCGTCCGGGACCGGTCACGACGAAGCGGTCCAGAACCTGCTGCAATTGTCCGGTAATGGCACGTCCATCTCCCAGTCGGGCGGTCTGGTTGATCACCATGTGGATATTTTCGCGCTGCTGCTGGCTGGCCAGCACCTTGATGGTTGCGTAGGCATCGGTCAGTGAGGTCGGCTCCGGCGTGGCAACCACCAGGATCACGGAGGCCAGTGATACCGCAAACAACACCACGTCGGAAATGCCGGCACCGGTGTCGAGCAAAACCACATCGTAGCGCGGGATCAGGCCCTCGATGATGCGCAGGAAGTCGGCACGGATCTCCGGCGTCAGGCGCGAGTACTCGACCATGCCGGAGCCGGCAAGCAAGACCGAGAAGCCGCCAGGCGCCTGGATGATGGCCTCGTCGATCGTCGACTTGCCGCTGAACACGTCGTGCAGCGTGGTCTTCGGATACAGGTTCAGCACCACATCCAGATTGGCCAGACCGAGGTCGGCATCGAGCACCAGCACACGCTGACCACGTTTGGCAAGCGCAGCAGCCAGATTGGCCGATACGAACGTCTTGCCGACGCCGCCTTTGCCACTGGTGACGGCCATGACTTTGCCATGGGGTGCCAGTGGCACCGGGGGCTCTGGAGGTCTGGCCGCCGCGGCTGTTTGCAATTCGTCGCTCATTCGCCTACTCCACTCGCACTGCCATTGGCAGATTCCATAGCAGCACGTTCAAGCCATGCCGGCTCACCCAATGCCAGATGTCCGAACAACAGGTTCTTCTCCTCGGCACTGACGGCGATCGCCTGCTGGTGATCGATGCAGACCCGGTTGCGCCCTTCTGATTTGGCCCTGTAAAGCAGGTTGTCGGCGCGCTCAATCCACAGCGGTGCGGTCGATCGAACCCAGGCAGGAGCATAGGCCCCGCCGATACTGATGGTGGCTTGCACATGGCTTACCGGGCTGACCGGAATCATCAGCGACTCCACGGTCATGCGGATGCGCTCGGCCACTGCTTCGCCCACGGACACCAGGCAATTCGGCAACACCACGGCAAATTCTTCACCGCCATATCGCGCCACCGTATCCATCGGTCGGATGCAACGCGCCAGGCACCGGGCCACCGCCTGCAGCACCTGATCGCCCGCCACATGCCCATGGGTGTCGTTGATCGACTTGAAATGATCAATGTCCAGCATCAGCAGCAATGCCGGTTCACCCGATCGCGCGACGCCGTCGGTCACGCGTTCGAGTACCGACAGAAAATGGCGCCGATTCGCCAGCCCGGTCAGAGGGTCCTTGAGCGATAACTCGCACAGACCGTCGATGACGCTTTGCACGAATTCGGTCGGCGAAGCCTCGGAATCGGGCAGTTCGACCCTAGCCCCATGTTCCAGCAGGGCACGCGCATCGCCCAACCGAAGGTCACTGATGTCGACGACAGAAGGGGCGATCGAAGAGGTCACGGGCAGGTGGTTTCAAGTGCGAACAAAGTTTAACAGCAAGACTTTGGCGCGAGAACGCTGGAATGCGCCGCTTTCCCCTGCCAATTGGCGCACCCGACCAGAGCCGCCCGCAGTTCAGCCGCTGCCGCACACCGGGCATTGCGGGTTGCGCGGAACCTGCAACTCGTTCCACTCCATGGCGCGGGCATCGAGCATCTGCAGCCGGCCCGCCAGGGAGATCCCGACGCCAGTGATGAGTTTGAGTGCCTCTGCCGCCTGCACCGTTCCGATGATGCCTACCAGCGGCGCGAATACGCCCATCGTGGCGCAATTGACTTCCTCAAGCGTGTTGTCAGGCGGGAAGATACAGGCATAACAAGGCGAGTGGCCGTCGCGCGAGTCGTACACACTGACCTGGCCGTCAAACCGGATGGCAGCGCCGGACACCAGCGGTTTGCGATAACGCACACAGGCGGCGTTGACCATTTGCCGGGTGGCAAAGTTGTCGCTGCAGTCCAGTACCACGTCGACCTGTGGCAGCCACAGCGTGAGAAAGGCGTCGTCTGCCTTTTGCTGCAAGGCATCGACTCGTGTGTCGGGGTTGATGGCTTCGATCGCCGTCCTGGCCGACGCCACCTTGGCCTGTCCGACCCGTTTCGTGGTGTGGGCGATCTGGCGTTGCAGGTTGGTCAGGTCGACTGTGTCATGGTCTACCAGCGTAATACGGCCGACCCCGGCGGAACCAAGGTACAAGGCCACCGGCGAACCCAGCCCACCGGCGCCGATTACCAGCACATGTGCCGCATCAATCCGATCCTGCCCCTCTACGCCTATTTCATTGAGCAGGATGTGGCGGGAGTAACGCAACAGCGAATCGTCGTTCATGACCTGCCCGGGGTTGCCGTCTGGCAACCCGGTGCCTCAGTTGGACTTGGGCTCTTCCTTGCGCTCGGTCAGCGTCTTGCTGACCATGACCGGCCGGCCCTTGAGCTGGTTGAGCGCCTGCATCAGCGGGAAATCCTTTTCGGTGCCGAACTCCGGCATCTTGCGGTCCACCGCAGGTTTCTTGCTGTCCTCTTCCAGTTTCTTGAGTGCAATTTCGCGTGCCTTCGCGCGTTCCTCGTCTTTCACTTCCTTGCCCTGGCCGCTGGTCAGGTGCTTTTCAAGGTCGGCTTCACGGGTGCGCAGAGCCGCAAACACATTGCCTTCTTCGGTCTCGTCGACCATCACATCCGGAATGATGCCCTTGGCCTGGATCGACGCGCCGCTGGGCGTGTAATAGCGCGCGGTCGTAATCTTGAGTCCGGTGTCTGGGCCCAGCGGACGCACCGTCTGGACCGAGCCTTTACCGAAGGTCTGGCGACCCATGATGGTGGCACGCTTGTGGTCCTGCAAGGCGCCGGCCACGATCTCGCTGGCCGATGCCGAGCCTTCATTGACCAGCACCACCAGCGGCACGTTCTTGACAGCAGCCGGCAGCCGCTTGAGCGGATCGCTGCTGCCGCGACGCACATAGGCCTCGGGTGATGCGCGGTAGATGAACTTGCTCTCCGGCAGTTGTCCGTTGGTAGACACCACGGTGACGTTCTCTGGCAGGAACGCCGCAGAGATCGCCACGGCGGCGTCGAGCAGGCCGCCCGGGTCGTTGCGCAGGTCCAGCACCAGACCTTTGAGGTTGGGGTCCTGCTTGTAGATTTCGTCGAGTTTGCGTACGAAGTCGTCGACCGTGCGTTCCTGGAACTGACTCAGGCGAATCCAGGCATAACCAGGTTCAAGCACCTTGCTGCGTACCGATTGGGTGCGGATTTCCTCGCGAACGATGGTAACCGGGAAGGTGCGGTTCTCGTCCTTGCGCAAGATCATCAGATTGACCTTGGTATTGGGCTCGCCACGCATGCGCTTGACGGCTTCGTTAAGCGTCAGGCCCTTGACCGCGAAGTCGTCAATTTTGGTGATCAGGTCGTTGGTCTTGAGTCCGGCGCGAAAGGCCGGTGTGCCCTCGATGGGGGTGACAACCTTGACCAGCCCATCTTCCTGCGTGATCTCGATGCCGACGCCGACAAAGCGCCCGCTGGTACCTTCGCGGAATTCCTTGAACGACTTCTTGTCGAAATACTGGGAGTGTGGATCCAAACTGGCCACCATGCCCGAGATGGCGTCGGTGATCAGCTTTTTCTCGTCGACCACCTCGACATAGTCACTCTTGACCATGCTGAAAACCGCGGCCAGCTGCTGCAACTCCTCCAGCGGCAGCGGCGCCAGTGTGCCGCGCGCAACCGTCTGTAGCGAAACCGTCGTCAAGGCTCCTGCAACTACACCGAGCGATATCCAACCGGCGACCTTCAGTTTATGACCCATGATTAATCCTCTGCTGACTCAATATACACCTTGGATGCGTTTGGACTGAAGTGGTTCCAGTGATGTTCGGCGCAGGCTGGAAAAGAGCCGCTCAGCCCTTGCCCTGCGCCGCCACCGCATGGGTGGCCGCGGCCACCGCCGCCGGGTCGCCGAGGTAGTCCCGACGGATCGGTCGCAGTTCTGCGTCGAGTTCGTACACCAGGGGTATGCCATTGGGAATATTGAGCCCGACGATGTCGGCATCGGGAATCTTGTCCAGGTACTTGACCAGCGCGCGGATCGAGTTGCCATGGGCTGAGACCACGATTCGCTTGCCGGCGCGGATTGCCGGCGCCATCGACTCGTTCCAGAACGGCATGACACGTTCGACCGTGTCCTTCAGGCACTCGCTCAACGGGACCTGGCCGGGCGCGAGCCCGGCATAACGAATGTCGCCACGTTCGCATCGGGGGTCGTTCGGATCGAGTGGCGGCGGCGGCGTGTCGTAGCTGCGGCGCCAGATCAGGACCTGCTCATCACCGTACTGCCGCGCCATGTCGGCCTTGTTCAGGCCCTGGAGGTCGCCGTAGTGGCGCTCGTTCAGCCGCCAACTGTGCTCGACCGGCAACCAGGTGCGGTCCATCTCGTCCAGGCAGTGCCAGAGCGTGCGGGTGGCGCGCTTGAGCATGCTCGTGTAGGCGAGATCGAATTCATAATGCCCCTCGCGCAGCAGCCGGCCGGCAGTCTTGGCCTGTTCAATGCCGGTGGGGGTGAGGTCGACATCGGTCCAGCCGGTGAAGCGGTTCTCCAGATTCCAGGTGGATTCGCCGTGTCGGATCAGAACAAGTTTGTGCATCGTGGTTGTCATAGGTGACAGGTAAACACCGCAAAGCGCGCCGTGCCGCACTCGGCTCCGTGCCCTGGATTTCAGTGCCAAAGCCGCACGCGCGGCAACGTCAGCAGCCTGCATTCTAAAATGCGCGCTGGTTCACGCCCCATGCGTGCTTTTGACCTTCAAGGATTGCCGTGACATTTGTGATTGATAACTGGTGGTTGCTGCTGGTGGCCATAGCCTCCGGCACCATGTTGTTCATGCCTGCGATGCGCGGCGCCACAGCCGCCGGCATGAGCCCGTCGGCTGCGGTGCAATCGATCAATCGGGAAAAGGCCGTGGTGATCGATGTCTGCGAGCCGGATGAATACGCGTCAGGCCACCTGGGCAGCGCCAAGAATATCCCGCTCGGCCAGCTCGAGGAAAAGCTGCCCGCGGCCGTCAAGAACAAGGGCTTGCCGCTGATCCTGGTCTGTCAGACCGGCGCACGCTCCGGCCGGGCTGTCGCCATTGCCAAGAAACTGGGCTATGAGCAGGCGCAGAACTTGTCCGGCGGCCTGCGCGCATGGCGCACGGCCGATCTGCCGGTCGTAAAGTCCTGAACATTGCGCCTGCCGCCCGCGGCGGGCGTACCGGCAACGCCGCCGGTCTCGGCGCACATACCTCTGTATCCACCCCTGAAAAGCGAAGCCCGTACCATGCCGACCGTCAAAATGTATTCCACCGCCACCTGTCCTTATTGCATTCGCGCCAAGCAACTGCTGCGTGAGCGCGGTGTCGAGCAGATCGAAGAGATCCGGGTCGATCTGGACCCCGCCCAGCGTGGCCGCATGATG
>JBKJRR010000537.1:0-10080 GCA_046594635.1 Burkholderiaceae bacterium
CGACTCGGCTGTCAGCAGTGGCACGCTGAGTAATGTGTATCTCAGCCTGTCCGGGCTGTGGACTTACACCACGTCATGGGACATGACCTGAAGGAGGCAATAGCATTGCTAAAAGCACTTCGGGCAAACCCGAGTGCTACGCGAACGACGAGGCGGTCATTGCTTGAAACACCGAACAATTCCTGAATCGTTATATCCAAGCGTTCAAACGACTCCCGGCAGACGGGCACCAAAGCCTCACCGGGGACTGTCAGGCTCAAGCCCCGTGCGTGACGAAAGTAGAGCTGTTTTTTGAGCCGATGCTCCAGCAAGCGGATTTGTTGGCTCACCGCTGAGGGGGTCACGTTGAGCTCCCGGGCAGCCGCCGAGATACTGAGATGCCTTGAAGTGACCTCGAAAACGCGAAGCCAATTGACCGATGGAAGCTGGTTTTGCATTCGAATAGTTTGTAGAAAAACTTAATGCTTGTCTACTAAATTGATCGTTAGCAGCGCTGGCATAACACCCATACCATTGCCCACACTGTTTCAACGAAGGCCTCTCATGATTGCCACCGCCGCGGTGCCTGCTGCAACTCCAATGGCTTTTGACATGCTGGATTGGGCGCAGAACGCGTCTCCTCACTCCGCCAGCGCGATTGAATTCAACGCCCAGCAAGTTCGACTGACTTGGGGTGATGGGCGGCGCAGCGTCTTCCACGCCGTTTGGCTCCGAGACAACTGTGCCTGCGCCGAATGCAAGCATCCGAAAGCATTGGAGCGCACTTACATGTTCCTCGACCACGCCGCACCTGGAATAGTGTCGGCACAGGCTGTGGAAGGTTCAGGACTGGTTGTGGAGTTCATGCAGGGCAAGAACCGTCACTCCTCCCGATTTACCTGGGGGTGGCTGCGCAACCATTGCTATGGCAGTGCAGCATTGGCCGAGCGCAAGCCCGCCAGACATCTTTGGGATTCTCAGCACAGCCAGGAACTGAGTGTCATTGACTTCAACCATTACTTCACGACCGATCGCGGGTTAAAGGCGTGGATCGACGCGTTGTTTCGGGACGGCATTGTCCTGCTACGAGGCGTACCAACCGAGCCGGGCAAGCTTATCGAAGTTGCCAATCGAATTGGGCCTGTCCGGCCATCGAACTTTGGGGAATACTACGACGTAGTGTCAATGCCCAACCCCAACGCGGTGGCCTACACTTCTTTGGGACTGGAGTTGCATTCTGACTTGGCGAATTGGCGCTTCCCACCAGACTTCCAGATGCTCTGCTGTCTGCAAAACAGTGTGGTGGGTGGGGAGTCTATTTTTGCGGACGGGTTTCGTGTCGCAGAGGACCTGCGCAGGCAAGACCCTGAGTCGTTCAAGATTCTGTGCACGCACCCACTGACGTTTCGCTTCCAAGATAGCTCTTGCGACATTGAGACTAATGCAGCCACTTTAGACGTGGATAGCGGTGGAGCCTTGACGCGCATTCGCTTTAACAACTGGCTGCGTTCTGCAATGCAACTGCCCGCCGAACTGACAGAGCCCATGTATGCGGCTCTTACCGCATTGTGGAAGCTCTTGAGAGATAAGAAGTACCACCTTACAACACGTTTGAGCGCAGGTGAGCTCATTACCTATGACAACAGTCGCATCCTCCATGGACGAGTTAGCTTTGATGCGAACACGGGCGAACGCCACCTACAGGGGTGCTACATGAATCGGGAAGACATGGCCAGTAGACGGCGCTTGTTGGAACGTGAAATGTAGTCAAAGAAAAGACACTGAATGTCGGCCTCAAGGCGCGGCATTTTGAACAATGGAACATGCCTTTGGGTCGGTTGGAGCCCCGCCAACTTGTGTGCCGACAGACTGTTTCCTGCCATGAAGAGTCGTTCGAGTCGCCCTCGTCGCCTGTTCGTGGCGGCAAACAGACAAGCGACGCTGATCGGCCAGCCACGGCAACCGGGATCCTCATGTTGAATTGTGGGTTTTTCGCACAATCATCTAGTCCAGCCGCCACCCCACATTGTTCGCATAGGCCTGGCCGTCTCACATGGCCGCGATCAGCCCGCAGACCTGGCTGGTGGTGGTCTTCCTTGGCGCTTTGAGCGCCGCCGGCTATTGGTGGTGGCTCTGAGCCTTGCGCTACGGGTCTGGCGGCCGGGGCAGCCCGGCCTTCAGGACAGCTTCGGTCACGCGCCGAAGATGGCGCGCCATCGCCAGTCGTGCAACCCAAGTCAACCGGCGCTCGAACCATCTTCGAAATTGCGCTTGACAGCGCAGACACGCTGCGCATAGACTGCGGTCAGTTCATATCCATGATCAATATTCACATATGAGAACTATGGAAGTCAAATCCGCCGCCCGTATCCTCGACCTTCTCGAGATGCTCAGTGTCGTTCCAGGCCCGATGCGCTTGACGGATATTGCGCGCCAGATGGAAATGCCCAAGAGCAGCACGGTGGCGCTGCTTGGCACCTTGTCAGGTCGTGGTTACGTGGAGCAGCGCGGCGAAGGCTATGTGATCGCAGCGCGGTATCGCGATGGCGACTGGATCGCCGGCGAGTGCGGCCTGATGCGCCGCGTCGCGCAGACCATCATGATCGCTCTGGCCGCCCAGACCGGCGAATCCTGCTTTCTGGCGATTGCCGCGCAGGACTGGCACGTGCAATACGTCGAAAAAGCCGTCAGCGACAACCCGTTGCGCTACGACATTGCCTTGCCCTTGCTGCGCCCGGCGCATGCCACCTCGGTCGGCCTGGTGCTGCTTGCGGATCAGCCGGATGACGTCCTGCTGCGATATCTGAGCAGTGGCCGGGTCACCAAACTGACAGAAAGAACCATCACCGACCCAGAGCGATTGATGAGCGAAGTCGCGCGTGTTCGCTCCGACGGGGTCGCGACCATCGCCAACAGTTCTGTCATGGGGGCCTCCGGTGTGGCGGCTCCGATTCGGGGAAGCGGCGGCACGATCATCGGAGCGCTGTGTGTCATCGCTCCTACGCCCCGCTTCGATTCCGCACGTGAAAACATTACCGTGCACCTGCGCGCCGCCGCATTGCAAATCTGTGCGCAGCTACCCACCCACCATGCGACCAGTGACGCTGCACCGAGGCAGTCACGATGGAGCGCGTGAACGGCCACGCCAGGACGGTTGTCGTCGTAGGCGCTGGCATCGTCGGCGCCACCTGCGCACTCACGCTGCTGCGGCGTGGCCACAGTGTCACCCTGGTGGACCGCGATGTGCCGGGCATGGGCTGTTCGTTCGGCAACGGGGGTGCGATCAGCCCCGACTTCTGCGTACCGATGTCGATGCCTGGCATGCTGCGCCGCATCCCGCGCTGGCTGACCGATCCACTGGGGCCGCTTTCGCTCGATTGGCGCCATGTGCCGCGTGCCCTGCCCTGGCTCTTGCGCTGGGTCGCTGCGGGCAGGCCGCAGCGCGTCAGACAGATTTCTGCTGCGATGCGTGCCCTGCATGCACCCGCCCTCGACCTGTACCAGCAGTTGCTCGGTGAACGGTACGACGCCCTGATCGAAAAGACCGGCCAGTTGTACGTCTGGCGCAATGCGAATGCCAGCCCGTCGGAAGAAATCGCACGGCAGTTGCGGCAGTCCCATGGCATCGTGGTTCAGACCTTGACCCCGCATGACATCCAGCGCATCGATCCGGACCTGGCCCAGGGTTTCGTGCGCGGCCTGTATTTTCCGGAGAACGCACACACGGTGGATCCGCTGGGGCTGGTCGACGCGATCGTCGAGTTGTTTGTGCAATCCGGCGGCACGGTGGTGCGCGACGCTGTGCGCGCATTCGAGCTGCGCAAGGGACAAGCTGTGTGTACGGTAGGCGCCAACGGCAAACTGCAGGCCGACACTTTTGTACTGGCGGCAGGTCTGGCATCCGCCGCGCTGGCCGAGCAGCTGGGTGACCGGATTCCGTTGCAGGCCGAGCGCGGATATCACGCCATGCTGCCGGATCCGAAAGTGAGCCCCAAGGTAAAGATTGGCAACCGCGACCAGATGTTCGGGCTCACGCCGATGCGCGCGGGTGTGAGGATATCGGGTACGGTCGTAATCACAAACCCCGCGGAGCCGGCCGACATGCGCCGCGCGTCGGCCCTGCTCACCAATGCCAAACGAATGTACCCCGGCCTGAACGGTGCCGGCGTGACGTTCTGGATGGGTGACCGGCCTTCCACCCCGGACAGCTTGCCTGTGATCGACCACGCCCGGCGGGCTGGCAATGTACTTTACGCATTCGGGCACGGGCACTGCGGACTGAGCGGGGCACCGATGACCGCCCAGCTGATTGCCAGCCTGGTGTCTGGCGAACGTCCTGCCATCGATGCCAGAGCATTTAGCCGCAACCGCTTCTGATCCCGCAGCAGAACCCCATGAAAGCCCCACCGATGCCCATTTCACAGGACGGATCCGTCCGGCCGACCCAGCCCTTTTCCATCGGGATCGATACCGGCGGCACCCATACGGACCTGGTACTGGCAGGCCCCGACTTGTTGCTTACGCTCAAGCTGCCGACCACGCCGGCCGATCTGAACGATGGCATCGTCGATGGGCTGCAACGGATCCTGCGGGATGCCGGTGTGGCGGCACGCGACGTGGGTCGCTTCGTGTACGCCAGCACCTTCGTTACCAACCTGATCGTCGAGGGCCGTGAACGCCGCCTGGGCCTGATCGGTACGGATGGTTTTCGGGATGTGCTGGAAATCGGACGTGCCTCGCGCAAACCGGACGTCTACGACATTCAATGGCGCCCCCCCGCACCCCTGGTGCCGCGCTATCTGCGTCACACGGTGATCGAGCGCATGGACCACCAGGGCCGTGTCGTCGTGCCACTTGACGAAATGTCCGTCGTTGCCGCATTGGAGCGGCTGGCCGCCCTGGGTGTCGAGAGCATTGCAGTGTGCCTGCTGCATGCGTACGTGAATCCCGAGCATGAGCGGCGCATCGCCGAACTTGCGCTGCAGGTATGCCCGGACATGGACGTTTCGTTGTCGTGCGATGTGGTGCGCGAGTTTCGTGAGTATGAACGCACCAGTACGACCTGCATCAACGCATTCATCAAGCGACCGATCCGCGAGCACCTTGCGAGCCTGGCGCAACGGATTCGCGCCACGGGCATCGAGACGGCGCCATTCATCATGCAAGGCAATGGGGGTGTCTGCACTTTTGCCGCGGCGACCCGTTTGCCGGTTTCCGTCACGCACTCCGGCGTGATGGGCGGCATCGTCGGTGCCACGGCATTGGCGCTGGGTTGTGGCATCGAAGACATCATCACGCTCGACATGGGCGGCACCAGTGCCGACGTGTCCCTGGTGACGGCCGGCAAGCCGGTGCTGGCCAACCGCAGCTCGGTGGGTGCGCACCCGCTGATCGTACCGACGCTGGACATGGTCACGATCGGCGCCGGCGGCGGCTCCATCGCCTGGGCAGAAAGCGGCTCGGCGATGCGTGTCGGACCGCGCAGTGCGGGATCCGTTCCTGGCCCAGTGTGTTACGGCCAGGACGGCACGCAGGCAACCGTGACGGACGCAAACCTGTATTGCGGACGGCTCAACGCAGACTATTTTCTGGCGGGCGCCCGGCCGCTGTTTCCCGAACTGGCGCGGGCAGCCATGGAACGCCTGGGCCAGGACCTGGGAACCACGGCTGACGCGGCAGCGCTGGGCATCATTGCCATCGCCGAAGCCCACATGGCCAACGCCGTCAAGCTGGTCTCGGTGGAGCGAGGCCTGGACCCGCGGGACTTCACGCTGGTCGCGTTTGGTGGTGCCGGCGCCTTGCACGCGGTACAACTGGCCGAAGCCCTGGCGATTGATCGCATCCTGATTCCACCCGCGCCCGGCAACCTGTCGGCCATGGGCCTGATCTGCGCCGATGTGCGCCACGATCTGACCCGCACGCATGTCGCGGACCTGGATACGCTCGACGTGCAACAGGTGCACAGCTTGTATCGGCAACTGCTGGACGAAGCCGCGAAATTGCTGGACGAAGATGCCGTGCCGGCAGACCGGCGCCTGTTCACCTTGTCCGCGGACGTGCGGTATCAGGGACAAAACTACCACCTCAACCTGCCGGTGCCGGACGGCGAACTGCGGCAGGGGATGGGCGAACTGGCAGCGAGGTTCCATGTCCAGCACCAGCGTGTCTACGGATACCAACTGGCGGATCGTTCGCTGCAACTCGTCAACACCCGCGTCACCGCCACAGGAAGCAATCCGCCGGCCCATTGGCAGCAAGTTCACAACGCCACCGCCAACCCGGAACCGACGCAGACGCGGCAGATCCTGCTTGCCAGCGGTGAACGCGTGCGCACGCCGGTCTACCGCATGCTGACCTTGCCGGCAGACTTCTCGTTGTCCGGGCCGGCCATCGTCGAATACCCGGGCGCCACCCTGTACCTGGCGCCGGGCTGGTCCTGCCGTCTTGACGCCATGCAGAACGCCCATCTGGTACGCCAAAGGCACTCTGACACAGAAACCACGCTGCCCGCCGCGGCGTACACCCAGCGAGATGCCGTCCATGCCGAATGAACATCCATCCACGAACGGCGCCCAGGCGCAACGGGTCGATCCGGTTACGCTGGAGATCGTGCGCAACGGCCTCAAGGCCGTGGCGACACGTGTCACGCGGCGCATGATCCGTGCGGCCAATTCCTTCATCGTCAAGGAGATGGAAGATTGCTCGGCGTCGATTCTGGACCAGCATGGCCAGTTGCTGGCAGAAGAGGCCGGGCCACCGATTCAGCTCAACACGGTGGGCATCTGCCTCAAGACCATCCTGGAGCACCACATCGCGCTGGCCGACTGGGCGCCGGGCGATGTCGTCATCACGAACGACCCGTACGCAGGTGACGGTTCGTTGGGCGCGACCCACACCAACGACTACCTGGCCTTTTTTCCGTGTTTCCATGACGGCCAACTAGTTGCATTCACCGGCCTGATGGTCCACCACATGGATATCGGTGGCATGAACATGGCCAACCGCGGCTGGGGTACCGAGATCTTCCAGGAGGGGCTGCGTATTCCGCCGCTCAAGATCGTCAAGGCCGGTGTGTTCGACCGTGACCTGCTGGCCGTTATCCTGCGCAACACCCGTACCCCTGAAATGCTCGAGAACGATCTGCTGGCGCAGATATCGAGCGTGCAGGTTGCCGCAGACGACGTGATCGCGTTGTTCCGCAAATATGGCACCCGCACGATGCAGGCCTGTTTTGCCACGCTGATCGATTACTCCGAGATGCGCACCCGTATGGCGATCCAGAGCATCCCGGATGGAAGCTACCTGCATCAGGAACCCCTGCTCGATGACGGTGCGCAGGGCGGACCCTTTCACCTGCGACTGCAGGTCGTCAAGTCGGGCACTGACATCTGCTTCGACTTCACCGGTACCGACGCACAGATCAGCGGCCCGATCAACAGCCCGCTGTCCACGACGCTGGCGGCGGTCTACTACGTGATGCGTTGTCTGACCGGGTCAAGCATTCCCAGCACAGAAGGCTGCAAACGTCCGATCACGGTGATTGCGCCGCCTGGAACCCTGGTCAACGCGCGCGCGCCTGCGGCCGTGTATCAGCGCATGATCGTCTGCCATACCGTTGTCGATCTCGTCATGGGCGCACTGAGCAAGGCCGTGCCCGAACGCGTGATGGCCGACTCCTGCGGTTGCCTCTACAACTTTACCTACGCCAACGATCCTGCCAACGGCAAGCGCAGCATGTGGGGCGAGGTGGTACCCGGCGGCATTGGCGCCACTGCCACGGCAGATGGCATCGAGGTCATGGCCTGCCATGTCACCAACTGCCATATTCCACCGATCGAAGCGATCGAGATGGAGTCGCCGGTGTTATATCTGCGCCGCGAAATGCGTTGCGACTCCGGCGGGGCTGGGCGTTTCCGCGGCGGAGTGGGCCAGGTGCTGGCGTACCGGGTGCTGGGCAGCGACGCACGGCTTCACCACACGTCGCAAAAGTCGGTGTCGCTGCCGCAGGGCGTGTTCGGCGGCGCGCCCGGCAATGGCGGCGGCTGGGTGATCAATGAGGGGCTCGCTTCAGAGCGGGTCCTGCCCTACGCGATCGGGGACATCGAATCGATCGCGGTGGGCGACACCGTTACCCACTACACGCCGGGCGGCGGCGGCTACGGCGCCATCGGCGAGCGCGATATGGCGGCAGTGCGGCGCGACTTGCTCAACGAATTCATCTCACCGCAAGCGGCGCAGACCGTGTACGGCCTTTCCCTCGCCAACTGAAAGCCGACGCGTCCATTTATGAAATTTTGCTGAGGCACTGGACGCAGTGCCACAGCGGGATGGTGTTGTCGTACCCGTTTGACCCGATCTCCATTTCTTGACTCTTTTTACCCAGGAATCACCCATGAACTATCCAAAGGCTTTTTCCCTGTGTGTCGTGGCGTTGGCCGTGGCCGCGTCTACCGCGAATGCACAGGTCAAGGACGTGCGCATACTGGAGTCCGGTGGCCCCAGCGGCGACTCGATCGAGCAGGCCTACATCAAGCCGTTCACTGCCAAGAGTGGTGTGAAAGTGGTGCGCGAAAGCCCGTCGGGCATTGGCAAGCTGCAGGCCATGGTGCAGTCCAACAATGTGACCGCCACTTTGGTCGAGCTCGGTTCGACCCAGGTCGCAATGGCGCGTACGCTTGGGTTGCTGGAACCGCTCGACTGGGCCGCCATCAACCCGGCGCCGATGTATCCGGAAGCCAAGTTGCCGGATGGCTTCGGCTACCAGTATTTCTCTACCGTCATGGCCTGGGAAAAAAGTGGCAAGAAACTCACCAGCTGGGCCGACTTCTGGAATGTGAAGGACTTTCCAGGTAAGCGCGCCTTGCCGGACTATGCCAGTTATGCGCTGCCACTGGCCCTGCTGGCCGACGGCGTGAAACCCGAGAACCTGTACCCGCTCGATGTGGACCGCGCCTTTGCAAGCCTGCAGAAGATCAAGGGCAGTGTCGCGGTATGGTGGACCTCCGGCGCGCAGGCGCCGCAATTGCTCGAAGACAAGGAGGTCAAATACTCTGCCGTCTGGTCGGGCCGCGTCGTTGGCAACCCCCGACTCGACTACACCTACAACCAGGGCCTGCTGCAGGTGTCGTATTTTGTGGTCCCCAAAGGCGCCGACCCGGCCAGCAAGGCCGCGGCGATGGGCCTGCTGCATGAGATGTCACAACTCAAGAACCAGTCGATCGCATCGGCCATCATTCCTTACACCGGCGCGAGCCCTGGCATCGAGACGACGATTGCGAAAGACAAGGTCAATGACTACCCGACCTCCGACGCCAACAAGAAGCTCCAGGTGTTGAGCGACCCGAAATGGACCGCCGACAACGTGAAGATGATCGAGAAGCGCTGGCAGGAATTCAAACTCGGCCTGTGAGTCGTTGAACCCACCATGAACAGCATCACCCCACCCGTGTCCCGTCCCGTCATGATCACGTGCGCCGTCACGGGTGGGGCGCCGTTCAAGCAAGCTTCTCAAGTGCCGGTTACGCCAGAGCAGATCGCGCAGCAGTCGATCGACGCCGCACGTGACGGCGCAGCCATCGTGCACATCCACGTGCGCGACCCCGTGACAGGGGCCGCCGTGGGTCATATGCATCTTTACCGCGAGGTGGTTGAGCACATCAAGGCCAGCGGCGTTGACGTCATCGTCAACCTGACCAGCGGCTATGGCGGACGCTACGTGCCCAGCGCCGAGAACGTGCGCGTCGCCGATGACGCGCTCTCGACACTGCTGCTGCCCGAGGCACGCGTGGCGCACATACTCGCCTTGCGGCCCGGCCTGTGCAGCCTGGACGTCGCCACCATGAACTTCGGCGAGGGGGTGTTCATGAACAGCCCGGCGCATCTGCGCACCATGGCTGAGGCCATACGCAGTGCCGGCATCAAGCCGGAGATCGAGGTCTTCGACGCTGGCGGCATGCGCCTTGCCGCGCGTCTCATCGAACAGGGCCACCTGCTGGTACCGGCACACTTCCAGTTCTGCCTGGGCATCGAATGGGGCATGCCTGCCAGCCGCGAGGCGATGGTCTTCATGCTTTCGCTGCTGCCGCAGGGTTGCACCTGGTC
>JBKJRR010000188.1:0-6706 GCA_046594635.1 Burkholderiaceae bacterium
GTCAAAAGAGCAAGAAAGATCAAAACGCCCACACCAATGCGCTTGCGCGTATTTTGTGCCGGCTCGCCCATCCACTGCAGGTAGCTGACAAGGTCGCCTACCGCATTGTCGTACGCAAGCGGCGACATGGTGCCGGGTGTGAGTTGTTGCCAGCCTTTGAACACCTGGACTTTGTGGCCCTGTTCGGTCTTGGACTCAAACAACGGTGCGCGATTTCCCTGGAGTTGCCACAACACATGTGGCATTCCGATGTTAGGGTACGCCAGGTTGTTCCAGCCGGTCGGCTTGGTCGCGTCCCGGTAATAGGTGCGCAGGTAGGTGTACAGATAGTCAGCGCCGCTTCCCTTTCCGACGGCGGAGCGCGAGCGTGCGATCACGGTCAGATCGGGCGGGTTGCCGCCAAACCATTGCTTGGCTTCCTTGGGATCGATGGCGGCAACCATGTTGTCGCCGACCTTGTCCGTCGTGAACAACAGGTTGTCCTTGATCTGCTCGACGGTCAGACCGATGTCGGTCAGCCGGTTGTAGCGCATGAAAGCTGCCGAATGGCAGTTCAGGCAGTAGTTGACAAACAACTTGGCGCCATTTTGCAGTGCCACCAGGTCATTGGTCTTGTTCGGAGCCTTGTCCCAGGGGATGCCGCCTTCGGCCGCATGGGCGCCGACCAGCAGACCCAGCGATGCAACGATCGCGCAGGTGGCCTTGCTGAAGAATCCTGAGGTTTTCATTCTGCTTGTCTCCTGCTCAATGGGCTGTATAGATGACGCGCTCAGGCACAGGCTTGGACTCACCCAAGGCGCTCCACCATGGCATCAGCAGGAAGAATCCGAAATAGAACAATGTGCCCACTTGCGACACGCGCTCGCCGATTGACGATGGAGGCTGCACGCCCAGGTAGGCCAGCACCAGGAAATTGAACACGAAGATCGCGTACACATACTTGTGCCAGTCGGGCCGGTAACGGATCGACTTGACCGGGCTGTTGTCAAGCCAGGGCAGGAAGAACAGGATGATGACCGCACCCCCCATCACCAGCACGCCCCAGAACTTGGCGTCGATGTTCCACATCATCAGGACTGCGACCACGGCGCCGGCCAGGATGACCGGCTTGAGGAAGGACGGCATCTTGACCTTGAGCACCAACAACAGTGCGCCGCCGACCACGCAGGCCATCAACACGTACATGAATTCGCTCGTGATGGCGCGAAGCATGGAGTAGTAAGGCGTGAAATACCAGACCGGAGCAATGTGCAGTGGCGTCTTGAACGGATCAGCCGGAATGAAGTTGTTGTACTCCAGGAAGTAGCCGCCGAATTCAGGCGCGAAGAACACGATCGCGCTGAACACCATCAGGAACATGCTGACTGCAAAGATGTCGTGCACGGTGTAATAGGGATGAAAAGGTATGCCGTCCAACGGATGGCCGTCCTTGCCCTTGTTGGCCTTGATTTCGATGCCATCGGGGTTGTTGGAGCCCACTTCATGCAAGGCAATGATGTGCGCGGCCACGAGGCCCAGCAACACCAGTGGCACCGCAATCACGTGGAAGCTGAAGAAGCGATTCAGTGTCGCGTCACCCACCACATAGTCACCGCGGATCAGCAGCGCCAGATCCGGGCCGACAAACGGGATGGCGGCAAACAGGTTGACAATCACCTGAGCACCCCAGTAGCTCATCTGACCCCAGGGCAGCAGATAGCCCATGAAGGCTTCGGCCATCAGGCACAGGAAGATGCCACAGCCGAAAACCCAGATCAGTTCGCGCGGCTTTCGGTAGCTTCCGTAGATCAATCCGCGGAACATGTGCAGATAAACCACGACAAAGAACGCTGATGCGCCGGTGGAATGCATGTAGCGGATCAGCCAGCCCCAAGGCACGTCGCGCATGATGTACTCTACCGAACCGAATGCCAGTGCTGCATCGGGCTTGTAGTGCATCACCAGGAAAATGCCGGTGACGATCTGGATGACCAGCACCAACAACGCGAGCGAGCCAAAGATATACCAGAAGTTGAAGTTCTTCGGCGCGTAATACTCGCCTAAATGCTCGTTGTAGAGCTTGGACAACGGAAAACGGTTGTCGACCCAATTAAGCAGCTTCTCAGAAGCCGGCGCATTGGGGGAGATCTCTTTCATTTCAGCCACGTGGTGCTCCGGTACGGAATGTCTTCATGGGGTCAGGCTTTCTTGTCTTCACCGATAAGCAACCGGTTGTCTGACAGGTACATGTGCGGCGGCACCACCAGATTGTCGGGCGCCGGCTTGTTCTTGAAGACACGCCCGGCGAGGTCGAATGTCGAGCCGTGGCAAGGGCAAAAGAAGCCTCCCTTCCAGTCATCCGGAAGGGAGGGCTGCGCGCCCTTCTGGAACCGATCGGAAGGGGAGCAGCCCAGATGGGTGCAGATGCCGACCACAACCAGCACCGCAGGCTTGATCGAGCGCGTCTCGTTGCGCGCATATGCGGGCGTGAATTCGTCAGGCTTGCGTTCAGACTTCGGATCGGCCAGTTGCGCATCGAGCGTGGGCAATGTTGCGAGTTCTTCCTCCGTGCGGCGCATGATCCACACGGGGTTGCCGCGCCACTCAACGGTCATTTTTTCACCGGGCTTGAGTGATGAAATGTCGGCCTCGACGGCGGCGCCGGCGGCTTTTGCCCGCTCTGAAGGCGCAAAACTGCTGACAAACGGGACGGCGGTGAAGGCGCCGCCGACAGCACCGGCACAGCCAGACGCGATGAGCCACGTCCGTTTGCTGGTGTCAACTGGGGTGTCACTCATGGGAATCCTCAATGAAAACATCGCTCTTGGGTCAGCGCGGGATTGTAGCTGACCGACTCGCTGGCTTTGACGCCCAGCCGCCGGGCTTGCGACATCGTTGCCATGGCTCCCCGATGATGGTCAATGCTTTACCGTTCGCCCGAAAAGTCAGGCCTACAATAGAACTCCCCAAAATATGAAATTGGAGATCAATGTGAGCATGATGTCGGAATTCAAGGAATTTGCGATCAAAGGCAATGTCATGGACCTCGCGGTCGGTGTCATCATTGGCGCCGCCTTTGGAAAAATTGTCGACTCCATGGTCGGCGACCTTATCATGCCGCTGGTCGGCGCAGTCGTCGGCAATCTGGACTTCTCCAGCATGTATGTGGTGCTCGGAAACATACCGGCTGGAGTCGGCGCAGGACTGGCCGAGATGAAAAAGGCCGGCGTGCCGGTTTTTGCCTACGGCAACTTCATCACCATCGCCGTGAATTTCATCATCCTGGCCTTCATCATCTTCATGATGGTCAAGCAGATGAACCGGCTCAAGCGCCAGGCTCCACCTCCAGTTCCGGCGCCAGCGGTGACGCCGGAAGACATCCTGCTGCTGCGCCAAATCCGCGACAGCCTGAAGAAATAATCACTCGGCCTCGACTGCGCTGCCCATAAGGTCCAGCAATGGCGCCAGCGGTTCGCGCGTCGCCAGCGCCTCGACCCGTTCAGGCGCCAGCGGCTGCCGGAATCAGCAGTTGCCGGGCCATCCGGATCGCCTGCACCAGACTGGCCGCGTCAGCCTGTCCCGTCCCGGCGATGTCGAAAGCCGTTCCGTGGTCAGGACTGGTGCGCACCAGGGGCAAGCCCAGTGTCACATTGACACCCTTGTCCACGCCCAGATACTTGACCGGTATCAGGCCCTGGTCGTGGTACATCGCAACGACCACATCGAACTCGGCCGATCGGCCAGGCCGTGCCCGGGCCCGCATGAAGACTGTGTCGGGCGCAAACGGGCCGCGTGCATCGACCCCCAAGGCTTGCGCCCGAGCGATGGCGGGCGCGATGAATTCAATCTCCTCATCGCCAAACAAGCCGCCCTCACCGGCATGGGGATTGAGGCCAGCCACGGCGATCCTTGGCGAGCGACCGAGCAAAGGCCGCAAAGCCTCATGGGTGATGTTCAAGGTCTGCAGCACGTTTTCCACAGTGACCGCCTGGATGGCGTCGCGCAAAGCCATGTGTATGCTGACAAGAACCGTACGCAACTCGTCATTGGCCAGCATCATGCGCACTGGCAAATCCTGCACCTGGACTCGCCGATAGGCCGCAGCCCGCGCCTGCAGCATTTCCGTATGGCCGGGAAAATCGTTGTGCGGCGCGCCGGCAGCTGCCAAGGCCTCCTTGTGCAGCGGCGCCGTGACCATCGCAGCGATATCGCCGCGCAAGGCGGCATCCGCCGCCCACACGACACTTTCGGCAGCCATGCGACCACCCGCGGCACTGACACAACCCACGGGTACGGACGCGGCTGATTCAACGACCTGCAGCACCGGAATACACATAGCCGGCAGATCCAGTACGTCTGAGGGTCGCTCGATCACAGCTACCGGGAGTTGCACCTGGCCCCAACCGGCCGTCCATCCAGCCGCACGGCGCAAGCTGCTTGCATCTCCGGCGACGAAGCAGCCACGGATGAGGTCGGGCGCATCGCGAAACGCCTTGGCGATGATTTCCGGCCCGATACCTGCCGGGTCGCCCATCGTGATGGCGATGGGCAGTGGCCTGCCGGACTCAGGCCGGGTTGTCGATGTCAATGAATTCATGTTCCAGAGCCAGTTCAGCTGCTACATGCCCGGCCACCGCCTGCGCACCATAACGCTCGCTCGCATGGTGGCCACAGGCGATGTAACTCACGCCGCACTCGCGTGCATAGTGGGCCTGCGGCTCGGAGATCTCACCCGTGATGAAAGCATCCGCTCCTGCGGCAATCGCCGATTCGAAATAAGCTTGCGCGCCACCGGTACACCAGGCAATACGCCGAATGGGCCGATCGCGGTTGTCAACGATGGTCACGCGGCGCCCGAGGGCCGTCTCGATATGGGCGCCCAGCGCAGCAGCGTCGGCAAATACCTGGTCGTCGCTGCGCTGCCCCAGAAATCCCAGATCCTGTTCGCCAAAACGTTGTGTCGCCACCAGACCCAGGCGCTGGCCTAGCTGGGCGTTGTTGCCCCACTGCGGATGGGCATCGAGCGGCAGGTGGTAGGCAAACAGGTTGATGTCGTGTTGCAGCAGCAAGGCCAGGCGCTTTTTCATCCAACCAGTGACACATCCATCATGCCCGCGCCAGAAAAGGCCGTGGTGAACGAGCAAGGCGTCGGCGCCGCGCGCAACGGCGGCATCGATGAACGCCAGGCTGGCGGTGACGCCAGAGACCAACTTGCGCACCTGCATCCGGCCTTCGACCTGCAGGCCATTGGGGCCATGGTCGCGGAATTTCTCGGGCGCAAGCAGCGTGTCGAGAGTCTGGGCGAGCAGGATTCGGTCGGTCATGGCGATGGAGGCTTGTCGGTGGTGCGTACAGAGGGTTCGCGGCCGCGAAGTGTGCAGGCCCAGCTACAGGGCATTGTCAATCAAATTCTTGACGGGCGACCCTGCAGCGGGGTGCGGCTCGCGCAGGATTCAGACAGAAGACTGGGCGGGCCCCGCTTGCGGTTTGTCGCGCTGCGCTACGACCTGCAGATCACAATCGCACCCTACGCCTGCCGCGATGGCACGTTTGGCAATCACAACGAGCAACGGCGCAAATACGCCTGACAAGCACCGCAGCGGGCGTGGCAGGACTTCGCGCAAAACCTCGCCCGGCCGCACCAACGCCCCACATCGATAGCTCGCCAGCTGCGCGTTCCAGTGCAAGGCATGACACGCCCCCTGGCGCTTTGCCGACAGCACCATGCCCACCGGGCACGGCTCCACCAGGCAACAAATGCCGCAGCCATTGCAAACTGAGCCCCAGGCCGGTTTGGCAGGCGCCAGGGGTTCGATGCGGATGGTTTTGTGCGCGTAAGCCATGCTTGCAGGTCAATAACGGCATGGTACGCTGGAGCCGGTGTGCCACAAGAGGCCGGCACCATCTGAACTGGGCCCTTACAGACAGTGCGTTGGCGTGACGACGCCTACAATTTGTTCATGAAACGCCTTTGGCTTGTATTTTCCCAAACCGCGACCGTGTTGCTGGCGGTCTATTTCGTCGTGGCGACGCTCCAGCCGGGCTGGTTGGGCAGCGGCCGGCAGGCTGGGCCGGCGATCGCCCTGCTTGAGGCGCCACCCGGAGCGTCGGCCGCCGGTGCGCCATCCGGCAGCTTCCGCCTCGCCGCGCAAAAGGCCTCCTCTGCGGTTGTAAGCATCAGCACCAGCAAGGCCGCGGTCCGGGACCCGCGCAGCAGCGACCCCTGGTTCCGGTTCTTCTTTGGCGACCAAAACCAGGAACCTCGCGCCGGTCTGGGCAGCGGCGTCATCGTCAGCTCCGACGGCTATATCCTCACCAACAACCATGTGGTCGAAGGTGCGGACGAGATCGAGGTGATGCTCAACGACAGCCGCAAGGCCATCGCCAAGGTGATCGGCACGGATCCGGAAACCGACCTGGCGGTTCTGAAAATCAACCTTGACAAGCTACCGGTCGTCGTGATCGGCAATTCGGACGCGATCGAGGTCGGAGACCAGGTTTTGGCGATTGGCAACCCGTTTGGTGTCGGTCAGACCGTCACCAGCGGCATCATCAGTGCGCTCGGCCGCAATCAGCTGGGCATCAACACTTTCGAGAACTTCATCCAAACCGACGCAGCCATCAACCCAGGCAATTCGGGCGGAGCCCTGGTTGACGCAAACGGCAACCTGATGGGCATCAACACCGCAATTTATTCGCGGAGCGGCGGCAGCTTGGGCATTGGTTT
>JBKJRR010000092.1:0-7850 GCA_046594635.1 Burkholderiaceae bacterium
TTTCGAGAGAGCCGAAGGCGACCGAAATTCCTGACCGAAAGGATTTCATCATGGCCCGCAAGACGCCTATCGAGCGCTATCGCAACATCGGAATTTCGGCTCACATCGACGCCGGCAAGACCACGACCACCGAGCGCATCCTGTTCTATACCGGTGTGAACCACAAGATCGGCGAAGTGCACGACGGCGCTGCGACCATGGACTGGATGGAGCAGGAGCAGGAACGCGGCATCACGATCACGTCCGCCGCGACGACGTGTTTCTGGAAGGGCATGGACTTGTCCTTCCCTGAGCACCGCATCAACATCATCGACACGCCCGGCCACGTGGACTTCACCATCGAGGTGGAGCGTTCCATGCGCGTGCTGGACGGCTGCTGCATGGTGTACTGCGCCGTGGGCGGCGTGCAGCCCCAGTCCGAAACCGTTTGGCGCCAGGCCACCAAGTACAAGGTGCCGCGCCTCGCGTTCGTCAACAAGATGGACCGCACGGGCGCCAACTTCTTCAAGGTCTACGACCAGATGAAGCTGCGCCTGAAGGCCAATCCGGTGCCCATCGTGATTCCGATCGGCGCCGAGGAAAACTTCGTCGGCGTGGTGGATCTGCGCAAGATGAAGGCCATCTACTGGGACGAAGCCTCGCAAGGCATGAAATTCAACTTCGCCGAGATTCCGGACGAGTTGCTGCCGCTGGCCAAGGAGTGGCGCGAGAAGATGGTCGAAGCTGCGGCCGAAGCCAACGAAGAGCTGATGAACAAGTACCTGGAAGAGGGCGATCTGAGCGAAGAAGAGATCACCCTGGGTCTGCGCACGCGGACCATCGCCAGTGAAATCCAGCCAATGATGTGCGGCTCGGCGTTCAAGAACAAGGGCGTCCAGCGCATGCTGGACGCCGTCGTCGAACTCATGCCTTCCCCGGTGGACATTCCGCCCGTGAAGGGCATGGACGACGACGAAAAACCGGTGACCCGCAAGGCAGACGACAACGAAAAGTTCTCGGCGCTCGCGTTCAAGCTGATGACGGATCCGTTCGTCGGCCAGCTCACGTTCGTGCGCGTTTATTCCGGCGTTCTGTCCAAGGGCGACAGCGTCTACAACCCGATCCGCGGCAAGAAGGAGCGCATCGGCCGGATCGTGCAGATGCACGCGAACAACCGCCTGGAAGTGGACGAGATCCGCGCCGGCGACATCGCGGCCTGCGTGGGCCTGAAGGACGTCACCACCGGCGAAACGCTGTGCGACCCGCAAGCCATCGTCATGCTCGAGCGCATGGTGTTCCCCGAGCCTGTGATCACCCAGGCCGTCGAACCCAAGACCAAGGCTGACCAGGAAAAAATGGGTATTGCCCTGCAGCGTCTGGCCCAGGAAGATCCGTCTTTCCGCGTCAAGACCGACGAAGAGTCTGGCCAGACCCTGATTGCCGGCATGGGTGAGCTGCATCTGGAAATCATTGTGGACCGCATGAAGCGCGAGTTCGGTGTGGAGGCCAACGTTGGCAAGCCCCAGGTGGCTTACCGCGAAACCATCCGCAAGACCATCGAAGATGCCGAAGGCAAGTTCGTGCGCCAGTCGGGCGGCAAGGGCCAGTACGGCCACGTGGTGCTCAAGATCGAACCCAATGAAATGGGCAAGGGCATTGAGTTCATCGACGCGATCAAGGGTGGTGTGGTTCCGCGCGAATACATCCCTGCGGTTGAAAAAGGCATTCACGAGGCTGTGACTTCGGGCGTGCTGGCCGGTTACCCGGTGGTGGACGTCAAGGTGACGCTGCATTTCGGTTCGTACCACGATGTGGACTCGAACGAGATGGCCTTCAAGATGGCTGCAATCTTCGGTTTCAAGGAAGGCTGCCGCAAGGCCGGCCCGGTGATTCTCGAGCCGATGATGGCCGTCGAGGTGGAAACGCCTGAAGACTACGCCGGCAACGTGATGGGCGACCTGTCCTCACGCCGTGGCATGGTTCAGGGCATGGAAGACATGGTCGGTGGCGGCAAGGCCATCAAGGCCGGAGTACCCCTCTCCGAGATGTTCGGTTACTCGACCACGCTGCGTTCGATGTCGCAGGGTCGTGCCACCTACACCATGGAGTTCAAGCACTACTCCGAGGCCCCGCGCAATGTGTCCGAAGCCATCATGGCTGCACGCGCCAAGTAAGTAAAACCGGTGCCGGTTCCGCAAGGGCCGGCATCACTCTTTTCCTGTCTGCGATTGTGTGCCCCTCACTGCCCGTGGTGATGGAACAAGCAACACAGTGCAAACGTTAAACCATACACGGGCGCGTTCTTTACTGGAGTTTTGAAATGGCAAAAGGCAAATTTGAGCGGACCAAACCGCACGTCAACGTCGGCACAATTGGACACGTTGACCACGGCAAGACCACCCTGACGGCAGCGATCACGACCGTGCTCGCAGCCAAATTCGGCGGCGAAGCCAAAGGTTACGACCAGATCGACGCGGCTCCCGAAGAAAAAGCCCGCGGCATCACCATGAACACCGCCCACGTGGAATACGAAACGGGCAACCGCCACTACGCCCACGTTGACTGCCCCGGCCACGCTGACTATGTGAAAAACATGATCACCGGTGCCGCCCAGATGGACGGCGCCATCCTGGTGTGTTCCGCCGCTGACGGCCCCATGCCCCAGACCCGCGAGCACATCCTGCTGGCGCGCCAGGTGGGCGTGCCCTACAGCATCGTCTTCCTGAACAAGTGCGACATGGTGGACGACGCCGAGCTGCTGGAGCTTGTCGAAATGGAAGTGCGCGAACTGCTGGACAAGTACGACTTCCCGGGCGACGACACCCCGATCATCCACGGCAGCGCCAAGCTGGCCCTGGAAGGTGACTTGGGCGTGCTGGGCGAGCAGGCGATCTTCAAGCTGG
This sequence comes from Burkholderiaceae bacterium, assembly GCA_046594635.1. Classification (GTDB taxonomy): domain Bacteria; phylum Pseudomonadota; class Gammaproteobacteria; order Burkholderiales; family Burkholderiaceae_C; genus CAISIP01. Next base: position 2,883 of record JBKJRR010000092.1, read on the forward strand.
CCGACGCGCTTGACACCTACATTCCCCAGCCTGAGCGCGCTGTGGACGGCGCCTTCCTGATGCCGGTTGAGGACGTGTTCAGCATCTCGGGCCGCGGCACCGTGGTGACCGGCCGTATCGAGCGCGGCATCGTCAAGGTCGGCGAAGAAATCGAGATTGTCGGTATTGCCAACACCCAGAAGACCACCTGCACTGGCGTGGAGATGTTCCGCAAGCTGCTGGACCAGGGCATGGCGGGCGACAACGTCGGCATCCTGTTGCGCGGCACCAAGCGTGAAGACGTGCAGCGCGGCCAAGTGCTGTGCAAGCCGGGCAGCGTCAAGCCGCACACCCACTTCACGGCAGAGATCTACGTGCTGTCGAAGGAAGAGGGCGGCCGCCACACGCCGTTCTTCAACAACTACCGTCCGCAGTTCTACTTCCGCACGACGGATGTGACGGGCGCGGTCGAGTTGCCCGCCGACAAAGAGATGGTCATGCCGGGCGACAACGTCAGCATCACCGTCAAGCTGATTGCCCCGATCGCGATGGAAGAAGGCTTGCGCTTCGCCATCCGTGAAGGTGGCCGTACGGTCGGCGCCGGCGTGGTGGCCAAGATCATCGCGTAAACGCTGTTCATGAGGATTGCAAGTTAAACGGGTTCAGGCAGCAGGGGCATAGCTCAATTGGCAGAGCGTCGGTCTCCAAAACCGAAGGTTGGGGGTTCGATTCCCTCTGCCCCTGCCAGGCAAGAACCCAACGAAGGCGCGTCGCGCAGCGATCGCATCTGAAACAGGTCCGACCCAGCGCGGCCCGCAGGCTAGAAAGCCCGGCGGGCCGTTGCTGCTGTTGGGAGGGCCCGGCACTCAAGGCAGGTCATGCCAGAGCGACGCGGTTGAAAGAAACGAAAGACATGGCTACCAATACTCAAGTTGAGACAGTTTCTACAGGCGCGGACAAGGCCAAGTTGGTGGCGGCCGCCGTATTGCTGGTAGGCGGCGTGGTCGCCTATTACCTGCTGGGCAAGCAGGACTTGTGGCTGCGTGTGCTGGTGCTTTTGCTGTTGCTGGCGAGCGCTGTGGCGATGTTTTTCACGGCCGAATCGGGCAAGCAATTGATCGCCTTTGGTCGCGATTCGGTGCGCGAGACCAAAAAGGTTGTATGGCCCGCCCGCAAGGAGGCGATGCAGATGACCGGCTATGTGTTTGCTTTTGTCATCGTGATGGCGCTGTTCCTGTTCCTGACGGACAAGACGCTGGAGTGGGTGCTGTATGACCTGGTTCTGGGCTGGAAACGCTAAAGAGGAATTGCCATGAGCGAATTGATCCCTGAAGCTTCGGCCGAAGCTGCTGCGCCTGCCGCACCCACCGTGCCGCTGCGCTGGTACGTGGTCCATGCCTACTCGGGCATGGAAAAGGCCGTCGAGCGCAACATCCGCGAGCGTATCGAACGCGCCGGTATGCACGACAAATTCGGCCGCATCCTGGTGCCCACTGAAGAAGTCATCGAGCTCAAGAACGGCAAGAAGTCTGTCACCGAGCGGCGCTTCTTTCCGGGGTATGTGCTGGTCGAGATGTTGATGGACGATGAATCCTGGCACCTGGTCAAGCACACCAGCAAGGTCACCGGCTTTGTGGGTGGCGCCAAGAACCGGCCCGCGCCGATCTCCGAAGCTGAAGTCATGAAGATCGTCAACCAGATGCAAGAAGGTCTGGAGAAGCCGCGGCCCAAGGTCGAATGGATGATCGGCGAGATGGTGCGGGTCAAGGAAGGCCCTTTCACCGACTTCAACGGCGCGGTCGAAGAAGTCAACTACGAGAAATCCAAGGTCAAGGTGGGCGTCACGATCTTCGGCCGGTCCACCGGCGTCGAACTTGACTTTGCGCAAGTCGAAAAAGTGTGATGAATCTTGTTCATCGCACTTTTCGCCGAGGGCCGAAGGCCCGCAGGCAAAAGGTCTGAACTTCAAACGGCAGGTGATGTGGTGCGACCCGGCGCCACCTGCTGATTCTGCAAGCGGGTCGCAGTGACGAGGAGCTTGGCGGCACACGTGCCAACAAGCGTTTGAACTCGAAAGGAGCCCTTTGTGGCAAAGAAAATCGTCGGCTTTATCAAGCTGCAAGTTCCCGCGGGCAAGGCCAATCCTTCGCCCCCGATCGGCCCGGCGCTGGGTCAGCGCGGCCTGAACATCATGGAGTTCTGCAAGGCGTTCAACGCCCAGACCCAGGGCGTCGAGCCCGGTCTGAAGCTGCCCGTGGTGATCACCGCTTACGCGGACAAGTCCTTCACCTTCGTGCTCAAGTCGCCGCCGGCGAGCGTGTTGCTGAAGAAGGCCGTCAAGATCGACAAGGGTTCGGGCCGCCCGCACCTTGAGAAGGTCGGCAAGATCACCCGTGCCCAGCTTGAAGAGATCGCCAAGATCAAGATCAAGGACCTCACCGGCGCCGACATGGACGCCGCGGTGCGCACGATTGCAGGTTCCGCCCGTTCGATGGGCATCACGGTTGAAGGGGTCTGACATGGCCAAGCTCACCAAGCGCCAGAAAGTCACCGCCGGCAAGGCCGACTCACTCAAGCTCTACACCTTCGACGACGCCATCGCCATCGTCAAGGAATGCGCCACCGCCAAGTTCGATGAGTCCATCGACGTGGCCGTGCAACTCGGCATCGATGCCAAGAAGTCCGACCAGGTGGTGCGCGGCGCTGTTGTGCTGCCCAACGGCACCGGCAAGACCAAGCGCGTGGCGGTGTTCGCCCAGGGCGTAAAGGCTGACGAAGCCCGCGCCGCCGGCGCCGACATCGTCGGCATGGACGACCTGGCTGCCGACATCAAGGCCGGCAAGATGGACTTCGACGTCGTGATCGCCTCACCCGACACCATGCGTGTGGTGGGTACGCTGGGCCAGATCCTGGGCCCGCGCGGCCTGATGCCCAACCCCAAGGTCGGCACGGTCACGCCCGACGTCGCCACTGCGGTGCGCAACGCCAAGGCCGGCCAGGTGCAGTTCCGGGTCGACAAGGGCGGCATCATCCACGGCACCATCGGCCTGCGCTCATTTGACTCCGACAAGCTCAAGGGCAACCTGGCTGCACTGCTGGACGCGCTGGCCAAGGCCAAGCCGGCGTCGAGCAAGGGTGTCTACCTGCGCAAGCTGGCGGTGTCCTCGACCATGGGTGTGGGTGTTCGCGTCGACATGCAGTCGATGACGGCATCAGCCTGAAGTATTTGAGCCTCTGCGCCGGTCTAGCGCGGAGGTGACGAGTTTGGTGGGCCGTTTTCGGTGTCAAAGCCGCAAACGGGCCATCCAAGACCGCTGGCGAGGCTTCACGGCCTCTTAATTCAGCCGCTTCCACCGTCAGGTGAAAACGGTCAGGTCAGCGCAGATGGCGGTCCCGCCTGAAGGATTCCGTTGACAGGGTGAAAGCCCCGTCAAGCCGGATGCCAGAAGGTTTGGTCGCTGCAACCCCGGTGCGCCGGAGGGCCAAGGCGGCAGTGTCCGCCCAACCCAAAGGCGCGATTTTGTGAGGAGCAGACCTTGAGTCTCAATCGCAACGAGAAGGCGGCCGTGGTCGCGGACGTGTCGGCGCAAGCCGCCAAGTCCCAGACCCTCGCGCTGGCCCAGTACCGTGGCCTCACCGTTGAACACCTGAACAAGTTGCGCCGCGAAGCGCGCGAGAAGGGTGTGTATCTTCATGTACTGAAGAACACACTGGCTCGCCGTGCCGTGGCCGGAACCCCGTTCGAGGTGGCATCGGAGAGCATGGCTGGCCCGCTGATTTACGGCTTTTCCGAAGACGCGGTGTCCGCGGCCAAAGTCATCACCGACTTTGCCAAGGGCAACGACAAGTTGGTCATCGTCGGTGGCGCCTACGCGGGCAAGTCGCTGAGCGCTGACGGGGTCAAAGCCCTGGCAGCCATCCCGAGCCGCGAAGTGCTGATCTCCCAGATCGCTGGCCTGCTCAAATCGCCGATCCAGCGATTTGCAGCCGTGCTGTCGGCCCTGGCCGAGAAAAACGCAGCAGCAGCGCCGGTGGCTGAAGCGGTGCCTGTGGCTGAAGCGGCACCCGCCGCTGAAGCGGCAGCAACCGTAGAAGCCGCACCCGCTGTTGACGCAGCAACTGTCACTGACGCCGCCCCCGCTGCTGATGCTGCACCCGCAGCACCTGAAGCGCCGGCAGCCGCCTGACCGATCTTCGCAAGCACGATCCCAACCTATTTTTGAATCGAGAAACCCAAATGGCATTCGATAAAGACGCATTCCTGACCGCCATGGACAGCATGTCCGTGATGGAACTCAACGACCTGGTCAAGGCCATCGAAGAGAAATTCGGCGTGTCCGCCGCCTCCATGGCCGCGCCAGCCGCAGGTGGCGGTGCTGCCGCAGCCGTGGTTGAAGAGCAGACCGAATTCAACGTGATGCTGCTTGAAGCCGGCGCCCAAAAGGTGCAGGTCATCAAGGCCGTGCGCGAACTGACGGGCCTGGGCCTGAAGGAAGCCAAGGACCTGGTTGACGGTGCTCCCAAGGCCGTCAAGGAAGCGATCCCCAAGGCCGATGCCGACGCAGCGCTCAAGAAGCTGCTCGACGCTGGCGCCAAGGCCGAAATCAAGTAATAAATCGGTACGGAGCGGCTGCGCGACCCGATCTTGGTCCTCGGGGGTCGACCCAGAGAGTCGGCCCTTCGCCAGGCGAAAGCAGTCCTCAAGACTGTTTTGGTCCGGGTTTGGCGCATCGCCGTACTGGTGTACGGCTGCGCTTCTCGAACCAACCTCGGGACGCTCTTGACGCTCCGCGCTTGATTTATTCAGGGCTGGTCGTTGGACCAGCCTTTGGTTTTGGGAGGCCAAAAGCCTTGACGGCTTTTGGCCTTTAGGGCTTCCCGCCCTGAAGAACACCTGCAAGCGTCTTTCGGGTTATCCTGTAAGGCTTTTCCAAGTGTTCTCTGAACCGACTGCAGAGAACCAGTTTGGTCGGACTTCGGTGCAATGCC
>JBKJRR010000200.1:0-3569 GCA_046594635.1 Burkholderiaceae bacterium
CACCGGAGAGGTCCGACGGCATCTTGTGCGCGTGCACCGCATCGAGTCCGACCATCTGCAGCTTGACCAGCGCGGCGTCACGGATCAGATCGTCCGGCAACTGCTTGAGCTCGCGCAACGGAAAAGCGATGTTGTCCAGCACGTCGAATGCCGAGAACAAGGCCCCGTGCTGGAACAACATGCCGACCCGGCTGGCGGCGCCAACATCCGACAACTGGTCGGCGGGTCGACCCAGCACGTTGACGCTGCCACGGGCCGGGATCTCCAGCCCCAGGATGGTACGCAGCATCACGGTCTTGCCACTGCCCGACCCACCGACCAGCGACACCAGCTCGCCGCGCTCGATATGCAGGTTCAGGTTCTGGTGCACGATGTTGTCACGGCCAGCAACGCGAAACGTGGACCACAGGTTGTGGATCTCGACCACGCCCGCGGCCCTGGCCTCGTCGTGGGTCAGCACCTGCGGCATCCCATTGATGGATCGACTCACTGGACGACTCTCCGTGCGGCGCACGTCGGGATTCGCCTCGGGAACGGCCCGGCGGCTCATATCCCCACATCCTTGAATACTACCGCGAACAAGGCGTCGACCAGGATCACGACGGTGATCGACGAGACGACTGAGGCGGTCGTGCCTTCGCCCAGGCTTTCGGTATTGGGCTTGACGCGCAGGCCATAGTGGCAGCCCACCAGCGCAATCAACACGCCGAACACCATGGCCTTTGACAGGGCCAGCGTCAGGTTGGCCACCTCGACCGTGGCGGGCAGGGCGGAAAGAAAATAGGCCGGCGTGATGCCCATGGAAAGATCTGCCGCCAGGATGCCACCGAACAACGCCGCCAGCGTGGTCCAGACCGTGATCAGTGGCATCGCAATTGCCATCGCAATCGCGCGCGGCATTACCAGCCGGTAGCCTTGGGCGATGCCCATGACCCGCATCGCGTCAAGCTCCTCGGTCACGCGCATGACGCCTATCTGGGCAGTGATCGATGAGCCCGAGCGACCAGCGATCAGGATGGCCGCGAGCACCGGCGCGAGTTCACGGATCAGCGCAATGCCCAGCACATCGACGATGAAGGCATCGGCGCCGAACTTGCGCAACTGCTGCGACATCAGGTAGGCCAGCACGACACCGATCAGGAACCCGACCAACGCGGTGATCGGCAGCGCGGTCGCACCAATGCGATACAGCTGGCCCGACACATCGCGCCAGGGCCCCATCTGCGGCGCACGCAGCAAACGTCCCAGGTCAAGCAGCAACTGCCCAATCAGCGCCGTCAGGTCGCGCGCATGGTCAACCACCTTGTAAACGACTTCGCCCAGCGCCAGAAAGCGCTGCATCGGCGTCTTGACCCGCACCACCGGCGGTGTCACCGTGTAACGTGCGACCCGCTCGAGCATGGCGCGTTGTCCGGGCGTTGCCTGCACTGCAGCCGGCCATTGCCGGCCCCAGGCATTCCACAGGACCTGCGCGCCGGTGTGGTCCATGCGATCGAGTGTGCGCAAGTCCCATTGCGCCTGGCCGCGCTCCTGCGCCGGGAAAGCCTCCAGCGCCTGCGTGACTGCCTGCCAGGCGCCGGGCAGGGCCAGCGCTGCGGCCGACCAACTGCCATGCAGGGTCAGCAGCCGGCCGTCTTCGCTGGGCGCGCTGCGCAGATGCGGACTGGACTCTTGCATGGAGCGATAAAGGGCAAAAACCTTGTAACAAGATTCAACACGACCTGTGATCGTACCCGCAGTCGGCATGGGGTCTGCAGCTTGAGGGTCGATGCCACCCTTGCGCCCGTTGTCTCAGGCATCTGGGGGTAAATCCCGATGCCCCATCCGCGCCTGACCAAGTACAGTCTCTTCACTCGAACGACGCCGCGCGCGGCGATCTGACTGAGGACCCTGGAGACGATGACGATACGGTGACCGGCAACCATATGGTGGCACCACGAGCAAAGGCGCTGGCAACCCCAGCGCCTTTTCTTTTGCCACGCCTCAAGGTGCGGCGCCCGGCCAGGGCATGTCGGCGGCCTGACGCGGCGTACCGATAGGCGCACCCGACTGGCTCAGACGCGTCGCGGCAATGTCTTCTTCGCTCGGATATTGACCCAGCAACCAGTAGTCGAATACACGGCGCGCGATGGGTGCGGCTGCGGCTGCGCCGAAACCGGCATTCTCGACAATCACCGCCACGGCAATCTTGGGATCATCGGCCGGTGCATAGGCAATGTACAGGGCATGGTCACGCCGACGCTCCTCCATCTTGGACGCGTTGTACTTGGCACCGGCCGCAATCCCCACGGCTTGCGCGGTTCCGGTCTTGCCTGCGGAGGCGTACGGGGCCCCGGCGAAAACCCGGGTCGACGTGCCTTCGGTGGTCACGGCGGCCAGTGCGCGCTGCACGACCGCCAGATGCTCGGGTCGTATGCCGAGGTCCTGACCCGGCGTTGCAGCCACCGGCACCCGGGTCCGGTGCACGGCCTCCTGGGTTCCGATGACGATCTGCGGTTTGTGTTTGACACCCTTGTTGGCTACGATGGCTGTGGCCTGCGCCAGTTGCAGCATCGTGAAAGCGTTGTAGCCCTGGCCGATGCCCAGCGAAATCGTCTCTCCGGCAAACCACTTCTGCTGATCAGCGCGTTTGTAGTAGCCCGCCTTCCATGCCTTGCTCGGCAAAAGCCCGCGCGACTCGCCCTGTATGTCGATTCCGGTGGCCTGGCCAAAACCCAGCGGCGCCATGAAATCGTGGATGACGTCCACACCCATGTCATTGGCCAGCGAATAGAAATAGACATTGCTCGACTTCACGATCGCCACATGCATGTCGTCCGGGCCCAGCCCATGGTCGCCGTGGCTGCGAAACTGGTGTCCGGCAAAAGTCCAGGTGCCGTTGTCCTGAACGATGGTGCTGGCCGCGCGTTTGCCGGTGTGCAAGGCGCCCAGCGCCATGAAGGGCTTGTAGGTAGAACCCGGCGGGTAAGTGCCGCGCAAGGCGCGGTTGAGCAGCGGCTTGTCGATGGACTCGTTGAGTGCCTGCCAGCTTTCGTAATCGATGCCGTCCACAAACAGGTTGGGGTCGAAGGTCGGCTTGCTCACCAGGGCCAATACCTCGCCGGTCTTGGGATCCATGGCGACCAACGCACCGCGGCGGTTGCCGTACAGATCCTCGATCAGCTTCTGCAAGCGGATATCGATCGACAACACCACCGTATCACCCGGCGTCGACGAGCTGCTGGCGAGCGTTCGCACCGCGCGGCCACCAGCCGACGTTTCCACCGAATCGACACCGGTGACGCCGTGCAGCTGGTTCTCGAAACTCTGCTCCACGCCCAGCTTGCCGATGTATTCGGTACCGCGGTAATTGGCAGCATTCTCCGATTCGTCCAGCTTGTCCTTTTCGGACCTGTTGATGCGGCCTATGTAGCCGATCACATGGCTGGCCAGCTCGCCGTATGGGTAGTTGCGAAACAACCGGGCCTTGAGCTCGACGCCGGCGAACCGGTAGCGCTGGGCAACGAAGCGCGCGACTTCGTCATCGTTGAGTTTGGTGCGTATCGGCAAGGACTCGAAACTGCGCGACT
>JBKJRR010000291.1:0-3935 GCA_046594635.1 Burkholderiaceae bacterium
GCGAATGCGGCGTCGCCCCTCGTTTTCTTCCAATTCCCTGACGACGATCCACGTGTCAATCAGGGACGATACGCCGATTTCACCGCTCGTATCATTTTCCTCGGTCGAAGAGACCAAACTGGTAAAGAATCCAGTGATGCCCTTGGACTTGAGGGCGTCGATCATGCGTGTGAGCATTGACTGAATCTCAAGTCGGTTCCCTTGCCCCAGGAGACTCGTCAGCGGATCGATGACAACACTTCTTGGCTGGAATTCAGCTATTAGCTTGTACAAGTCAAGCAAGTGCATCTCCAGACCAAAAAACGACGGTCGGGTCGATACGATTTTCAGCAGCCCCTTCTTCACCAGCGGCCCGAGGTCGAAACTGATGGAACTTAAGTTCTGAATGAGTTGGCCCGCTGACTCTTCATACGACAAGAAAAGGCATCGCTCCCCACGCATGCACGTTTCCACGGCGAAAGCGGCTGCGAGACTGGTCTTGCCGGTCCCTGCGGTGCCCGATGCAAGAATGGTGCTGCCTCTGGTGTATCCACCACCCTGGAACAACTTGTCCAGTGATGCGATGCCTGTCGCCACCCGTTCGGCTGTGCCCGGTTGGTCCAGGCCGGCGGAAGTGATGGGGATGACGGAGAGCCCACCTTTGTCGATGACGAACGGATATTCGTTGGCTCCGTGGTTGGATCCGCGATATTTGATGACACGAATTCGCCGTGTTGCAATTTGTTCCCTGACGCGGTTGTCCACAAGGATGATGCAGTCGGAAATGTATTCCTCCAGGCCATGGCGAGTGAATGTGCCTTGTTGCACTTCACCGGTGATCAGCGCTGTGACCTTCTTGTCCTTGAGCCAACGAAAGAGTCTCTTGATTTCCAGGCGCAGGATGCCCGCGTCACTGACGCCAGCGAACAATGATTCGATGGAATCCAGCACGACGCGCTTCGCCTTGATGGAATTGATGGCAAGTTCAAGTCGAACAAAGAGTCCTTCGAGGTTGAATTCCCCTGCCTCCTGGATGTCTTTTCGTTCGAGCAGAACATAGTCAATATGAATCTTCTTCTGAGCGACGAGTGCTTGCAAGTTCAATTTCAGCGAAGCCACATCTTTGTACAACACGTCTTCAGTCTCTTCAAATGACATGAAGACGCCGGGTTCACCGTAGCGACTTGCGCCGTTGAGCAAAAAATCTAGGCCAAGCAGTGTCTTCCCGGTACCGGTGCCTCCGCACAGCAAGGTGATTCTGTCTCTCGGAATTCCGCCTTCCGTGATTTCGTCAAACCCCTTGATGCCGGTCAGACACTTTTGCAGGGCAACCTCTGGCGCGAGGCCTTTCTTGCGGGGCTTGCTCATAGGTTGAACTCCGGAGTCAGTTGAAGCCATGGTCAACCTCGATTCAATTGCGTGAAGATAGTGTCGGCACAGAATGGCGAGGGGCGCCTTCACGATCAGCCGAAATTGAGAAATACAGTTTCATGATGGCTGATCATGTTGAACCCGAATGGGCGGGTAGTCTGTGCGGCAGCGAACAAATACGAGTCGGCAGAACTTGCCAAGCATAGGAAATCCAACCACATGAGGCCAAGTGTCCCGCCAAAAAGTGGCCTCAAAACGTGCTGGCCCTCAGCCGCCGGCCTAATTGCCGAAGAATGCGCGCCCATAGTCAGCAACGACGCCCTCGGTGGCATGCGGGCACAGCCCTACTTCGGCGCAGGCATCGCAACCCCCCCTTTTTAGGTTAATCAGGTTCACCAATTGATGCACTCATCATCGGGTAGTCGCGTGCTGATTGGTTTGTCATATTCCAGTCCGGCATAGCATCCGCGCTCGCCCCCTGATTTTGCGCGCCATACTCATCCCTCAAAGCGGTAGCCCGAGTGCCGGAGTGATGCGCGCCGCTTGTAGGTGACACCAATCTGTACGGCTGCTCCCTGCCGAGGCTGTGTCAAAACGCCGGTCAATCTATTTTCAATTTCCACCCTATCGGGTCAACAAGAGCGACCCTGAAGCGTTATAGAGATATTGCGTTTTCCCCTGGGAGTCTTGATGAAGCGTTTTGTCCAAGGCATAGACCGCAACCAGGTGATATTGCTACCGGAGCAGCTCGATGACTATGTGAGCGAGAACAATCCAGTTCGCGTCATTGACGTCTTTGTCGATGAACTCGCTCTGAGCAAACTTGGCTTCGAGGGTGTGCGCCCGGCAGTGACTGGCCGACCTGCCTACCACCCGGCGGCGATGCTCAAGATCTACATCTACGGCTACCTCAATCGCATCCAGTCCAGCAGACGTCTGGAGAAGGAAGCACAGCGCAATGTCGAATTGATGTGGCTCACCCAGCGCTTGGCACCGGACTTCAAAACCATTGCCAATTTCCGCAAGGATAACGGCCCGGCAATTCGCAACGTCTCACGTCAGTTTGTCATGCTGTGCCAGCAACTGGGTCTCTTCACGGATGCCGTGGTTGCCATTGATGGCAGCAAGTTCAAGGCGGTCAACAACTACCAACGCAACTACACCAGCGCCAAACTTGCGCACCGCATGAAGGAGATAGAGGCCAGCATCCAGCGCTACCTCACCGACCTCGATACCGCGGATCGGCAAGAGCCCCAAGCCGCCAAGGTCCGCACCGAACGTCTCAATGAGAAGATCATCGCGCTCAAGGCACAAATGCAAAAGCTCAAGGACATGGAAGTCCAACTGCGGGCTTCTCCAGACAAGCAAATCTCTCTGACCGATCCGGATGCCCGCTCCATGCACTCGGGCGGCACCAGTGTCGTGGGCTACAACGTCCAAACCGCAGTGGATGCCAAACATCACTTGATCGTGGCGCATGAGGTCACCAACGCCTGCACGGACCGGGATCAGTTGTCTGCGATGGCGAAACTCGCACGCAGTGAAATGCAAACAGAAGGACTAACCGCAATTGCTGACCGCGGGTACTTCAAAGGCCCACAGATCCTGGCCTGCCAGGAGGCCGGTATTGATGCCATTGTGGCCAAGTCTGTCACCTCCGGCGCGACAGCCGATGGGCGCTTTGGGCGGGCTGACTTTATCTACGACGCTCAAAAAAACGAGTACCGTTGCCCCGCGGGGCAAGCCCTGATATGGCGTCAAACGAGTACGGAGAAGGGCATGAATTTGCACCGCTACTGGTGCTCCAACTGCAAGCAGTGCGCCTTGAAGGCGCAGTGCACACCAAGCGCCGAAAGACGCATGGCCCGATGGGAACATGAAGACGTCCTTGAGGCGATGCAAAAACGCCTGGAGCAAACGCCTGATGCCATGCGCACCAGAAGAAAAACGGTGGAGCATCCCTACGGAACCATCAAGTCCTGGATGGGTTCAACGCACTTTCTCATGACGACCTTACCCAATGTCAAAACCGAGATGAGCTTGCACGTTTTGGCATACAACTTCAAGCGGTTGATGGCGATATTGGGGCCGCAAACCTTGATGGCGGCGATGAGGGCCTGAGCGGGCCTTTGGCCGAGCTATTCAAGGCCAAATTCAAGCCCAATGCGGCCCAATACGAACGACCTCCAAAAAGCACAAAGTCAGCAACGCCAAAATGTCGACGCGCATGAGCGGGTTCTGAAAGGCTATGCAGTCATCTGCGGCACCACATTTGGGTGCAGCCGTGCAGTTCAAGTGTTTTGACACAGTCTGGGCAGGAAGAAGTCATAGGTTTCGCGGCATTGCGGGCGCACAGATTGCCAAGAGAAATACCCGCAAAGATACCTCCGCTGCCCAGTCATGCGAACCGCCATCGGCTGCCGTGCCACTGTCTTTCAACCCGCACCCGCTGCTCCTCCGACGACACCTGCGTATCGCTAGCCAGCCAGCGTTCACTCGGGTTGACTGCCGTTGTGATGGCCCACCACGGATTAGCACAGCCTCAAACTCGGGCCGCTATCTCCGCGGCAAGTTGTCGCACTCGG
>JBKJRR010000340.1:0-5548 GCA_046594635.1 Burkholderiaceae bacterium
CGGTGCGCTGATGTCACCACAAATCCTGATGCTGTCGGGTATCGGGCCGCACCAGCATCTGCTCGAGAACGGCATTGCGACATTGCACAACCTGCCGGGCGTGGGCCAGAATCTGCAGGACCATCCCAACGTGGTCATCAATACCCGTGCACCCAAGGCCAGGGAGACCATGGGAATTTCACTTACAGGCATGGTCGATGCCATCAAGGGCATCTTCGAATGGCGTCGGCATCGTACCGGCATGTTGACCAGCAACATTGCCGAAGCGGGCGGATTCATCAAGAGCACGCCCGACGAGCTATTGCCCGACCTGCAACTGCATTTCGTCGTCGGCATTCTGGTCGACCATGGACGCAAGACGATCCTGGGCCATGGCCATTCCTGCCACATCTGCGTTTTGCGGCCGCACAGCCGAGGCAGTGTGCGACTGGCCAGCAAGAATCCTGGTGACGCACCGCTGGTCGATCCGAACTTTCTGGCCGACCGCGACGACATGGACCGACTGATTCGCGGCTTTCGCATCATGCGCGGCATCCTGGCACAGCCAGCGCTCGCAGGTTACGGCAACAGGGAATTTGCCAGCTCCGCACGGGCGCAGAGCGATTTGCAGATCGAGCAATTCATTCGCAACCATGCCGATACCGAATACCACCCGGTCGGTACCTGTCGCATGGGCGCCGGCCCGGACGCCGTGGTCGACGCGCAATTGCGCGTGCATGGACTGCAGGGCCTGCGCGTGGTCGATGCGTCCATCATGCCCAACCTGATCAGTGGCAACACCAACGCCCCAGTCATCATGATTGCAGAGAAGGCCGCCGACATGCTCCAGGCGATCCGTGCCGACTTGCCGGCCCGCGCGGCCAGCACCCATCACGTGGTCCCAACCGACACCGAAGTGCAACCCGACTGATCTACGCAGCGCGCGGCAGGTCAGCCACCGACGGGTCTGCGGTGCGCCGTCCACTGTGCGCCGGCACCCGCAGCCGGTCTACTGAAAAGCCACCTCGGCGAAGCTGCGCAGCTTGCGACTGTGCAACTGGTCGATGCCCAGTTCGCGCAGCAGTTCCATGGCACGGATGCCGATGCGCAGGTGCTGGTCGACGCGTTCGCGGTAGAAGTGGTCGGCCATGCCCGGCAGCTTGATCTCGCCGTGTAGCGGCTTGTCACTGACGCACAACAAGGTGCCGTAAGGGACGCGAAAACGAAAGCCGTTGGCCGCGATGGTCGCGCTTTCCATGTCCAGCGCCACCGCACGGCTCTGGCTGAAGCGGCGTTGCGGGCCGTTGTCGGGCAGCAGCTCCCAGTTGCGGTTGTCGGTGCTGGCGACGGTGCCGGTGCGCATGATGCGCTTGAGCTCGGGGCCGTCGACCTGCGTGACGTCGGCCACTGCACGCTGGATCGCGACCTGCACCTCGGCCAGCGCCGGGATCGGCACCCACAGGGGAAGCTCCTCGTCCAGCACATGGTCTTCACGCACATAACCGTGGGCCAGCACATAGTCGCCCAGCTGTTGCGTGGTGCGCAGACCGGCGCAATGGCCCAGCATGATCCAGGCATACGGCCGGAGCACCGCCACATGGTCGGTGATGTTCTTGGCATTGGCCGGTCCCACACCGATATTGATCATCGTGATGCCGCAACCATCGTCGCGCAGCAGGTGGTAACCGGGCATCTGCGGCAAACGCAGCGGCTCGGCGCCGAACTCGTCGCCCGCTTGTGAGGTCAGGCCGACGCGGCGCGTGATCATGTTGCCCGGCTCTACAAAAGCCACGTATTCACTGTGGCCATCCTTCATCGCAGCGCGGCCCAGCCGCACGAACTCGTCGATGTAAAACTGGTAGTTGGTGAACAACACGAAATTCTGGAAATGTTGCGGCGCGGTGCCGGTGTAATGGCGCAGACGATGCAGCGAGTAATCGACCCGCGGCGCTGTGAACAGCGACAACGGAAGTGGCTCGCCGGTCTTGGGCTCGTGGGTGCCGTTGGCAATGCAGTCGTCCATCGAGGCCAGATCGGGCAGGTCGAACGCGTCGCGCATCAACTGACGCCGCTCGGTACTGAGGCTGCCTTCAATGTGGTCGTGTTCGGCGAACGAGAAATGCACCGGTATCGGCTGGCTGCTGGTACCCACCTCGAGTTCGACCTTGTGCGTACGCAACAACAGGGTGAACTGCTCCAGGTAATAGTCCCCGAACAGATCCGGGCGGGTCAGCGTGGTCTCGTAACGTCCGGGTCCGGCGACAAATCCGAAGCTGCGCCGCCCGCCGTCGTCGTCGACGATACGTGCCACGGTGTGGGTCTGCAACCGTACGTAGGGATAGCAGGCACGGGCTTTGCCCGGCAAGTCTTCGCCCGCCACGTAGCGCTGCATCGCCTTGCGCAGATGGCTCAGGCTTGCGTCGTAGATGCGGCGCACCTGGGCCAGCGCACTGGCGGCATCGTTGTGACGGGTCGTGGCCATGGGAGGTGGAAGGTAGGTCATGGCGCTATTGTCCACAAACAGGTACAGCTCAAGGGCGCAGTGTCAGTTAGAGTGTGCGCCATCAGGACTATGACGGTACACCCATGAACAGCCGATCGATGACACGCGGATTGCGTCTTTTCCTGCTGCTTGCACTGGTGCTGTGGGTGTCGCTGGTGGCGGCATTGATGATCACGGGTATACCGCGCAATGCGGCCGGCATGGCGGCCAAGGGCGCGTGTTCGGCGGCGTTTGTCGCGCACCGCCCCTCGGCTGGCGTGATGGCGCAGGATGTACTGCCCGCCAGCGGCGTATTGCGCCTGATCGACATCTCCATCGACGAGCCCGCACGACGTGTGACCGCCCGCTTCGCGGGGTTTTTCGAACGCCAGGCGCAGTGGTTGCCACAGCGCGGATGTGTACTCGATGTAGCCGCCGGCACGACCACCCCTGCGTCACGCCCATCGGCCGATATCCGCTCGCCTTGGCCCCAGGGCGACGCCGCGCTGGCTGCTGACCAATGGGGGCCACACGTGGACGTGGCGGCTCTGCGCCTGGTGACAGCCAACGCCTTCGTCGGCGCCGGCGACCCGCAGGCGGCCAATACGCGCGCCATCGCTGTCATCCACAAGGGCCGGGCGCTGGTGCTGCAAACGGCTCCAGGGTTTGCGCTGGATACACCGCTGCACGGATGGTCGATGACCAAGACCGTGCTGGGCATGCTGAGCTACAAGCTGGCCTGGCAGACCGGCATGTCGCTGGAGCAACCGGTGGTAGACGTCATTGCGGGTGCACGCGCACCCGCATGGCTGCTCGAATGGAGCACCGACGCCCGGCGCACGATCAAGGTGTCTGATCTGCTCTACATGCGCGATGGCCTGGCGAGCGAAGAGCAATACCAGCCCTGGGGTTCGGT
Organism: Burkholderiaceae bacterium; assembly: GCA_046594635.1. GTDB lineage: Bacteria > Pseudomonadota > Gammaproteobacteria > Burkholderiales > Burkholderiaceae_C > CAISIP01. The sequence goes on from JBKJRR010000340.1 coordinate 3,378, forward strand.
GCCACGCATGTTGTGGGGTAGTGCCGATGCGCCCGCCTACGCTGCCAAGGCGCCGCCCGAGGCGGCTACGGGACAACGCTGGCGCTATCTGAGCCAGACCGCCAATCTGCTGTCGGCGGTGGACCGGACTCGCTTCGAGTCCGATACGCTCTACTGGGCCTATCCTTATCGGGCCTTGTTCGATCCGATCGGTGCGCGCAGCGCGGTGCTGGAAACCGACACAGCCGGAAACTGGGTCGGCTCATCCTATCTGTGGGCCAGTGTCGGCGACTGGGCGCGGCTCGGCCAGTTGATGCTGCAGGACGGGCAGTGGAACGGCCAGGCCGTGCTGCCATCGGGCTGGCTTGCACTTGCATCGACGCCATCGACACCCCAGGGCGAAGGTCTGGGTTATGGTGCGCAGACCTGGCGCATCGGGGAGCCGCAGCACGGAAAATGCCGCGACAGCGGTATCCCGACCGACACCCTGGCCATGAGCGGCCACTGGGGGCAGGTGGTGGCCATGGTGCCCTCACGTGATGCTGTTATCGTGCGTTTGGGCTGGACCTTTCGCAGCGGGCAGTTCGACAGCTGCGCGTTCGTGGCGTCGGTGCTCAAGGCGCTGCCGCCCTGAGCTCGCATCTGCCAGGCGTCTGGGCATCTTGTAAGTCCCGACAGCTGCGTTCCATCCGGATGGATCAATCCGGGGCCGCCTGCGGCCCCGATCAACGAGGAGTTAGACATGGATCTGGGAATCAAGGGCAGGTGGGCCCTGGTATGTGGCGCCAGCAAGGGCCTGGGACTGGGTTGCGCGCAAGCGCTGGTCGCCGATGGCGTCAACGTGCTGGTCAATGCGCGCGGCGCCGAAGCGCTGGAAGCTGCGGCTACCAGCCTGCGCGCCATCCCCGGCGCGGGCAAGGTGCTGGCCGTGGCCTGTGACATCACGACCGAAGCGGGTCGCGCCGCCGTGTTTGGCGCTGACGGCGGACCCGGCATGGATTTCGACATCGTCGTGACCAATGCCGGCGGCCCACCGCCCGGCGACTTCCGCGACTGGGAGCGCGACGCCTGGATCAAGGCCATCGATGCCAACATGCTGACCCCGATCGCGCTGATCAAGGCCACGGTGGACGGCATGTCCAAGCGTGGTTTCGGGCGCATCGTCAACATCACTTCGGGCGCAGTCAAGGCACCGATCGACATCCTGGGCCTGAGCAATGGTGCACGCAGCGGCCTCACGGGCTTCGTGGCCGGTGTGGCACGCAGCAGCATTGCCGGCTCCGGCGTGACCATCAACAACCTGTTGCCCGGCGCCTTCGACACCGACCGCCTGCGCTCCACCGCCAAAGGCCAGGCCGCCAAATCCGGCAAGCCGGTGGAGGAATTGCTGGAGGCCCGTGCCAAGGCCATTCCCGCCAAACGCTTCGGCACTCCGGCCGAATTCGGCGCGATCTGCGCCTTCCTGTGCAGCCAGCATGGCGGCTACATCACCGGCCAGAACATCCTGGCCGACGGCGGGGCGTACCCGGGCACGATGTAAACCCCTTGTGCGCAACCGGATCTGACCGCGGCACCGGCAGATTCGATCAGGCGCCGGCCGCTTTTCTCGCCGGTTCGCGCATCGTGACGAACTCTTCGGCCGCCGTCGGGTGGATGCCGATGGTGCTGTCGAAGATCGCCTTGGTCGCGCCAGCCTTCATGGCCACGGCAAAGCCCTGCACGATTTCGCCGGCATCGGGTCCGACCATGTGCAGTCCAACCACCCGATCGGTGGCGTCCTGAACCACCAATTTCATCAGCGTGCGTTCGCTGCTGCCGCTGAGTGTGTGTTTCAGCGCCCTGAATTCGCTGCGGTAGATTGTCACCGGGCCGCAGTGCTTGGACGCATCCTCCTCGGAGTGGCCCACGGTGCCAATGTTGGGATGCGTGAACACGGCAGTGGGGATGAACTCGTAACTCATGCTGCGCGCCGCCTTGTCCCTGGCCGGGCCGAACAGCTGGTCGACGACTACCATCGCCTCGGCCAGCGCCACCGGCGTGAGCTGGATACGGTCGGTCACATCGCCCACGGCGTAGATCGACGGCACCGTGGTGCGGTAGTTGTCGTCGACCTCGACCGCACCATCGCGGCCCAGCTTGACGCCGGCTTCCATCAACCCAAGTCCGCGCGCATTGGGCACCCGCCCGGTGGC
>JBKJRR010000412.1:0-7432 GCA_046594635.1 Burkholderiaceae bacterium
GTCCCGCGTCTGAAGAGGCCGCCGAACGCGGCAAGGGACTCAAGGGCATGTTGCAATCCGTGGGTACGGAACTCGAAAAAGTCCTGGTGGCCGTCATCGACCAGAACCGGCACTGAACGACACCAGGCCTGGCGGCCCGTCCTCGCGAGACCCTTTCGCAGCAGCCATCCGTCGGGCGGACTATATTCGCCTCATGCCAGCGATACGCTCCACTCTTGTGTCCATTTCCGCCGCCGCGGCGATGTTGCTTGTGGTACCCGGCGCAGCAGCACAAAACCCGTCGGTCCCATCGTGTCCGGCCATCCTGCAGCACCAGTTCAACCGCTTGCAGGATGAGGCGCCCCAGAATCTTTGCCAGTATGCCGGCAAAGCCTTGCTGGTGGTCAACACTGCCAGCTATTGCGGCTTCACCCATCAATATGAAGGGCTGGAGCAACTGCATGCAAAGTACCAGCGCAAGGGCCTGGTGGTGCTGGGGTTCCCGTCCAATGACTTCGGCCAGCAGGAACCTGGCGCGGCAAAGCAGATCGCCGACTTCTGCTTCAACACCTACGGCGTCAGGTTTCCGATGTTCTCCAAGAGTGTCGTGGCAGGTAGCGGGCGCAATCCGCTGTACGCTGCGTTATTCAAGGCGACCGGCGTTGCACCGGGCTGGAATTTCCACAAATACCTGATCGACCGCAACGGCAAGGTGGTGGCCAGCTTTCCCAGCGCGATGGAGCCGCAGGGTAAAGCCGTGCTGGCGGCGATCGAAAAGGCATTGGCCAGCGACCGCCCATGATCTAGTTCCGCTTGGCAACGATCTTTGTGTCCGGGCTCGCCGTCGTCAAGCGGACAGGACTTGCGCCAAGCCGGCGGCGAACGGTTTTGACGTTCTTCTTGCCCGATTCCTGGCGCGCTGCTTTACCGGGCAAGGCCTGCGACCGCAATTGCGCCTGGTCCAGCCAGAACAGGGCCTCGACATGCGCCATGAATCGCTCAATATAGACTGGTGCGATGTCCTGCATCCGGCGCAGTGATCGCAACACCAGCAGATGGGAATTCAGCGGGCCGGGATTCAGCGGGCCCTGCGCCTGCGAGCGCGTCAGTTGCTGATCGACGCGCAGGGCGGCCCAGGTATTTCTGAAAGCCCGCACGGTCTTGAGTTCGACCAGCGGCGCCAGTTCCGAAGGCATCGAGTTTTCAGTGGCGACGTAAGGGCCCTGCGTTTGCACCGACTGCTGCCTGTCGATGTGGCCGACAAGCTCGCCCAGCGGACCCTGGCATGGCGCATTGCCGAGGCGGGCCACCAGCCTGCGCACAGCCCTGAAATCACCGTCGCCCTGCAGCCGGCGCAGATCGTTGGCCGCCTGAGGATGGCGCCGAGACCACGCGGGGAGCGCCTTGTCCGACGCGGACCGTGCCTGCTCAAACTGGGCCTGGTAGGCCGCGGTCACCGCGGCCAGTCGGCGATCGAGTTGCTCTCGCAACACGCCTGACTGTTCGGAGGCCTTGCGCGACAGCACTTCGAGATAACGAAAGCGCGCCGGATCCAGCCGATGCGCCCCCTGCTCGCGCAAGGCTGCAAGCACAGGATCACCGGTGCGGTCGGGATCACGGAGCAAATCGCCATCCGCCACCGGTGCGCCGTCACTTGCCTGGCTTGTCGGTCCCATGGGCGGATTTCGGCACGGGGGCCATTTCGACGCGCCGATTCTGCGATCGGCCCTGCGCACTTGCGTTTGTTGCCACCGGCTGCTCGGGTCCGAATGCGGCGGCAAAAACCGACGCCGACGGCAGCCCTGCTTCCATCAGCGCACGCGTCACCGTCAACGCCCTCTGCGCCGACAACTCCAGGTTGTCGGCGAACTGACGGTTGCTGTCGCGCACCATCCGGTCGTCGGTGAAGCCGCTGACCATCAGCAGTTCATCGCGCGTGGCCAGATAGGTGGCCAGCGGTGCTGCCAGACTTTGCAGCAGTTGGCGGCCCTCGGGTTGCAACTGATCGGAGTTGAGTGAAAACAGCACACTGCCGCTGATACCGATACGGCCGTTGTTCAGCGTCACCCGACCCGCGGCCAACGGCGCGGCCAGGGCTTGTTCCAGCGACAGGCGCCGCTGCTCGGCCATCTGGCGCTTTTGCACTTCAGCTTCCAGCGATGTGGCCAGTTCGAGCTGAACGCCCACGACGGCCACCAGCAGCAGCACGAAGGCGCCCAGCAGTCCGGACATCAGGTCGCCGAATACCGGCCAGATCGGTGCGTTCTGCTCCAGACCGGCGTCCACGTCGTCCATCACGCGTCCTCGCCGCTCAGCGCCGACTGGCGAAACGCCAGCCTCTGCAGGTCTTCGACGATCTGCTTCTGCGACGAAATGCTCAGGTCGACAATCTCACGCGCCTGCGCCACATAGTAGGCGAGTTGCTCGTCGCTGCGCGCCGTGGACTTGTCCAGCGCTGCCTCGATACGCTGCAGGTGATCGGTCAGGCTTTCGCTCGACTGTCCGAACTGCGTCACGGCGACACCAAAGGCCTCGCCCATGCCGGCCATCTCGATCGCACTGCCCGCGACTTGCGTGACGACGATGCCCATCCGTCCCGCTTCCTGGTCCATCTTCTCGCCGAATTGCGCGCCAGCCTGCTGCAACATGGCAGTGGATGTCGCCACCAGCGTGTCGATGGCGCTGCGTTGTTCAGTTGCGGCCTGGTTCACTGCTTCCAGCAGGGCATGCAGGGTCTGCATGATGCGGCTGCGTTCTTCGAGCATGTTGTTGTCACGCGCCATGCTGTCGGACAGTTTGTCGCGCAGCGCGTCGACTACTTGCGCCGCTGCACGGGGTGCTTCGGAAGCGGTCTCCATGAGCCGGGAGATCTCGCCGATGGTGGCGCGTGTTTGTTCCTGTGCCTGCGCCATCACATCACGCGCGGTCTGCTCCAGGGTCTTGCAGATCTGCGCCTGCTGGGCCAGTGTCTGATCAGCTGCACGTTGTGCATCGCTGCGTAGCGACTGCGCCATCACCTCCAGAGAACCGGTCCAGGCAGCCAGCCGCTGCTGATCGCTGCTGGCCAGATCGGCCTGAAGCACCGCATGGCCCTGTTCCACAGTTGTGAGCAACGCGGCGGTCTGCTGCGCCACCGTGCCCGCCAGCTTCTGCTGGAACAGCGCCGTTTCACGCGTGATGCCCTGCATCGCGGCCTGAACGGCCGGCTCGATCACAAGGCCGGCCATGCGGGCGCTTTCCGTCAAGCTGTCCTTGAGCGACCGATCGACGGACACAGCCAGTTCGGTGAACGCACCTTGTGCATGCTGGTGGAATCGATCCTGCCCGGCCAGCAAACGCTCAGCCAGGCTTTCGCTCTGCCGCAGCATCTGGGCCATCATGTCCTGCATGCGCTCGGCCATCGCGGGCGTCGCGCGGGCCTGTTGCTGCAGGCTCTCCAGCGTCTGCTCGCGCTGATGGGCCAGAGAAAAGATGCGCAGGCTGGTGGCGATGCGCGCATCGAGCAGTTGCGCGACGCACTGGCGCTCGCGACGGTACAACACGGACACCAGGCCCAACATGGCCGACGCGGCGACGCCGGCAATCGATGTGCCGAACGCCAGGCCCAGGCCCTTGATAGGCGCCGACAGCGCCGCACGAATGGTCGACAGGTCGGTGGTGCTCTCCAGCGCCATCACCGCTCCGTTGAGCGTGACCACCATGCCCAGGAAGGTGCCCAGCATGCCTAGCAGCACCAGCAGCCCGACCAGATAGGGCGTGATCGACGGCCCCGGTAGGCCCGTGCGTTCGCCTACAACCCGCAGACGCACCGCGTGATGCAGCGAAGCGGGCAAGGTGGTAAGCCAATCATCCAGACCGGGCAACACGGCGGGCAGGGTCAGCAGCGCACCGCGCAGACCGTCCGTGGCCTGGCCGAAGCGGTACAGTTCGGCCGCACCCGTCAGATAGCAGGCACCGATGAGCAGCGTCATCGTCAAGGCCAGTGTGTTGGAGCCCCAATAGCCGGCTGCGACCCAGGCGACAACGCCCAGTCCCGCAAAAAACGCCCCATGGCCGAAGTTTCTGTTCATGTCTGTCCTGTGAATCGGCTGCCCAGCGCGTCGATCAATCCGTCGACCGGTTGCAACCGGACTTCCATTTCGGCCAGCAGCACACCTTGCAGTGTCTGGCCGTAACCGGCCGGCGGCTTGCCTGGCACTGGAGCTGGCACCTCCCCATGCTGCGTCGGCGTGTGTTGAAGCGGCCGGTGCGCAGCCTTGAAACGCTTTTCCAGCAGCACCGGCAGGTTCGCTGTGACACGGCGCTGATGCACGCCCATTGCGCTGTCCATGGCCGCGTCGATCGCAGCCAGCTGGCCCAGCGCCGGGGAATGGGCCGCGGCAACGGCGCGCACCGCCGCGCGCAAGGCACCGATACGCTCTTCCATCAAGCGCTGATGCGCTGAAAAGCTGCGCCGATAAGCCGCGAAGTCGAATTCGGCCGCGACGCTGGCATTCATTGCTGCCGCGACCGCCGCAGGCCGCGACTTGCCCCGGTTTGCACCAGACAAGATCGGGTCGTTGGCCACCGCCTCGGTCAGTTCCCTGCGCAATCGCTGTAATTGCGCCACAACGGCCGCCACGCTCGCCGATGGGCCGGCCTGCACGTCGTGCGCACCGGCTGTTGCACCGGCGCCCAGGGCGCCGGACAGGGATATCGCGTCCGTCCAGGCGACCCAATGACCCAACCTTTCTGCAAAGGTCTGCGTCGAATCGGCGGCGGGGGCGACATCCAGGCTGGCGAGCAAGCGAACCAGGGACGAACTATTGAAACTCGTGGGCAGGAAATACTGGCTTTGCGCCATCGCTGAATTTCAAGGGAAACCACGGATTTTACGGCACCGTGTCACAGCGAGACGCCACGCCACGCCAGCCTGTTGCGATTCACAGCCGTGGCCGATCAGCGCACCTGCATCGGGCCTGGCGACCGGTCAGCCCCGTGGCTGGCAAGGTCGCTCCTGAGATATACAGCGTGTCACTAGATGTTTACCATGTGGTGCGCTGAACGACCTTGCCTTGGCGCGACCCAATTTAAAGGAGACTCCCCGTGAAAGTATCCCATTCCCTGCTATTGGCCGCATCGTTATGCGCCCCATTGTTGGCACAGGCCGCTGAGCCCGAGTCGTGCCGCACGGTGCGCTTCGCAGATGTCGGCTGGACCGATATCACGGTCACCACGGCAGTGACCAGCAAAGTCCTGCAAACCCTGGGCTACAAGACCAAGACCAACCTGATATCCGTTCCGGTGACCTACAAGTCGCTGGAGAACAAGGACATCGACGTGTTCCTGGGCAACTGGATGCCGACGATGGAGGCCGACATCAAGCCCTACCGGGACAACGGCAGCGTGGAGTCCGTGCGCGCAAACCTCGAAGGCGCGAAGTACACCTTGGCGGTTTCTGCAGCGGCATACGACGCCGGCTTGAAGTCGTTCGCCGACATCGCCAAATTCGCCAAGAAACTCGACAACAAGATCTACGGCATTGAGCCGGGCAACGACGGCAACCGCCTGATTCAGGGCATGATCGACAAGAACCAGTTTGGCCTGGGCTCGTTCAAGATGGTCGAGTCCAGCGAAGCCGGCATGTTGTCGCAGGTGCAGCGTGCCGAACGCCGCAACAACTGGGTCGTGTTCCTGGGTTGGGAACCCCACCCCATGAACAGCCGCTTCAAGATGAAGTATCTTGAAGGTGGCGACGACGTATTCGGCCCCAACCTGGGTGGTGCCACGATCTACACCAACGTGCGCAAAGGCTATGTAAAGGAATGCGCCAACGTCGGCAAGTTGCTCACCAACCTGTCATTCACGCTGGCGATGGAAAACAGCCTGATGGACGCCGTGCTGAACCAGAACAGGAAGCCTGAGCAGGCGGCCACCGCATGGCTCAAGGCCAACACCCAGATGCTCGACACCTGGCTTGCCGGCGTGACCAGCGTAGATGGAAAACCTGCAGCCGCCGTCGTGAAAGCTGCCTTGGCCAAGTAAGTCCCGGCGCCCCGGCGGCCCATGGCCGTCGGGGCCTTCGCGCATCACGTTCGGGATGCATGTTCCCGCCTCAAAGGCAACTTCCGCGGCAGCTATGGACATCCAGAAAATACCCCTCGGCGAGGCCATCGCCGCCTTCATCGACTGGCTTACGCGCAATGGTGCCGAGTATTTCGATGCCTTCGCCGACACCCTGGCCACGACCATCACGGCCTTCACGCAAGCCCTACTGTGGGCTCCGCCATTGGCAATGGTGACGCTGTTCGGTGTCATTGCCCATGGCATTCAGCGCAAATGGCTGCTCACGCTGTTTTGCGTGTTGTCCTTTCTGCTGATCCTGAACCTGGGTTACTGGCAGGAGACCATGGAGACGCTGGCCCAGGTGTTGTTTGCCACGCTGGTGTGCATCGTGATCGGTGTGCCATTGGGTATCTATGCCGCACACAAGCCGCGCTTTTATACCGCGCTGCAGCCGGTGCTGGACCTGATGCAGACGGTGCCCACCTTCGTCTACCTGATCCCCACGCTGACGCTGTTCGGCCTGGGTGTGGTGCCCGGCCTGATCTCCACCGTGGTGTTTGCGGTGGCTGCGCCGATCCGGCTCACCTACCTGGGGATTCACGACGTGCCTTCCGAACTGATGGACGCCGGGAAGGCCTTTGGCTGTTCACGCCGCCAGTTGCTCACACGCATCGAGTTGCCATACGCCATGCCCAGCATCTCGGCGGGCATCACGCAATGCATCATGTTGTCGCTGTCCATGGTCGTGGTCGCCGCGCTGGTAGGCGCCGACGGCCTGGGCAAGCCGGTCGTCCGCGCGCTGAACACCGCCGATATCGCCGTGGGCTTCGAGGCCGGCCTGGCCATCGTGTTGCTCGCCATCATGCTCGACCGTGTCTGCAAGCAGCGCGCTTCGCGCCACGGAGGTGCGGCATGAGCCTCATTCGGATCGAAGACGTCGACGTTGTTTTTTCCGATTCACCCCAGCCGGCATTGGATCTGCTGGATCAGGGCTTGTCGCGCGACGAAATCTTCAAGCAGACCGGCCTGATCGTGGGGGTGGAAAAGGCCAACCTAACGGTAGAACGAGGAGAAATCTGCGTGCTGATGGGTCTCTCGGGCTCCGGCAAGTCCAGCCTGCTGCGTTGTATCAATGGCCTGAACACGGTGAGCCGCGGGCGCCTGCTGATCGAGCATGAAGGCGCGCAGGTGGACGTCGCCAATTGCTCTGCGGCCACGCTCAAGGCCATGCGTACCCAGCGTATCGCCATGGTGTTTCAGAAGTTTGCGCTGCTGCCCTGGCTCACCGTGGCCGAGAACGTGAGCCTGGGGCTGGAAATGCAAGGGCTGGCCAGTGGCGAGCGCAAGAAGCGCGTTGACGAAAAGCTCGAGCTCGTAGGCCTTACGCAATGGCGCAACAAGCGTCCTG
>JBKJRR010000453.1:0-8286 GCA_046594635.1 Burkholderiaceae bacterium
TTATTATCGGGGAATGGTCTCGGCGTCCTTGCGTACGGGATTGTTGTTCGATAACCATGTAATTTGACGGGCCAGCGTCGTTGTGGCCGTGGACTGTTTTGCATCCTCAATGCGCCCCATAGTGCAATTAACCCAACCCCTATCCTCCATGATTCTTCAACCGCATCGAAACCTCGCCTCGCTCGTACGGATGCTGGTGGCTGTCGTTCTTGCGGCCTCGGTTTTTCCTGCCATGGCGCAGTTGCGTGTCGAGGTGTCCGGCGTAGGCCTGACGCAGTTGCCGATCGCCATTGCCCCGTTCCGGGGCCAGGATCTTGCGTCGCAGAAGCTGTCAACCATCGTCCAGGCGGACCTTGAACGCAGCGGGCAGTTTCGCGCGACAGAGCTGGCAGCAGGTGGTATGGATGAGCTGGCGCGGCCCGACCTGAACGCCTGGCGCCAGAAGGGTGCGGATTCGCTGGTGGCGGGCAGTGTGACCCGGCTCGCCGACGGTCGCTACGACGTGCGCTTTCGTCTGTGGGATCTGACCCGTGGGCAGGATCTTGGTGGCCAGAGTTATGCGGTGTCTCAGGCCGATCTGCGCCAATCAGCACATCGCATCGCCGACTTCGTCTACGAGAAAATGACAGGCGACAAGGGAATCTTCTCGACCCGCATCACCTATGTGACCAAGGTGGCAAACCGCTACAACCTGTGGATTGCGGATGCCGATGGTGAGAATGCGCAGTCGGCACTGGCCAGCCCAGAGCCGATCATCTCGCCCGCCTGGTCACCGATTGGTGGGCAACTGGCTTATGTGTCTTTCGAGTCGCGCAAGCCGGTGGTCTATGTGCATGAGATTGCAACCGGCAAGCGCCGGCTGCTGGCCAACTTCCGTGGCTCCAACAGCGCGCCGGCCTGGGCGCCCGATGGTCGTTCGCTGGCCGTCACGCTCAGCCGGGACGGCGGCTCGCAGCTTTATGTGATCGATGCGCAGGGCGGCGAGCCCCGGCGTCTGTCGCAATCGGCGAGCATCGACACGGAGCCGGTGTTTTCGCCAGACGGGCGCACCATATTTTTCGTCAGCGACCGAGGCGGATCGCCGCAGATTTATCGCATGCCGTCAACCGGCGGCAGTCCGCAGCGTTTGACCTTTACCGGCAGTTACAACATATCGCCGACGGTCAGCCCGGACGGGAAGTCGCTGGCCTATATTTCCAGAGTCAATGGCGCGTTTCGCCTGCATCTCATGGAACTCACCAGCGGCAACAGCGTTGCGATCACCGATTCGTCCAGCGACGAGAGTCCGAGTTTTGCGCCAAACGGGCGGTTGATCATCTACGGAACTTCCAATCAGGGTCGTGAGAGCCTGACAACCACCACACTCGACGGCCGGGTCAAGACCCGACTTGCAGGCCAGTCCGGTGAAATTCGCGAACCAGACTGGGGTCCGCTTCAGAAACAATGAATGACATCAACAGGAGTAAACGGATGAATCGATATGTGCTGGCCCTCGCTTGTGCGGCTTTGCTGGTGGGTTGCGGATCGTCGGTCAAACTCGATGACGTAGCGGTTGAAGACAGGACTGGTAAGCCGGTTGGTGCCATGGGGGCAGCGGGTGCAGCGGGTGCAGCCGGGGCGGCCGGCAGCGCCGGAGCAGGCACTGGTGCGCTGGCAAATTCGGGCGTGGCTGCTGTCGATGTGACCAGGTCCGGTGCGGGTGCTGCGGCGTTGCAAGGGCCGCGCATCGTCTATTTCGACTACGACAGTTTCATCATCAAGCCGGAATTCCAGGCGGTGATCGAGGCCCATTCCAAGTTCATCAAGGCGGACGCGACACGCCGCGCTGCCGTCGAGGGCCATACCGACGAGAGTGGCGGGCGTGAATACAACCTGGCACTGGGCCAGAAGCGGGCCGAGGCGGTTCGTCGTGCGCTGGCATTGCTGGGCGTTCCTGATGCCCAGGTCGAGGCCGTCAGCTACGGCAAGGAAAAACCGGCGGTCGAAGGCAACGATGAGGCTGCATGGGCCAAAAACCGGCGCGCCGAGATTGTCTACCGATGAGCGGCCTGGGCAGCACCGTGTTGGGTAGCACTGCGCGCGTGGCGGTGATGTTGGCGGGCTTGTGGGTCACCACTTGGGCCAATGCCGCGTTGTTCGAGGACGACGAGGCGCGCAAGGCCATTCTGGAATTGCGTCAACGTGTCGAAACGATTCGGACCACGTCGGATGGCGTGGTACAGAAAATGCTCGAGACACAAAATGAGTTGCTGCGCAAATCGGCCGAAGACACGGCACAGCTGCGCCGCGCTTTGCTCGACATGCAGAATCAGATCGAGTTGCTCAAGGTTGAACTGGCGCGCAGCAACGGGCAGCGCGAGCAACTGGTGCGTGAGTTGTCCGACCAGCAGCGCGAGTTGAAGGATCTGGCGCAACGCCAGCAGGAACTTGCACGTGGCATGCAGGAGCGGGTTGCACAACTAGAGCCTGTGAAGCTGACCGTCGAAGGGCGCGAAATCATGGTGGAGCCCGCCGAACGCCGGGCCTACGAGAAGGCCCTGGAGCAGTTTCGTGCAGGCGATTTCACGGCCGCCCAGTCGGGGTTTCTGAGTCTGATCTCGCAGTACCCACGCAGTGGTTATCTGCCGTCGGCTTTGTTCTGGCTCGGCAATACCCAGTACGCGACGCGCGACTACAAGGAAGCGATCACGAATTTCCGGATCATGGTCAAGGCTGCGCCGGACCACATGCGCGCCGCCGAGGCCTTGCTGTCGATTGCCAATTGCCAGATTGAACTCAAGGACGTCGCGGGCGCGCGCAAGACGCTGGACGAACTGGGCAAGACCTATCCGCAGTCCGAAGCGGCCAAGGCGGGCAAGGAACGTCTGGCGCGATTGCGCTGAGCTTGTCGCATGGCTTGCGCCGTCGATAACACCCCTGTGATGGGGTTGCAGTTGTCCTTGTCGACATGACCGCCGAATTGCCGGTGGACCCCGGCGCCGACCTCGCGCGCAGATTCGGTGGCATGCAGCGCCTGTTCGGTCTTGCTCCGGCAGCGCGCATCAACGCATCCCACGTGGTCATCGTCGGCATCGGTGGCGTGGGTTCGTGGAGCGCGGAAGCCCTGGCGCGCAGCGGTGTAGGCCAGCTGACGCTGATCGATCTGGACCACGTCGCCGAATCGAATATCAATCGGCAGGTACATGCGGTGCACGACACCATCGGTCAGGCCAAGGTCCAGGCCATGCGTGATCGTATTGCCCGCATCAATCCGGAGTGCATCGTCACGGGCGTCGAGGAATTTGTCGATGGCGACAACTGGCCTGCATTGCTGCCGCAATCGGTCGATGCCGTTATCGACGCATGTGATCAGGTCAGAGCCAAGCTGGCAATGGCCGCATGGGCAATGTGCCATGCGGACACCACCTTCATCACGGTGGGTGCTGCTGGCGGCAAACGACTGGCACACAAGGTCGACATTGATGACCTGTCGCAAGCCACACACGACCCCTTGCTCGCGCGATTGCGCACCTTGTTGCGCAAGCAGCATGATGCGCCGGCGGCGGGTCGCAAGATCGGTGTGCAGTGCGTGTTCAGTCGCGAGCCGGTGCAGGCTGCAGATGCTTCCTGTGCCATCGAGGATGCCGACGGCACACTCAACTGCCACGGTTATGGATCGATGGTCAGTGTCACTGCGACCTTTGGTCAGTGCGCTGCGGGTTGGGTGTTGAACAAGATTGCCAATTTGCGCTGAGGCCGACAAGAGCCCTTTTTTTTCTGGCTATAATCTGAGGCTTCGCAGCACGGCGCAAGCCTCGTTGCGAAGAGTGTGGGACGTTAGCTCAGTTGGTAGAGCAGCGGACTTTTAATCCGTTGGTCGGCAGTTCGAGCCTGCCACGTCCTACCACGAAAACGGCGCAAGCCACGAAGAACCCGCTATCCAAAAGATAGCGGGTTTTTTCACGCTTGCGTGGGTCGAAGTACTCGCCCTGGGTTGTCCGCCGGGACTGTGGGTGACGCTGTCGATAACGGGTTGAACAACTGCGCCAGGGCGCATGGGCATTGGGCTGCGGGCATCCGCCTGCGGATTGGGCAGTGCCCGGGGCGTCAGGTCATCATTCGTAGCAGGCGATACCGGTGCGCTCGCGTTTGGCGCGGTACATGGCCATGTCAGCCTTGAGCAGCAGGTCGGACGGATCGCCGGCGCCTTCGGTATCAAATGCGATGCCGATACTGGCATCGACCTGCACCATGTGCTGGCCGACCTTGCATGGCGTGCGCAATGATTCGAGCAATTTCATTGCCAGCCGCTGGGCGTGTTCGCCGCTTTCAACTTCGTGAAGCAGGCACGCGAATTCGTCGCCGCCAAGCCGGCTGACCAGGTCACCAGATCGCACGCCGTGGGTCAAACGACTGGCCACTATGCACAGCAATGCGTCGCCAGCGGCATGTCCGTAGGTGTCATTGATGGGTTTGAATCCGTCGAGGTCGATGTACAGGATGGCAAGGCCCTGGCCAGACATGGCATGCAGAGCCAGCGCATGAAAAAGGCATTCCTGGAAGTGCCCGCGATTGGCAAGGCCGGTCAACGGGTCATGCGCTGCCAGGTGCCGCGCCTGGCGCTCGCCGGCCTGCGTGCCAGCGAGTTCTGCTCGCATGTTCTCCAGCGCGTTGCGGGCATCGCGAATATCGCGCTCGAGTTGTTCACGGGCCTCAAACGCCTGCGCCAGATTCGACTTCAGGCGTTCCAAGGCCATGGCGCCTTCCATGGCAGTCGAACGAACGCGGCCCGATTCGCCAGGAGGCGATGCGCCGTCGTCACTGTCCAGGGGGACATCGAGCAGACCCCACAAACTGCTCTTGACGGTGTCGATCAGTTCCTCATAGTCGCGCCGGTCATCCGCAGGCAACGGCTGCCGCTCATCCGCTCTTGCGGCGCCGAGGCGCTCAAGCAACCGTGCGGGGTCGACCATGCCGAGCGAGTCCGCATGGGCGCGGGCGGTCGGGCGTGGAGTCTTGTCAGGCATCAACAACATCGTCGCGGTTCGATCAGGGATGCATATATGCATTCAGCAGTTTGGACTCTGGGCCGGATGCGACCCCGCGCGCTGTTGCGAGGGCCGTCATCCCGTTGCAGGAATTTACGTCGATGCTATGGCGAATACGCTCAATGCCATGTGACTCTTTTCACATACCGGGCTCCGTTAACGTCTGTGCTGAGCTTGTAACGCTTGCACACAGACCGGCACAACTCATTGGCGGTATGGCCTCGCCTTGCACTGCATCGGGTGCCTTCATTTGATGGGAGCCGTTCGCGTCTCGTTATGATGAACCCACTCAGAGGTGTGCCCATCTCTGAGCGGCGCATCATGCTGGGCTTGACGCAAAGCCGGCGCGGCGCGTGGTATGGCGGTCGAGCTTTGCCGACCAATGGATCGGAATCGGAGGAACAATGACCGTGAATGAAGACACCCACTCCAAACTGGTGGGTTATACCTTGTGGATTCTCGGCTTTACCGGCGCCCATCGTTTCTATTACGGCAAGCCCGTGACCGGCACGATCTGGTTTTTCACGTTGGGCCTTCTCGGTATCGGCTGGCTCATCGATCTGTTTCTGATTCCGTCGATGGACCGCCAGGCTGACCTGCGATTTCGCCCCGGCCGGATCAATTACTCGGTGGCCTGGGTTTTGTTGACGTTTCTCGGTTTGTTCGGTATCCACCGCATGTACCTGGGCAAGTGGTTCACCGCCATTCTCTACCTGCTGACGCTGGGCCTGTTTGGCATTGGATACCTGTACGACTACTGGACGCTGAACGACCAGATTGCGATTGAGAACGGATCGTGATGTCCTTGCATGGCCCGACCTTGTCGAAGAAGGTGCCTCTTGAAATCGCCGGTACCGGTGTTTCGTCCTGATCGTGATCCCTCAGCTTTATTCCTTCCGCCGCTGTCCGTATGCGATACGTGCCCGGATGGCCATTGCCAGCGCGCGGATCACCGTGCAGGTGTGCGAGGTGGCATTGCGCGACAA
Source organism: Burkholderiaceae bacterium (assembly GCA_046594635.1). Taxonomy (GTDB): domain Bacteria; phylum Pseudomonadota; class Gammaproteobacteria; order Burkholderiales; family Burkholderiaceae_C; genus CAISIP01. The sequence goes on from JBKJRR010000453.1 coordinate 6,014, forward strand.
GCCACCCGATATGCTGGAGATATCGCCCAAGGGTACGGTTCCGGTATTGAAATTGAGCGACGGTCAGGTGCTGCAAGAGAGCATCGACATCATGTTCTGGGCGTTGCGCCAGAACGATCCGCAGTCTTGGTTGCGCGATGTTCCGGCCGATGCTTCGCTGGCACAAGGCTGGGTGGACCGTTGCGACACGCAGTTCAAGCCCTTGCTCGATCGCTACAAATATTTCACCCGGTACCCGCAACAGACACAGGCCGAACATCGCCAGCAGGCGATCGACGTTTTTTTGCTTGGGCTCGATGCCCGGTTGCGGGACCGCAGGCATCTTCTGGGTGATGCGCCTTGCTGGGCCGATGCCGCCGTGTTCCCGTTCGTGCGGCAGTTCGCCATGGTGGAGCCGTCATGGTTCGCCCAAGTTGCCTTGCCCGATCTGCGGCGTTGGCTCGGCGCGTGGGTGGACGGAGACTTGTTTCACCGGGTCATGGCGCGGCAGGGTGATGCAATCGGACCGTTATCCGCGGGCGCCACCGCCAGAAGGAGCGCCTGATCCGTCAGCCTCGAGACTGGCAGGATCGCTTTTTGCAGCGCGCCTTGAGACCGTCTCTTGCGCGCGCTCCTGCACTGCCACCTTCTGCGCATGAAAGGGTTCGGGCAGCGGCCCGACCAACACGTTGAAGTCCACCGGCTTGGCCAGCACCAGTGAGGGCAGCAGCGTGGTCAGGGCAGCATAAATCAGCAGTGCGCCGTACCACATGTCCGCGACCTGGAAGCGCTCGCGCAGGATGGTGGCCAGCACCAGTGTGAAGATCAGCGTCGGCGCCAATGCCGTGGCCACGCGCAGACTTCCTCGCGCAGTCTCGCCTCCGGTCATGCGCCGGTGCAGCCAGATCGAGCCAATGCGCAGCGGCAAGACCACCGCCGTCAGGCCGACGCCCCACATCAGGGCATCCCAGCTCAAGGCACCCGCGGGCACGCGCATACCCATGTAGAAAAAATAGAACGGAACAAAAAACGACGCGAACATCTGGATCGCGCGCAGATTCTCGTCGGAGGCCAGCAGCGGCATGCGCTGGCGCAACAGTCGCGCAATGAAGCCGGCCAGGAACGCGCCGACGAGGTAGTACACGCCCAGCTGGTAGGTGATGTAGGCCGCAATCAGGCCGACCATCACCAGCAGCGAGAACTCCGATCCGGGAGCATGGGGCAATACCAGTCGCCCCAAACCCATGAACAGCAGCGGCATGCCCACAATCATGGCGGCGAGTGCGGCCGACGACAGGGCCAGCCGCTCCATCGAGCCCGATTGCAGCACCAGGAACAATACGATCAGCGCCAGCAACTCGCCGCCTATGGCCTTGACTGTGACCCAGTAGCGCTCGTCTTCGTTCAGGCCCAGGCGGGACAAGGTGTCCAGAATGAAGCCGGTCGATGGGGTCAGCAAGGCCAGCGCCAGCAGTGCCGCGACCTGCCAGGTCAGGTCCAGATAGGTGATGCCGAGGTAGGCTGTCGCCGACAGCGACAGCGCACGCGCCGCCAGATGGGTCAGCAGCGGCCACATGCCGCGGCGCAGATCCTCGATCCGCACCTCCAGCCCGGCAAACAGGAACAACGATGAGATGCCCAGCGTGGCCAGCAAGGCCAGTGTGGCGTCCTGGCTGAATCCGACCAGGAACACCGCCGCCACCATGCCGAACGCGAAGCTGGTCAACGGCGCTGGAATCCGAAAGCGCTGCAAGGCGCGCGGAATCACCAGTAATCCAAAGATCAGCAACAGGTATAGGACTTCACTGGTAATGGCGGGCATGCATCAATAGGGGATGAAGGAGAGCGGAGCGCCTGCGAGACGGAGATCCACAAGGCAATATGGGGGCGGCGAGGCAGGACCTGCGAGCCACTCCGGTCATTTTAGGCGCTTCGGCCAAACGGCCGGCAAAATCCGTCGGCCTGACCAAGAGTGCCGTACCGATCAAGCCGGGGCGGCTTCGAGCTGGCTTGAAAGCGCAAGCCATCGGTCTTCGAGGCTGCGCAGCTCGTCATTGACCAATTTGAGTCGCTTGCCCAGTTCGCCGATCTCCGACGGTTTTACCGCGCTGCCGATGTGCGACTCCAGTGACGCGCCTTCGTGGTTCAGCGTCTGCATCCGTGCCTCGATCTTGTCGACCTCGGTGCGCAGATTACTCTTGCCGGTCTGCTGCTTGTTGTTCTTGCGGTTGGATCCCGTCTGGTTGTCGCGGCCAGCCGGTTTGGCGGCATCGGTTGCGCCTTTTTTTGCCGCT
>JBKJRR010000463.1:0-7416 GCA_046594635.1 Burkholderiaceae bacterium
CCGCGTCAAGGGGCTGGCCTACACCGCACTGGACTACCTGGTCCTCGACCAGGCGGACCTCAGTTAGATGAACGCCCCCCGTCTGTCCGGTTTCACTGCGGGCAAGCCTGCCTGCGAAGGCTTGGACGGGCCGAAGGGGCGCCTGCCTCTGGCCGCGCCACGACTCGGCCGGTTTACACGAAGTGAAACCGGACAGACGGGGGGCGTCCTTCATCTCAGTTGCGCACCGGTTTGCCGGTGGACATCATGCCCATGATGCGTTCCTGGGTCTTGGGGTGGACCACCAGTGCACAGAAGGCCTTGCGCTCAAGCGCCATCAGATATTCCTCGGTGACCAGGGTGCCGGCGTCCACGTCACCACCACACACCACGTTGGCGATCAGGCCTGCGATATGAAAGTCATGTGCGCTGATGAAGCCGCCATCACGCATATTGACCAGCGAGCCCTTGATGGTGGCGACACCACTGCGACCGGCCACCGGAATCAAGCGGCGAAGTGGCGCACGGTACCCCGACTGCGCCATCGCGCGGCCCTGGGCCATCGCCACATGCAACAGTTCATCCTTGTGCGGCACGATCACATCGTCGTCCAGCAGATAACCCAGCTGACGCGACTCCAGCGCGCTGGTACCGACCTTGGCCATGGCAGCGGCGGTAAACGGGCCGGTCAGGAAGGGCAACAAGTCCTTGTTCGTCGAAGCCGACGCATGTTCGGCGGCGCGCCGGGCAATATAGGTCAGGCCACCCGCTCCAGGCACCAGGCCCACCCCGACTTCGACCAGGCCGATATAGCTTTCCATCGCCGCGACACGTCGCGCACTGTGCACTGCGATCTCGCAGCCACCGCCCAGCGCCAGGCCGCGGATCGCCGAAATCACCGGCACGCTGGCGTAACGCAGGCGCAACATGGTCTTTTGCAACTCATGCTCGGCGCCGTCGATGGCCGAGATACCGGACATCATGAAAGCCGGCAACATCGCCTGCAGGTCGGCGCCGACCGAGAACATCTCGTCCGGCGACCAGATCACCAACGCTTCGTAACTCTGCTCGGCCAGGTCGACCGCCTGCATCAGACCTTCGGCGACCGCCGGACTGATGGCGTGCATCTTGGTCTTGATCGATGCGATCAAGACCGGCTGGTCCAGCGTCCAAAGACGGATCGCGTCGTCTTCGAACACCGTGATGCCAGCCGTTTGCGCTGCCACCGTGCCGGCGCCGAGCACATCCTCGCGGAAATGCTGACGCGCATACACCGGCAACTCGCGCCTCGGCACAAAGCGTTCGTCCGAGGCACTCCAGGAGCCGCGCGCCGTGTGCACGCCACCGGCGTCCGCGACCGGGCCCTTGAAGACCCACTCGGGCAATGGCGCCTTGCACAGCGACTTGCCGGCATCGATATCCTGGGCAATCATCTCGGCCACCTCCAACCAGCCAGCTTCCTGCCACAACTCGAACGGGCCTTGCTTGAAACCGAATCCCCAACGCATCGCCAGGTCGATATCGCGCGCCGATTCGGCGACGTCCTTCAGATGCAGTGCCGCGTAGTGGAACTGGTCGCGCATGATGGCCCACAAAAAGCGTGGCTCCGCGCCCTCAGCGTTGCGCAGCAGCTTGAGTCGCTGGCCGGCCGGCTTCTTGAGCATGCGGCCCACCACTTCGTCGGCCTTGCCACCGGCGGGCACGTAGTCGCCCTTGCCATCCGCGGCGGCACCGTCATAACGCAGGATGTCGCGCCCGACCTTCTTGTAGAAACCTGCGCCGGTCTTCTGGCCCAGATTACCCTTGGCCAGCAGATCGGACAGCACCGGCGGCGTGCCGAAATCGCCATAAAACGGATCGGTCTCCAGGCTCAGGTTGTCCTGCAAGGTCTTGATGACGTGCGCCATGGTGTCCAGGCCCACAACGTCGGCGGTGCGGAAGGTACCCGAACTGGCACGGCCGAGCTTCTTGCCCGTGAGGTCGTCGACCACGTCGTAGCTCAGGCCGAAGTTTTCGACCTGTTTCATCGTCACCAGCATGCCGGCAATTCCGATGCGGTTGGCGATGAAGTTGGGAGTGTCGTGGGCACGCACCACACCCTTGCCCAGGCCACTGGTGACAAAAGCCTCAAGATCGTCAAGTACCCGGGACTCGGTGGTCGGCGTGTTGATCAATTCGACCAGCGCCATGTAACGTGGCGGGTTGAAGAAATGGATACCGCAAAAACGCGGCTTGATCGCATCGGGCAAGGCCTCGCTGAGCTTGGTGATGGACAGGCCCGAGGTGTTCGAGGCCACGATCGCGTGCGGTGCGAGATGTGGCGCGATCTTTTGGTACAGGTCCAGTTTCCAGTCCATGCGCTCGGCAATCGCCTCGATCACCAGGTCACACTCCTGCAGCAACTCCAGGTGCTCCTCGTAGTTGCCCTGGCGGATCAGGGACGCCTCGTCGGCCAGCCCCAGCGGGGCCGGCTTGAGCTTCTTCAGACCGTCGACGGCCCGACTGACGATGCCGCTCTTCGGGCCTTCCTTGGCAGGAAGATCGAACAGGATCACCGGCACGCGGACATTGACCAGATGCGCAGCGATCTGCGCACCCATGACACCAGCGCCCAGGACGGCGACTTGCTTGACTTGAAAACGGGACATGGAATCTCTTTCTGTTCGCGCGTGCACCACGCGCAGGCAAGCCCGGCGAACCGGGTGCTATACGGCGATGTCAGGGAACCCGCACCCAGGTCTGGGTTCGGCCAAACGGACCAATGGAGCCGCGGACCTCGAGCTTCTTGCCACCTTCGATCGGCGTCAAACGCAGACCGTAGGTCTTGCCGTTCTCTGGGTCAAGGATCTTGCCGTCTTCCCAGACGTCCTTGCCGTCGGCTTTCTTGGCGCCGCGCACGATCTCCAGGCCCAGCATCGGTTTGCCCTTGCGGTCATCGGTGCATTCGTCACATACCGCATCCTGCTTGGCTTCCTTGCGCAGCAACTTGGTCACCTTGCCGCTGAGCATGCCGCCGTTATCGACGATCTGGATTTCCGATTTGATCTCCTTGGTCTTGTCGTCGATGGTGTGCCAGTTGCCCACCGGTGTCATCTGCGCCATGGCGGCACCCATGGCCGACAGCAAAAGCGCGCCGACAAAAATTGGCTTGATCATGAAAGTCTCCTCGAATTGAATAAGTGGATAACAGGGAATCGACAGCGTAAATATTAGGCAAACACCGCCTCGGTGTCCATCAGGCAACGCGAGCCGGCCCGCACCGTCAGCATCAGCGAAGCGGTCTCGGGGAACAGCTTGGCGAAATAGAAGCGGGCTGTCTGCAGCTTGGCCTGGTAAAACGGATCGGTGTTGCCGGCCGCGATCTCGCGCAACGCGACCTGCGCCATGCGGGCCCAGAAGTAGCCGAACACCAGGTGACCTGCAACCCGAAGGTAGTCCACCGCAGCAGCGCCGACTTCATCCGGATTCTGGAAACCCTTGAAGCCGATCTCGGAGGTGAGCTTGGTCATCTTGTCGCCCAGGTAGGCGATCGGGTTGATGAACTCGGCCATCTTCTCATTCACGCCTTCCTCTTCTACCAAGGCAGCAATCAGCTTGCCGAACTTGCGCAAGGTAGCGCCGTTGTTGCCCAGGATCTTGCGGCCCAGCAGGTCCAGGCTCTGGATCGTGTTGGTGCCCTCGTAGATCATGTTGATGCGGGCATCACGCACGAATTGCTCCATGCCCCATTCCTTGATATAACCGTGGCCGCCAAACACCTGCTGGCAGGCAGAGGTGGCTTCCCAGCCGTTGTCAGTCAGGAAGGCCTTGACGATGGGCGTGAGCAAGGACAGCATCTCGCCACTGTCCTTGCGCACCTTCTCGTCCGGGTGGAAATGCTCCTTCTCCAGCAACACCGAGCAGAAGATGGCCAGCGCCCGGCCGCCCTCGGCGTAGGCCCGGGCGGTCAGCAGCATCTTGCGCACATCCGGGTGCACGATGATCGGGTCGGCCGGCTTGTCCTTGGCCTTGGGGCCGGACAAGGACCGCATCTGGATACGGTCCTTGGCATAGGCCAGCGCATTCTGGTAGGCCACCTCGGTCAGGCCCAACGACTGGTTGCCCACACCCAGGCGGGCCGCGTTCATCATGACGAACATCGCCGCCATACCCTTGTTGGGTTCGCCCACCAGCGTTCCGATCGCGCCATCGAGCACGATCTGGCAGGTGGCGTTGCCGTGGATGCCCATCTTGTGTTCGAGACCGCCGCAGTAGATGCCATTGCGTTCGGCCAGCGAACCATCCTGGTTGGCCTGGAACTTGGGCACGATGAACAGGCTCACACCCTTGATGCCTGCCGGCGCATCGGTGATACGTGCCAGCACCAGGTGCACGATGTTCTCGGCCAGATCGTGCTCACCGGCGCTGATGAAGATCTTGTTGCCGGTGATACGGTAGCTGCCGTCGGGCTGCGGCTCGGCCTTGGTGCGCATCAGGCCCAGGTCGGTGCCGCAATGCGGCTCGGTCAGGCACATGGTACCGGTCCACTCGCCACTGGTCATCTTGTGCAGGTACGTCTGCTTCTGCGCGTCGGTGCCATAGGAATGCACGGCTGCGTAGGCACCATGGGTCAGACCCGGGTACATGGTCCAGGCCTGGTTGGTCGAATTGAGCATTTCGTACAGACACTGGTTGACCACCAGCGGCAAGCCCTGGCCGCCAAATTGCGGATCACAGCTCAGGCCCGGCCATCCATTGGCGACAAACTGGGCATACGCTTCCTTGAAGCCCTTGGGCGCGGTCACTGCATGGGTTTTCGGATCGATGGTGCAGCCTTGCTGGTCGCCGCTGATATTGAGCGGCAACGCCACTTCGGCAGCGAACTTGCCAGCCTGTTCGAGCACCGCGTCGATGGTCTCGGCATCGATCTCGGCATGGCGCGGTATCGCCTTGAACTCGTCAGTGACCTTGAGCACTTCGTGCATGACGAATTGCATGTCGCGCAGCGGAGGGGTATAGCTTGGCATGGTTATTGGCTCCTGGAAAAATGAATGTCAGCGTGAAGGGCGAGACCTGCTGCCATCCTGGACTGCGCTGGCGCGGCCATAGGTGGCAATGATGTGGGCGAAGCCGGTCTGCGCCCGCGCAATCGATCCCGGCTTGTTGAGAAAACGTGCCTCGTAGTGCAGTGCGAGTATGAGTCCATGGATCTCGAACACCATCTGTTCGGTGTCGACCTCCGGCTGCAGGTGGCCTTGCTCACTGGCCTGCAACACTGCGCGGCGCACGGCAGCAAGCCAGGTGTTGACCGAGCTGGCCAGCGTATCGCGCACCGGACCTGGCCGGTCATCAAAGGCGACGGCACCGCTGATGTAGATGCACCCGGACTGGATCTCCACCGCCACCAGCTTCATCCAGTTGGCGAACATCGCCTCCAGTCGGGGCAGACCCCGGGGACACTTCAGCGCGGGGAAGAACACGTCCTGTTCGAAGCGATGGTGGTACTCGCGCACCACCGAGATCTGCAACTCCTCACGCGCGCCAAAGTGGGCAAAAACGCCGGACTTGCTCATGTGCATGATGGCCGCAACGGCTCCGATGCTCAGCCCCTCCAGCCCCATCTGGCTGGCCATGCGAAGCGCCGCGTCGACAATGGCTGCCTTGGTCTGCTGGCCCTTGAGCGAGCCGCGCGACTCGGCGACGCGCAGCGGCGACTCGTCGTCGACAGACGACTGCGGATTGCTGCGAATCGGTAAAACGGACATGCCTGCACAATAAAACGAACGATCGTGCTATTTTGCGTCAGAACCCAGCCATCCAGGTGGTCGGACCCTTCAATAGAGCCGGCCTTCTAGCAGATCCGCGGGTAAACCCGAGTGTCTGGTCATCAAGCGCGCCGAATAACCCGCACGGTGATCCAGGGCCGGTGGGTCCGTGCCGTTGGCCCGTACGCTCAAGAAAAAAGGGCCCCGCAGGGCCCCTGATTCCTGGCAGAGCGGATGCGCACCTCGCGCATCTGCTCTGCCAGCCGACGTCGGATGCGTGCTTACGGCTTGAACGGCACCACCGTCTGGCGCTGCTCGCCCAGGCCTTCAATGCCAAGGGTCATGACGTCGCCCTTCTTCAGGTACACCGGTGGTTTCATGCCCAGGCCCACGCCGGGAGGCGTGCCGGTGGTGATGACATCACCTGGCTCCAGCGTCATGAACTGGCTGACGTAGCTGACCAGCTTGGCCACGCTGAAGATCATGGTCTTGGTGCTGCCGGTCTGCATGCGCTTGCCGTTGACGTCCAGCCACATCCCGAGTTTCTGCGGATGGGTGATCTCGTCACGCGTCACCAGCCAGGGGCCGATCGGGCCGAACGTATCGCAACCCTTGCCCTTGTCCCAGGTGCCGCCGCGCTCGGTCTGGTATTCGCGCTCGCTGACATCGTTGATGGTGCAGTAGCCCGCCACGTGATCCAGTGCCGCCTTCTGCGACACATAGCGTGCACGGGTCCCGATGACGACGCCGAGTTCGACTTCCCAGTCGGTCTTGACCGAGCCTTTGGGCAACATCACGTCATCATCCGGACCCTGGATGCAGCCAATAGCCTTCATGAACACAATTGGTTCCTTGGGGATCGGCAGGTTCGATTCAGCGGCATGGTCGGCATAGTTCAGACCGATGGCGATGAACTTGGGCACACCGGCGACCGGACATCCCAAACGCGGAGATCCCTTGACCAGCGGCAGCTTGTCGGTCTTGAGCTTGCGCAGCTTGGCCAGTGCCGCATCACCCAGTTGCTCCGGCCCGATGTCCTTGAGCACGGCGCTGAGGTCGCGCAATTTGCCATCTGCGTCGATCAGACCGGGTTTTTCCTTGCCGACCTTGCCATAACGAACCAGCTTCATGAGTTTGCCTTTCGATGAATTTCAGAAAAAAGTGGACGGGGCCTATTCTCACCCCCGCCGGGAATTGTGCCCCGCACCATCAATAAGTGGACCGCCCACCCGAGAGATCAAATACCGCTGCGGTGGAGAACGAGCAGTCTTCGGTACACAGCCAGGCCACCATGGCCGCAATCTCTTCCGGCTTGCCAAAGCGCCCCATCGGGATCTTGGACAACATGAACTGAATATGTTCGGCCGAGATCTGGTCGAAGATCGCCGTCTTGACAGCGGCGGGCGTGATGCAGTTCACGCGAATACCGGTGTCGGCCAGTTCCTTGCCCAAGGACTTGGTCAGGCCGATCACAGCTGCCTTGCTCGCGCTGTAAGCGCTGGCATTCGGGTTGCCATCCTTGCCGGCCACCGACGCAATGTTGACGATGCGCCCATAGTTGCTCGCACGCATGTGCGGCACGACCTCGCGGCAGCAATAGAACAGGCCATTGAGGTTGACCTGGATCACCTTGTGCCATTCGTCGAGTTCGTAGTCCCAGGTCTTGGCATTGGCCCCGGCCACGCCGGCGGAG
>JBKJRR010000018.1:0-4518 GCA_046594635.1 Burkholderiaceae bacterium
TTCTGACCGTCCGCTGCAGACCAACCTGGACGAGATCCGCCGCGTCAAGCGGGCCTGGCCCGACCGCGCCATGATCGTGTCGCTGATGGTGCCATGCGAGGAAGCGGCATGGAAACGCATCCTGCCCATGGTCGAAGACACCGGCTGCGACGGTATCGAACTCAACTTCGGTTGCCCGCATGGCATGAGCGAACGCGGCATGGGTGCCTCGGTGGGACAGGTACCGGAATATATCGAGATGGTGGCGCGCTGGTGCAAGACCTACAGCCGGCTGCCAGTCATCGTCAAGCTCACGCCCAACATCACTGACATTCGTTATCCGGCGCGGGCGGCCAAGGCCGGTGGCGCCGATGCGGTCTCGCTGATCAACACCATCAACTCCATCATGGGAGTGGACCTCAAAACCATGCGCATGTCGCCCAGTGTCGGAGCGACCGGCTCACACGGCGGCTATTGCGGCACGGCGGTGCGCCCGATCGCGCTCAACATGGTGGCCGAGATCGCGCGCGACCCGCAGACCGCCGGTCTGCCGATCTCGGGCATTGGGGGTGTGCACACCTGGCATGACGCGGCCGAATTCATTGCGCTGGGCGCAGGCACGGTTCAGGTCTGCACCGCGGCCATGGTCTATGGCTTTCGGATCGTGCAGGACATGTGTGACGGCCTGTCCAACTTCATGGACGAGCAGGGTTACACCCGCGTGGCGCAGATGGTCGGCAAGGCGGTTCCCAGCATCACCTCGTGGAACCAGCTCGACATGAACCATATCGAGAAGGCGGTGATCAACCAGGACTCGTGCATCCAGTGCGGGCGTTGCCACGTGGTCTGCGAAGACACTTCGCACCAGGCGATCACGGCTGCCAAGGATGGCAAACGCCACTTCGAGATCAAGGAAGAGGAGTGTGTGGGATGCAACCTGTGCGTGTCAATCTGCCCGGTTCCCGAGACGATCACGATGCGCAAGCTTGCCCCGGGCGAAATCGACAAACGCACCGGCAAAGCGGTCTCGGCGGACTACGCCAACTGGAGCACGCATCCGAACAATCCGATGCGCAACAAGGCTGCCGCACCCTTTGCGGTCAGCCTATGATGCAAGACTGCAATTCAAACCGGAGACACCCATGAGCGCAACCCTGATTCGTGGCGGCACAGTCGTCAACGCCGATCGCCAGTTCCTGGCCGATGTTCTGTGCTTGGACGGCAAAATTCACAGCGTCGGAGAAAAACTCGACACCCCGGCGGGTGCCCAGACCATCGATGCCGGCGGCCAGTACGTGATGCCCGGCGGCATCGATCCCCACACGCACATGCAACTGCCCTTCATGGGCACCGTGGCAGTGGACGATTTCTTCGACGGCACCGCCGCGGCTTTGGCCGGCGGCACGACCTCGATCATCGACTTCGTGATCCCGAATCCGCAGCAACCGCTGATGGAGGCTTACCAGCAGTGGCGTGGCTGGGCCGAGAAGGCCGCAGCCGACTACGGCTTTCATGTGGCCGTCACGTGGTGGAGTGATGCTGTTCACGCCGACATGGGCCGCCTGGCCAAGGAAGAAGGCATCAACAGCTTCAAGCACTTCATGGCCTACAAGAACGCCATCATGTGCGACGACGAAACACTGGTGAACAGCTTCAAGCGTGCCCTGGAGCTTGGAGCCATGCCCACGGTGCATGCTGAAAACGGCGAGCTGGTCTATCTGCTGCAGCAGGAAGTCGCCAAAATGGGCATCACCGGCCCGGAGGGCCATCCGATGTCGCGCCCACCGATGGTCGAGGGCGAGGCTGCCAACCGCGCAATCGCCATCGCCGACGTGCTGGGCGTTCCGATCTATGTCGTGCATGTGTCGTGTATCGAATCGGCCGAGGCCATTGCGCGAGCCCGCGCGCGCGGACAGAGGGTTTATGGCGAGGTGCTGGCCGGGCATCTGGTGGTCGACGATTCGGTCTACCGCAACCCCGACTTCACTGCGGCCGCAGCCCATGTCATGAGCCCGCCGTTCCGTCCCAAGATCAACCAGGAATTTCTGTGGCGCGGCCTGCAGTCGGGCAACCTGCACACCACGGCCACCGACCACTGCGTGTTCTGTGCCGAGCAGAAAGCTGCCGGTCGCAACGACTTCAGCAAGATCCCCAATGGCACCGGCGGTGTCGAGGAGCGGCTGGCGGTGTTATGGGACCAGGGCGTGAATACCGGCCGGCTGACCCCGAGCGAGTTTGTCGCAGTCACCTCGGCCAATGCGGCCAAGCTGTTCAATATCTACCCGCGCAAAGGATGTGTCGCCGCCGGCGCCGATGCAGACCTCGTGGTCTGGGATCCGCAGGGCACCCGCACCATCTCGGTAAAAAACCAGCGCAGCAAGGTCGACTTCAACATTTTTGAGGGCATGACCGTGCGCGGCATCCCCAGTCATACGCTGAGCCGCGGCAAGCTCGTCTATGCCAAGGGCGAGTTGCGCGCCGAGAAAGGCGCGGGCCAGTATGTCAAGCGGCCAACTTTCGGCACCCACTTTGATGCGGTCAGCAAACGCGCCGAGGTCAACAAGCCCACCGCCGTCAAGCGCTGATCCCACCGCGGCAGCTCCGAACACTTCTATGGAAGGCAAAACATGAATGCAGCAGTTGCAGAAACAGCGAAATCGGCCGCCGATATTGAAAAGGTCCGCATCAACGGCGAACGGCTGTGGGCCTCGCTGATGGAACTGGCACAGATTGGCGCCACACCCAAGGGCGGTGTCTGCCGGTTGACCCTGACCGACCTGGACAAACAGGGTCGCGACCTGGTGCTCAAATGGGCCCGCGAAGCCGGCATGACCGTGACCATCGACAAGATCGGAAACGGCTTCATGCGCCGCGCCGGACGCAACAATGCCCTGCCCCCTGTCGTGACCGGCAGCCATATCGACACCCAACCCACCGGCGGCAAGTTCGACGGCAACTATGGCGTGCTGGCGGGCATCGAAGTGGTGCGCACGCTCAACGACCATGGCATAGAAACCGAAGCGCCGATCGAGGTCGCGTTCTGGACCAACGAGGAAGGCTCGCGTTTCGTGCCCGTCATGATGGGATCGGGCGTGTTTGCCAAGGCCTTCACGCTGGAACATGCGTATGCGGCCAGGGACACCAACGGCAAAACGGTCAAGCAAGAGTTGGAGCGCATCGGCTACATCGGCACCGAGGAGCCAGGTCAACATCCCATCGGCGCGTACTTCGAGACCCATATTGAACAGGGCCCGGTGCTTGAAGACAACAACGTGACGATTGGTGTCGTGCAGGGTGTGCTCGGCATCCGATGGTTCGACTGCACCGTGACCGGCATGGAGGCGCACGCCGGCCCGACACCCATGGCACTGCGCAAAGATGCGCTGCAGGTCGCCACCCACCTGATGCAGGAGGTGGTGGCTGCCGCGCTGCGCCACAAGCCACATGGCCGGGGTACCGTAGGCATGGTGCATGTGCACCCGAACAGCCGCAACGTGATTCCCGGTCAGGTCAAGTTCTCGATCGATCTGCGCAACGCCACCGATGCACTGGTCGATACCATGGCAGATGAGGTCAAGGCCTTTGCAGCCAAGCTTTTCAAGGAGAGCGGACTGCCGATCGAGATTCAGCAGGTATCCGGTTATCCGGCCCAGTCGTTTCACAAGGACTGCGTTGATGCGGTCGCCCGCGCAGCCGCCAAGCTGGGTTATTCCAACATGCCCGCCGTATCCGGTGCCGGCCACGACGCGGTCTACATGGCGCAGCTGGCGCCCGCCGGCATGATCTTCATCCCGTGCAAGGACGGTATCAGCCACAACGAGATTGAAGACGCCAAGCCCGAACACATCACGGCCGGTTGCAACGTATTGCTGCACGCAATGCTCGAGCGCGCAGGCACGTAAGTTGCGTCGCTGCACCGGATTCCTGCATCACACTTGCCTACCTCCGCATTCTTCCGTCACGTCCCCACTTCACTTCCATCGAAAGCCGCTGCCATGACACTACTGACCCGCCGCCATATCGTTGCCCTTGCCGCTGCTGCGGCCACACTATCGCCCGCACTGGCGTTGGCCCAGGCCAAGCTCAAGGTCGCCGCGGTTTATACCGTGCCGTTTGAACAGCAATGGGTGAGCCGCCTGCACAAGGCGCTCAAAGCCGCCGAGGCACGTGGCGATATCGAATACAAGGCGAGCGAGAACGTATCCAATGCCGATTACGAGCGCGTGATGCGTGAATACGCCACTGGCGGAAACACGCTGATTGTGGGCGAATCATTTGCCGTCGAGGCGGCGGCGCGCAAGGTGGCCAAGGACTTCCCCAAAACCAATTTCCTGATGGGCTCCTCGGGCAAGCCGCAGGCACCCAACTTCAGCGTGTTCGACAACTACATCCAGGAGCCGGCCTACCTGACCGGCATGGTGGCCGGCGGCATGACCAAGACCAACAAGATCGGCATGGTCGGCGGCTTCTCGATCCCCGAGGTGAACCGGTTGATGCACGCCTTCATGGCGGGCGCCAAGGAAGTGAACCCGAAGGTCG
>JBKJRR010000130.1:0-15192 GCA_046594635.1 Burkholderiaceae bacterium
CTGGCCCAGGTTGAGCAAGACGTCCATCAGGACTTCAAACACATCATCATGGCGTGCGTCCAGACCGACCGGGTCCAGGAACAAGGGCTCGAGCAACGCCGCAACGGCTGCGTCGCCAAACGCATCGCGCATCGCCATCGCCGCAATCGCGAGCCCGGCCGGTGGCACCTGGCGCAAGGCCGCCGCGCTCAATTGGGCGGGCGGTATCGATGCGAGTACCAGACCCAGCACATGATCGGCATTGAGCACCGGAGGCATGTCGGCCAGATCGACGCAACACTGTTTGAACTTGCGTCCCGATCCGCAATAACACCGGTCATTGCGCTCGACCTTGGGCAAGGACTGCGTGCGCCACCGGTTTTGGGGCATGGGCACGTCGCGCCAGAAATGACGTGCCATGGTGACGCGCAGGCGACGGTTGTAATCAGCGTCGCGCCCAATCGGGCCGTCCGTTGGGCCGATCGCAGATTCAAGGTCGGCAACAAACCACGCGCAAAAAGATGACAGCGGCTCGCCACCGATGACGCGACGAATGGCCTCGTCGAGTATGCTGTTGAGCGCCTGTTGCATGGGGCGCGGCGCGTGGGTGACATTAGGCATTGGTCCGGCTTACTGCAGGATTACGCTGGCCCGTACCGTTCCGGCCTTTTCATGTCGCACAACGACTGGCACGGCCGTGCCGACGGGCGCGCGCACCACCCATTGCAACTTGGCCCGATCGGCCATCGGTGTGTTGTCGGTCCAGAAACTGACCAGCGTGTGTTTGTAGGCCCGTCCTTCGAGTTCGCCTGCCAGCATGCGCAACTGCCCGGACACCAGGCTGGCTCCCTCAGGCAGTGTGATCTCGCCGACAAGACCCCGGCTCTGCTTGCGCTCCAGCGCCCGCTTGGACACATACGACGGCAGGTGGCCGGTGTTCTGCACACCCACCTCGATGCGCCAGGTATCCGGGCCCAGGCTTTCGCAACGCGCGAACACCAGTTCCAGGCGGGGTGAGGTCAGCGCGTTCCACAGCAGCCAGTCCGGGAACCGCGCGATCTCTTTTTCCAGCAATTGCAGCGGCGGATTGCGGAACGCGTGGATCTTGTCCCAGCCGCCGATCTCGATCGCGCCCAGCTGAGGATGCACGAACGGGTACCAATCGATATGGCCTTTGCCTTGCAGCGCGTTGTCCGACCAGGCCAGCAGCTTCAAGTCGTCCGCGACCGGGTGTTCGCGGAACCAGTCGATGAACTTGTAGTCGGTGATGCCGGCCTCGCGCATCGGGCACCAGATTTCGACCGTCCATTTGTACAGACCCAGGTGTTCGTAGATCCAGTCAAAGCCTCCGGTGGTGACGTCTTTGGGGTGGTAGCGGAACTCATGAAAGGTACTGATCGCCGGATAACCGGTCAGCGCCGTGCCTTTGTCGCCCTGCGCCTTGAAAACCCACAGGTCTTCGGCCGGCATTTCGTCGTCGGAGCGGCCCGAGAATGGGCGCAGCAACACGCCGCTCCAAGTGTGAAACGACACGCCGCCCGTGATGTTGGAATGATGGGTGATGAAATGCACCACGGCGCGCACTTCGGGCTCTGAGGTCGGATACGGCCCGGCGCCCAGCTGCTCAAACTCCTGACGCCATTGCGCGGGGAAATTGCGGTTCAGGTCCAGTCCCTCGCGGTCCCGGTTCACCTTGAGCATGAAGCCGTCGTAATCGCGCACCCGGCCCTCGGGCAGGATGCGGTAATAGTTGCCACCGACCTCGGTCGGCTCGCGCGCCACCATCAGGCGGGGCTCATCGGGATGGCATTTCCAGTTGCCGTTTGCGTCAGGAATGCGCATCGACAGGATGCGGCCGTCTCCGTCCACATCCTCGATGTCCAGGCCGTCGATCTGGTCCTCGTCGTACGGGTACGGTCGGGTCGACGAACGGATGATCTTGGGCGTATCGCGCAGCGCCCATTCGGCGCCATCCGGGTTCATGCGCGGGCAGATGTAGAACACCCGGCTGTCCAGACACCGCGTGACGTCCTCGCGCCTGCCGTACTGAGAAGTGAGCGTGTCGATCAGGTACATGGCCGCCGCGCCACCGGCCAGCTCGCTGGCGTGGATGTTGGCGTCGACCCAATACGCCGGCTTGTCCGATGCCGCGCCGGTGTCCTGGTTGGTCACCGTCATCACCCAGATGTCGCGACCTTCATGGCTCTTGCCCACACTCTCCATCGCCAGCAGGTGGGGATAGGACCGCACCAGTTGCTGCAGGACGGAGGTAAATTCGGCGTAGCGGTAATAGCGGTTGTACTGAATCGACATGGCGGCGGTTGTTAAAGCGGGGCCGTGTGTGGTCAGCCGCCGCGCCGGGCCCGCTCGTACAGACCCTGTACCTTGGGTTCATTCGCCTGCAGGTCGCGGATACGTTGCGGACCGCTGGGATGGGTAGACAGAAATGCGAGCTTGCCGCCGCCACCGCCGGAGGCCGCAGCCATCTTGCGCCAAAGGCTGGCGCCAGCCTCTGGTGCAAAACCGGCACGCGCCGCCAGCTCCAGGCCGACCAGATCGGCCTCGCTCTCGTCCTCGCGGCTGAACGTGAGTGTGAGCAATTGGGTACCGATTTGGGCCGCCGCACCGCCCACGTCACCGAGCCCCAGCAATTGCGAAAGGAAAGACAGGCCAACACCGGTTGCCTGTGTCTTGCCGATGCGCTCATTGGCATGTTCGCGCAAAGCATGCGCCATCTCGTGGCCCATGATCATCGCTGCCTCATCGTCCGTCAGCTGCAGCTGGTCGAGGATGCCAGAGAAGAAGGCGATCTTGCCGCCGGGCATGCAAAAAGCATTGACGTCCTTGCTGCCGATCAGGTTGACTTCCCATCGCCAACTGCCTGCGCGATCGTTCCAGGACGCCGTGTGAGGAATGATGCGCTGCGCAATCGCGCGCAGGCGCCGCAGCTGCGGATGGTTTTCTGGCGCCAGCGCCCTCTGGGCGCGCGCATCGGCCAGCACCTGGGCATATTGCTGCGCCGCAGCCTGCTCGATTGCATCGGCCGACACCAGCTTGCGAAACTGCGAGCGTTTGCCCACGTCGACCTGCGCCATGGCCGGCGCTGCGACCGCCGCGGCACCAGCCAAAAGAAAGCCACGGCGCGAGGCCCAGATGGAGCGGTTGGAGATACAGGTTTGGCACATGCGTGAATAATAGTCGGAACAATCCAATTGCGGCATGACAGATACATCCCCCGACACTTCCAAGACCGACAAACCCCGCATTCCCTGGCGTATTGCCGCACGCGTCTATCTCGAGCCCGCCAGCCTGCGCATGTTGTTGCTGGGTTTTTCCGCCGGTCTGCCGCTGTTGCTGGTGCTCGGTACCCTGAGTTTCTGGTTGCGCGAAGCCGGCATCGACCGCACCACCATTGGCCACCTGAGCTGGGTGGGTCTGGCCTATGGCTTCAAGTGGGCCTGGTCACCGCTGGTGGACCGCCTGCCGATACCGCTGCTGACGCGCTGGCTGGGGCGCCGGCGCAGCTGGTTGCTGATGTCCCAGCTCGTGATCATGATGGCGCTGGCCAGCATGGCCATGACCGACCCGCAGCAAGCACTGACGCCGATCGTGTGGGGTGCACTGGCGGTCGCGTTCGCGTCGGCCACGCAGGATATCGCGCTCGATGCCTACCGTATCGAGTCTGCCTCCACCGAACGCCAGGGCGCGCTGGCCGCGACCTACCAGACCGGCTACCGGATGGCGATGATCTGGGCTGGCGCCGGCGTATTGTGGATTGCCGCGCGGGCCGAACTCAGCGGCGCGGCGCAATACCAGTCGGGCGCCTGGCAGACGGCCTACCTGGTCATGGCCGCGTCCATGCTGGTGGGGGTGTTCACGGTGCTGTTGTCACCTGAGCCCCCACACCCGGTAATTGCGCCGGCCAAGAGTGCGGGCGAATGGATTCAGGGTGCGCTGGTCGCACCATTTGCCGACTTTCTGGGCCGTTACCGCTGGCATGCGGCGCTGATTCTGGCGCTGATCGCGATCTACCGCATCAGCGACGTCGTGATGGGCATCATGGCCAACCCGTTTTATGTCGACATGGGATACACCAAGGACGAGGTCGCGGCCGTGACCAAGATCTACGGCGTCATCATGACGCTGGTGGGCGCCTTCATCGGCGGCGTGTTGTCGATGCGGTACGGCGTGATGCGCATCCTGATGCTGGGCGCTATTCTCAGCGCCACCACCAACCTGCTGTTTGCCTGGCTGGCGGGTCACGGGCACGACGTGCAGGCACTGATCCTCGTGGTGTCGGCCGACAACCTGAGCAGCGGCATCGCATCGGCCGCATTCATTGCATACCTTTCGGGCCTGACCAATATCCGCTACTCTGCCACCCAGTACGCCCTGTTCAGCTCCCTGATGCTGCTGTTGCCCAAGTTCCTGGCGGGCTTCTCCGGACAGTATGTCGACAGCTTCGGCTATGCGCAGTTCTTCGTGGCCACCGCGCTGCTCGGGCTGCCAGTGCTGGGGCTGATTCTGCTGGCCATCTGGGCTGACCTCGGACAGACCCGGCCGACGGCCCAAGCAGCAGCACCGGCTTCGGCTGACGCCGCTTGACCGCGCACGGCGGTTTACCCATCTTTACCGCCGCTTCAACTGCTGCTGCAGGGCGCAACCTAAACTGCGCCCATGGTGGAACGCTTATTGATGATCGAGGACGATTCCCGATTGGCCCAGATGGTGACGCAATACCTGGGCCAATCCGGATTCGCGGTGTCGCACGCCTGCGACGGGCACAGTGGACTGGCGCAATTGCAGGGGCGTGGCTCCGAATCCATGCCCCATCTGGTCATCCTGGACCTGATGCTGCCCGACATGGACGGGCTGGAAGTATGCAAACGCATTCGAAGCCTGCCGGGCTCGGCCGCTCGCACGCCCATCCTGATGCTCACGGCCAAAGGGGACCCGATGGACCGCATCGTCGGTCTGGAAATCGGTGCCGACGACTACCTGCCCAAACCCTTTGAGCCGCGTGAATTGCTGGCACGCATCCGCGCGGTATTGCGCCGCAACACCGCGTTGGACAGCCGCGATCAGCCACTACAGTTCGGCTCGCTGCAAATCGATCGCGATGCCCGTACGGTGGCGGTAGCGGACCAGTCTTGTGATCTGACCTCTTATCAGTTCGACCTGCTGGTAGCGCTGGCCGAACGGGCCGGTCGGGTGCTCACACGCGATCAAATCATGGAAGCGGTGCGCGGGCGCGAACTCGATGCCTTTGACCGATCCATCGATGTGCACATGGGCCGGATCCGGGCCGCGATCGAACAGGACCCGAAAAATCCCAAACGTATTCTCACGGTGCGCGGCGTTGGCTACGTGTTCGCACGCCAGCAGGACTGAGGCAGCGCGAGCGCCGGGCCCATGAAGATTCCGCTGTTCCAGCGCCTGTCCCTGCGCATCTGGCTGGCCGTCGTGGGCACCATCGCCGTGCTGGCGTTGCTGGCCGGTTGGTTGTCGCGTCTGGATGCGGAGCGTGAACGTGCCATGCGGCCAGGCCGCGAGATCGTATTGCGCGACAGCGCCGGCAACATTCTCGGCCAGGCGCCGGCGCGCCCGATCCGTGTGCCGGGTCAGGCGCCCGAGTTCCAGGTCAAGATGCAGGACGGCAGTACCTTGTACATCCAGCTGCCGCGCCCGCGTGGCTCCGACAACGACCGCGGGGCCATGGGCAACAGGAGGAATTCCGATCGTCCCGCACTGGGATTTGCCTGGATGCTGGCTTTCATTGCGGTGGCGGTGGCCCTGGGCACCTATCCGATCGTGCGTCGCCTGACCAAACGGCTTGAAGCACTGGAGCAAGGCGTGCACCAATGGGGCGAAGGCGACCTGACAACCCGGTTGCCACAACAAGGCCATGACGAAGTGGCGAACCTGGCCAAGGGCTTCAACGCCGCAGCTGCACGGGTGCAGGCGCTGCTGCAGTCGCACAAGGCCTTGCTGGCCAACGCTTCGCACGAACTGCGCTCGCCGTTGACACGGATCCGCATGGGGCTGGAGCTGATGGGACCGCAGACCTCGACCGAGTTCCGCGATGAGATCGCGCGCAACATCCAGGAACTCGACCAGTTGATCGACGAAATCCTGCTGGCCAGCCGCCTGGACGCCAGCGAGGTGGATATTGGCACCATGGAGCCGATCGATCTGCTGGGCATGGCCGCCGAGGAATGCGCGAAACTGGACGCACATCTGCAGGTCGACGGCAGCAGCACCACACTAGAAGTGATGGGTGTGGGCAAGCTGCTGCGTCGCGTGTTACGTAATCTGCTTGAGAACGCGCACCGCCACGCGGCTGGTGAGGTGACGCTCAAACTCGCCGCCTCCGGCAAACAGATCGAGATCCAGGTCTGCGACCAGGGACCGGGTGTGCCCGAGGCCTTGCGCGAACGCATCTTCGAGCCGTTTTACCGCTTGCCCGGCGCCAGCGAACGCGATGGCGGCGTGGGTCTGGGCCTGGCGCTGGTGAAATCCATCGTCTTGCGCCATGGCGGTACGGTGCGCTGCGAGAACCATGCAGGTTCAGGCGCCTGTTTCCGCGTCTGCCTGCCACAAATGAAGCACCTATAACCAGCCACTGCGCAAAGTGACGCCGGAATTAGTGCCGGATAGCCGCGAAAACTGCATCCCATCCCCTGAATGGAGGATGGCGGGCTTCAAAACCAGCCGTTAGAGTCGATCCAACTGCTGTCACACAGTGCAAAGGCTGAGGGGTAACACCTCGAACAAAGTCCTGCGGTAATTCCAGTCTCGTTTCCAACGACGTCCTCTTCGTAGGACATTTTCAAGCCACCTTCGGGTGGCTTTTTTTTCCTCTGCGGTTCATACTTCACTGTTGGTAACACTTTCTGCGACCGATTGCAAACCAGCGGGGAAGGTGAGGACCATGGCGTGTGTGGCATGGGCCGGTGGCTTCATCGATCCTGCCCTGCGGGCGGGTGCCTTGCAGCGATTTCCCGGTTCCAGCCCTTGTCAGCCCAGCACCTTCCAGGAGCAGCAGATGTCGAAAGCGACCCTTGCGATCCTCGCGAGCATGGCGTTCTGGTGGCCAGCGTTGTCCTGTGCCCAAGGCATTCCGACCGTCACGCAGTGGATCACCCTGTTTCAGGAAGTCCACCAGCACCCACTTTTCAGGGATCTGAAGGTCAGCTACGCCAAGATACCGGCTGAAAAGGCAGGTTATTCGCCCGTGGGCGTCATCCCGCGGGAAGGACTGGACTGTGTTGTCGCCATATCGGAGGGCGACAATTCAAAGTTAGGCCAAATGATGGCACTGACAACTTCGCCCGAGTCAGCGCGCGTATTCTTGCTGACCATTGCAGCCCACGAATTTGGGCATTGCTTTCGAATTCGCAGCAAAAACCTGTCGCTGCAATTGTGGGAACGTGTCCATGCCACGGCGCCAGGCTCTGCAGCGCGTCGAGCCATGGAGAAGACCATTTCCATTGAAGAGGCCTACGCCGACGCGTATGCGTTTGCCTATATTCGCGATGCCCATCCGCAGATGTATGCGGCGATGTTCGAGGCCATGCACAGTCTTCGGCACAAACCGTCGTTCGCGACTCCGTACTACCAAGTCGAGCCTTTGTACCAGCAGCTCGAAAGCCGCGGCCTGGATGTCAGCCTTTCACTGCAGATGCAGGTGGAGGCCGTCATGAGCGCGTCCAGCTTTCAGGTTCCATGAAGTCGCTGGCCGTCCCGCCGCAACGGCTGGCGTGCACCCGGACGCTATCGTCGGCAGTTTGTCCGAAGTCACCGTCGCGCATCCCCAGGCCCGTCACGAATCCCGACAAGAGGCCAGCAAGCCGCCGGTGCCTCACTGTCGCTTCAGGGCGAGGTCCGAATTTTCAACCCGCCAAAATACACGACCGACAACGCGGCGTTGTTGACCGTGTTGCCCGACACGCCGAACACAGTCTCATAACCCCAGAAACTTCTTCACCACTGCCACCGTAGCCGCCGGGTCTTCCTCATGGGGAACATGGCCCAAGGGGTCGAACATCACCAGCTGACTGCCGGCGATATCCTTGGCGAAAAGCCGGGCATTGTCGGGTGGAATCAACCGGTCTTGCCCACCCCAGAGGATCAGGGTGGGCATTCTTAGCGTGGCAATGCACTCGGCACCCACCGCGTGCGGCAAGGCCAGACGAGCACCCAGCGCGCGGCGGTTGCCTTCACGCACGGTCATGTCGTAGTACAGGTCCACCAGCGCGGGCGTAACCTTGGCTGGGTCGCCATAAACATTGCGCACACTGTTGGCCACCATACCGCGCGGCAAGGTGCGCAGAATCAGCGGCGCCAGCATGGGTATGCGCGCAAGCTGGAATCCGAGGGGAATGGATGTGGGCTCAAACGGGTAGCCCGCCGCGTCCACCAGCACCAGCCGCTGCACGCGCTGCGGGTGGGCCGCTGCAGTGGCCCAGGCAATTTGCCCGCCCAGCGAGTTACCGCCCAGCACCACATTTTGCACGCCCAACTGGTCCAGCATGTCCACCACAAAGCGGGCATAAGCATCGATGGAATAGTCGCCTTGCGGCTGCGGGCCGGTCAGGGCAAAGCCCGGCAGGTCAAAGCGGATGACGCGGCGCTGGCCGCGCAAAGCCACTGTCCATCCCTGCCAGGTGTGCAGGCTGGATGAAGTGCCGTGCAGCAGCACGATGGGCGTGGGGTCGTCGCGCGGGCCTTCGTCTCGCAGGTGTACCTGCATGCCACTCAACGCGACAAACTGCGATGGCGGCTGCGCCCAACGCACCTTGAGCTCGCTCACAGGCTTGTCTGGCGCCCAAATGATCACCAGACCCACGAGCAGCAACAACCCCGACGCAGCCAGCACCAGGACCAGGACTTGCCAAATCAACATCAGCATCAACTCCCATCATTCTTGCGGCAACGCGAACTTGAGGCGCTTGAACGAAACTGCTTTCAAACCAGTCCCTCGATCTGGAATCGGAACACGGGCGCAGTTTGTCGGCCGAATCAACAGACGGCGCCAAACAAGTGCCCGCCTGTCCGCTGATCTGGTGACGAAACCTTGCGAACGCTCGAAACTGATCAAGGACGCCCTGCTACCCATCCCCGGCCCTACCGAATATCTCATCTTCGACGTCGCAATGGCCGTGGCGATGGCGTCAAAGACGGCGACGACTGCCTTCGGCCAGGAAGCGCGCGTCGCTGACGTGCCCACGGGTGAAATCGAGTTCAGCGAAGACCTGTTGCGCTCTTTCACCACTTGCACTTTGGTTGGGTCCTCCAACCAATGGCACTCAATGATGACCGTCGAAGTGCTCGCCGGCCTTGAGCGCATATTCAGTGCCGCAGTACGGGCACTTCGCCTTGCCGGTGTGGCCGACATCCAGATACACCTTGGGATGGCTGTCCCAGATCTTCATGTCGGCCTTGGGATTGGGGCAAAAAACTCCACCCTGGGCGTTGAGGTCGTTGGCCAGCAGTTCGACTTGCATTTTGCTCATGGTGTGCTTGTTCTTGCTGGGTCAGACCTTGGTCAGCCAGTGCGCATATTTCGGATTGCGCCCGTTGACGATGTCGAAGAAAGCGCTCTGGATTTTCTCGGTGATCGGGCCGCGCGAGCCGTTGCCCAGCGCAATGCGGTCGAGTTCGCGGATGGGCGTCACTTCGGCGGCCGTGCCGGTGAAGAAGGCTTCGTCCGAAATATAGATTTCGTCGCGCGTGATGCGTTTTTGCACCAGCTCCAGTCCCAGGTCCTTGCAGATATGCATCACGGTGTTGCGTGTGATGCCATTGAGCGCACCCGCCGACAAATCAGGCGTGTAGACCACGCCATCCTTGACGACAAACACGTTCTCGCCGGCACCTTCACTGACGAAACCGCTGGCGTCGAGCAACATGGCCTCATCGTAGCCGTCGTCGGTGGCTTCCTGGTTGGCCAGGATCGAGTTGGTGTAATTGCTGACGGCCTTGGCCTGGGTCATCGTGATGTTGACATGGTGGCGGGTGTAGCTCGAGATCTTCACGCGGATGCCTTTTGTCATGCCCTCTTCGCCAAGATACGCGCCCCAGGGCCAGGCGGCAACCATCAGGTGGATGGTGTTGCCCTTCATGCTGACGCCCAGCTTCTGCGAACCGACCCAGGTGAGCGGGCGCAGGTAACAGCTATCGAGCTTGTTCTCACGCACCACCTGCGTCTGTGCCGCCATGACCTGCTCATGCGTGAAAGGAATCTGCATCCGCAGGATCTTGGCACTGTTGAACAGCCGCTCGGTGTGCTCCTTGAGGCGGAAGATCGCCGTGCCATCGGCCGTCTTGTAGGCGCGCACGCCCTCGAAGGCGCCGCAGCCGTAGTGCAGGGTGTGCGTCAACACATGGATCTTGGCGTCGCGCCATTCGACCAGTTGCCCGTCCATCCAGATCTTGCCGTCACGGTCGGCCATTGAAGGGGGTACTGCACTCATGGTGATTCCTTGTCTCGCGCCAAACCGGCGCACAGGTTGTTGTACGGATTCAGGATGCAGGCGGTCAGAAGACTGCCAGACCCCCAAACGACCGATTTTACGGGGCCGACGACTTCGGGTTGCCGGGCAGGGGCGCCGGAGCCGGGTCAGTCGGGGTCGGCTGCGGCCGGGTCATCTGCCAGCGCACCAGGCGCCCCCCCTGGAATTCGCAGTCAACAAACGATTCGGATCCATCGGTCCACCGGTAGATCTCGGGCTGCACGTCTTTCACCGACTGCAGGGCACCCAGTGACCGGGTCATCGCCACCACATGCATCAGTGTCATACGGGTCTTGAGCTTGGCATTGAGCATGACGGCGCTGTCCACATAACCGATCGGACGGTTCGCCGCCCGTTTGAGCACCTGCACAATGCGATTGAAATGCAGCAGCGCCCACATCACGATCGCAGTGAGCACCACCACCACGCCCTGCCAGCCAAACCGGTACCAGGCCAGGGTGATGATGGCGATGCCGGCCAGCGGAACGCCTATGCGCAAAAGCAGTTGTTGCATGTCAGCTCAGTCCTCGCACCACTTCCATCGCCTGTTCAACCCGGTCGACCCCGTGGATGACCAGCCCCTCGATAGGCTTGCGCGGCAGATTCGCACGGGGCACCACGGCCACACCAAAACCCAGCTTGGCGGCCTCGCGCAGGCGTTCCTGGCCGCGTGGAGCCGGGCGCACCTCGCCGGCCAGCCCCACCTCGCCAAAGGCGAAGAAACCCTTGGGCAGGGGCTTGGCACGCAGGCTGGATGTGATGGCCAGCATCACCGCCAGATCGGCCGCCGGTTCGTTGATGCGCACGCCGCCGACGGCATTGACGAATACATCCTGATCGGCACACGCGACACCGGCATGGCGATGCAACACCGCGAGCAACATGGCCAGGCGGTCCCGGTCCAGGCCCACCGACAGCCGGCGCGGACTCGGACCGCCATCGTCCAGTAAAGCCTGAATCTCGACCAGCAGTGGTCGGCTACCTTCGAGCGTCACCATGACGCAACTGCCCGGCACGGCGGTTTCGTGCTGGCTCAGGAAGATCGCGCTCGGGTTGCTCACACCCTTGAGTCCCTTCTCGGTCATGGCGAACACGCCGATCTCGTTGACGGCGCCAAAGCGGTTCTTGATGGCGCGCACCAGGCGAAAGCTCGAATGCGTGTCTCCCTCGAAATACAGCACCGTATCGACCATGTGCTCAAGCACCCGGGGGCCCGCCAATGCGCCCTCCTTGGTGACATGGCCAACGAGCACGATACACACGCCGCTGGCCTTGGCCGCGCGTGTCAGGTGCGCAGCACATTCACGCACCTGCGCCACCGAGCCGGGCGCCGATGTGAGTTGATCGGAATACACGGTCTGGATCGAATCGATTACCGCCACCGCGGGTTTGACCGCGTCCAGCGTGGCCAGAATCTTGTCCAGTGCGATCTCGGCCAGCACCGATACCTGGGACTGCTCCAGACCCAGGCGGCGTGCGCGCAAGGCCACCTGGGCACTGCTTTCCTCACCCGTGACATACAGGGTGCGGTGGCCGGCATTTTGCAGACTGTGCATGGCCTGCAGCAGCAGCGTCGACTTGCCGATGCCGGGATCGCCACCGATCAGCACCACCCCGCCTTCGACGATGCCCCCGCCCAGCACGCGATCGAGTTCCTCATGGCCGGTAGGTGTACGCTCGGTTTCAACCGCATCGATGTCAGCCAGCGTCGTGACCACGGTGGTCTTGGCCAATGCGGCGAACCGGTTGCGCGCCGCACCGCCGGAATGGCCCTGGGCCACCGATTCGATCAAGGTGTTCCAGGCCGCACACGCTGGGCACTTGCCCAGCCATTTGGGGCTGGTGCCGCCACATTCGATGCAGGTATAAACGCTTTTTTCCTTGACCATGTTGCCATGTTAGCGCCCGGTCTGACCGATGCCGCCCGCCAGGCTGCGGCATGCACGGGGAAGCCCGGCTACATTTGACAGGAACCCGCAGGAAAGCCCGAACCCATGCCCCATCTCGTTGTGCTGTACACCCCGAACCTGGATCAGGAGACCGACATGACCGTCCTGTGCCGTGTTTTGGCTGACGCCATGCTGCAAACCCATGACGACGACGGCAAACCGGTGTTCCCGACCGGCGGCACCCGCGTGCTGGCCTATCCGGCCACTCACTTCGCGGTGGCGGACGGCCTGCCCGACTGCGGCTTTTGCTACATCAACGTGCGGATCGCCCCCGGCCGCAGCGACGCCGTCAAGAAAGCCACCGGCGACGCGCTGCTGGTCGTGGCCCAGGCCCGCTTCACCCAGGCGTTCGAGGAGGACTATGTCGGCGTGACGATCCAGATCGACGAGCCGCCAGGCCAGGTCTATGACGCCAAGCACAGCAACCTGCATCCGTTGTTCAACAAATGACGGGATGCCAGCGATGATTTCCCAGGACCTGATCCGGCAACTGGCCACCGAGCTGAACGAGAGCGAAAAGTCGCGGGTGCAGGTCGAGCATTTTTCCAAGCGTTACCCCGAGCTCACCGTCACCGACGGCTACGCCATCTCGCGCGCCTGGGTCAAGATGAAGACCGACGCCGGCGCGGTGCGGCGTGGCCACAAGATCGGGCTGACCTCGCGCGCGATGCAGCAGTCCAGCCAGATCGACGAGCCGGATTTCGGCACCCTGCTGGACGACATGTTCTTTGAGCCTGGCGCCATTCCCGCCAGCCGCTTCATCGTGCCGCGGGTCGAGGTGGAGCTGGCGTTCGTGCTGAAACGCAAGATCGAAGGCGCCACCATCGGCATCGAGGAGGTGCTGGCCGCCACCGAGTATGTGCAGCCCGCGATCGAGATCATCGACTCGCGGATCGAACAGCACGATCGCCACACCAAGGCATTTCGCAAGGTGCAGGACACCATCAGCGACAACGCCGCCAACGCCGGCATCGTGCTGGGCGGACGCAAGGTCGGGCCGCGCGAGGTCGACCTGCCCTGGGTCGGCGCCATCCTGCGCCAGAACGGCGTGGTCGAGGAGACCGGCCTGGCCGCCGGGGTGCAGGGGCATCCGGCGATCGGCGTGGCGTGGCTGGCGATGAAGCTGGCGCCTTGGGGCGAATGCCTGCAGGCCGGCGACACGGTGCTGGCCGGCTCTTTCACCCGGCCTGCGCTGGCCAGGAAAGGCGACGTCTTCGACGCCGACTACGGGCCGCTGGGCCGCATTGAATTCACCTTCGTCTGAAAGGACCCGTCATGCAACTACCCGTCAACCCCTTCAAGCAGGCCCTGGCCGAAAAGCGTCCGCAAATCGGCCTGTGGATCGGCCTGGCCGACGCCTATTCCACCGAGATCTGCGCCGGCGCCGGCTTCGACTGGCTGCTGCTCGATTGCGAGCACTCGCCCAACGACCTGCGCACGCTGCTGCGGCAGGCCCAGGCCGTGGCCGGCTATCCGGACACCCATTCGATCTCGCGGGTGCCGGTTGGCCACGGCCACGCCGGCACCACCTTGATCAAGCAGCACCTGGACCTGGGCATCCAGACCCTGCTGGTGCCGATGGTCGACACCGCGCAGCAGGCGACCGAACTGGTGCGCGCGATGCGCTACCCGCCGCACGGCATCCGCGGCATGGGCGGCGCCCGGGCGTCACGCTGGGGCCGCATCGCCAGCTACCCGAAGGAAGCCAACAGCCAGGTTTGCCTGCTGGTGCAGGCCGAATCGCAACTGGCGCTGGACAACCTCGAGGCGATCGCAGCCGTCGAGGGCGTCGACGGCGTCTTCATCGGCCCGGCCGACCTTTCGGCCTCGCTCGGCTTTCCGGGCGACCCGATGAACCCGAAGGTTCAGGCCGCGATCGAGGATGCCTGCAAGCGCATCAACGCGGCCGGCAAGGCCGCCGGCATCCTGACCCCGGACGAGGCGCTGGCCAAGAAATACATCGAGATGGGCTTCACCTTCGTCGCCGTCGGCCTGGACAACAACCTGCTGGCTCGTCACTCGAGCGCGCTGGCGGCCCGCTTCAAAACCGAGCTACTTGCGCCCGCGGCCAGCAAGACGTACTGATCCCTGTATTCCCACCCAACCCTTGATGGAGCAGCCACGATGAATGCCGTCCTCCAACCTAGCGCCCTGCCCGGCGTCCATCCCGACGAATGGGCGGCGCGGCTCGAACTGGCCGCCTGCTACCGCATCTTCGCGATGCTGGGCTGGACCGAGATGATCTACAACCACATCACGCTGCGCCTGCCGGACGGCGTGACGGGGGGCGAGAAACAGTTTCTGATCAACCCGTTCGGGCTGCACTACAGCGAGGTGACGGCCAGCAACCTGCTCAAGATCGACCTGCAGGGCAAGAAGCTCGATGCCGACAGCCCGTGGCCCGTCAATCCAGCCGGCTTCGTGGTCCACGCCGCGATCCACGAGCATCTGCCGCAGGCTCATTGCGTGATGCACACCCACACCACCAACGGGCTGGCGGTGGCCTGCTCGAAAGTCGGCCTGGCGCAGAACAACTTCTATTCCGCCCAGTTGCACGGCCTGGTGGCGTATCACGACTTCGAGGGCATCACGGTGCACGCCGACGAGACGCCGCGGCTGTTGAAGAACATCGGCGACAAACCGGCGGTGATCCTGCGCAACCACGGTCGGCCCCCAGGACAGCAGGCCGTGGTTGCGCAGGATCACCGCCGGTTTGTCGCCGATGTTCTTCAACAGCCTCGGCGTCTCGT